>NC_002939.5:341250-682500 GCF_000007985.2 Geobacter sulfurreducens PCA
TCGTCTATTCCCCGCTCGACGCCGTTGCCCTGGCGGCGGCGAATCCGGACCGGAAAGTGGTTTTTCTCGGGGTTGGTTTCGAAACCACGGCTCCGGCCATCGGCGGAAGCATTCTCGCGGCCCGGAAGCAGGGGCTTGCCAACTACTTCGTCCTGGCTGCCCACAAGACCATGCCGATCCCCATGCGTGTTCTGGCCAATGACCCCGAGCTCGGCATCGACGGCTACCTGTGCCCGGCCCACGTCAGCACTATAATCGGTGCCGACGCGTACCGCTTCCTTCCCGAGGAGTTCGGCATCCCCTGTGTGGTAACGGGCTTCGAGCCGGTCGACGTCATGCAGGGGGTGGAGATGCTTGTCCGCCAGGTCGTGGAGGGAAAGCCCCGGGTCGAGATCCAGTACAGCCGTGTGGCCACCTGGGAGGGGAACCGCAAGGCCCTGGACGTACTCGCCCAGGTATTCACTCCCTTTGACGCACCCTGGCGGGGGATCGGCATCATTCCGGGAAGTGGCCTCCGGATCGCCGATGCCTACGCCGCCTTCGACGCCGAGCGGGAGATCGCGGTGGAGGTCGAAGAGACCAAAGAGCACCAGGGGTGTCTCTGCGGGGAGATCCTCAAGGGGAAAGTGACACCCTTCGACTGTCCCCTGTTTGCCAACGCCTGCACCCCCGAGTCGCCCGTGGGCGCCTGCATGGTTTCCAGCGAGGGGACCTGCGCGGCGGCCTACAAGTACGGGCAATAATTCAACAACCGGAGAACCCTGTGAACAAGGAACTCATTCTGCTCGGTCACGGCAGTGGCGGAAAGCTATCCCACCAACTCCTGGACGACCTCATCATCCCCACTCTGTCGGGGATATCCCTGGCGGGTCAGAACGACGCGGCCCTGGTGGATGCCGACGGCCGCAGGCTGGCATTCACCACCGATTCCTACGTTGTTGACCCCGTCTTTTTCCCGGGCGGCAATATCGGAACCCTGGCGGTCAACGGGACCGTCAATGACCTGGCCATGATGGGCGCGCGTCCCCTGTTCCTGAGTGCCGGCCTCATCATCGAGGAGGGATTCAGCAGGAACGACCTCGGGACCATCCTTGCGTCCATGCGCCAGGCTGCCGATGCCGCCGGGGTAAGGATCGTCACCGGCGACACCAAGGTCGTCCCCCGGGGCAAGGCCGACCGGATCTTCATCAATACGTCGGGCATCGGACTGGTGGAGCACGACTTCACCATCTCCGGCGCCTGTGCCCGCCCCGGCGACCGGATCATCATCAATGGCACCGTGGGGGACCACGGCATTGCTGTCATGGCGAAGCGGGAGGGGCTTGAGCTCCTGACCGACATCGTCAGCGACTGTGCCCCTCTCAACGGGCTGGTGGCCGACATCATCGCCGAGGGCGGCGGGGATGTTCATGTTCTGCGCGACCCAACCCGGGGAGGGGTCGCCACCACTCTCAAGGAGATAGCCCTCCAGTCCGATGTTACGATCATGATCCGCGAGGAAGCCATCCCCTTGGCCGGGCCAGTGAAGGGGGTTTGTGCCATCCTGGGTCTCGATCCCCTTTACGTGGCCAACGAGGGCAAACTTCTCGTTGCCGTGGCCCCGTCGGCCGCCGAGCGGGTTCTGGCGCGCATGAAGACGCATCCCTGCGGAGGGGCTGCCGCGATCATCGGTGAAGTCACCGATGCGGGCGGGGGAAAGCTCCGGCTGGAGACATCGGTCGGGGGCGTAAGGGCAGTGGAGATGCTTGCGGGCGAGCAGTTGCCGCGCATTTGCTGACGGCACGGGCCGGCTGGCAGCCGGCCTCTGTCCGATGACGACAGGCGCACCCTGAGCGCCGGAATTTGCCGGAGGTAACGGTCACCATGGATAACCGCCAACCACGCCCGACCGGAGTAGATGAGCCGGTAACCCTCATGCTCGTGGGAGGGGGAATTCGCTGCTATGCTTTCATCGGCGCTCTGCGGGCCGTGGAGGAGATCGGCGTTCCCATCGGCAGGATCATCGGAGCGTCCACGGGCAGCATCATCGCCGCCCTGTATGCCGCGGGCATGCCGACCGCCGATTTGAAGCGGCTTGCCCTCGAAACCGACACGGAGTTGTTTCGTGACTTCTCTCCGCGCGGAGTCTTCTCCGGCATGGGGATCTGCCGGGGCGATGCGCTTGAGCGGTGGCTCGACGAGCGGCTGGGCGGCGTTTGTCTGGCAGATTTGCGCCGCAGCCCGCTTGCTGTCATTACCACGGATATCCTCAACCACGCTCCTTTCGTCCTTTCGGCCGACAATGCGCCCCGGTTGAAGGTCTCCGCCGCGGTCCGCTTCTCCGCGGCCATTCCCTTTATCTTTGCCTGGAAGAAATTCGTCGTGCGCGGCAAGGAGCACGTGCTCATCGACGGCACCCTCATGGCGAGCGTGATCGAGAGCCAGTGTGCCGAAGCGGGCAAGACCCTCGTCCTGCGGACCTTCTCCAAAAGAAGCATGAACCACCATTCCTCCTCCGTCATGACCCTGCGCCGCTACGCGGGCGACCTCCTGAACATCTTCTTTCACTCCATGGATCGGGAGTTTCTCAAGGGGGCCCGCTGGAAGGACACCATCACCATCCATTGTGGCATGGTGCCTTCTCTCTCGTTTTCCGTTACGGCGGACGAGCGGGAATTTCTGATGGAACAGGGCTATCAGCAGACCGCCAAATATCTTCGGTACAAGTGGGGGCTGTGAGAAGCATCTCCGGCTTTTTTTCTGTCTAACCCCCTGATGTTCTGCTAGTATGGCGACAATGTATGCTGTATACGCGTGGCCGGGCACCGGCAGCGGAGTAATGTCCTAAAGTTTTGCCCGGAATGGACGATATGGTTGACAGTGACAACCAGTTTCGGCAGGCAGGCGGAGGAGTAAGGTGGAAAAGAGAAAGTTCGAGCGGATCGATTTCAGGAGCGAGGCGATAATCCGGCACAATGGAACGAGCTTCAGGGCGGAAGTGGAAAACGTGAGCCTCAAGGGCCTCTTTGTGCGTACAGACCAGAAAATTCCCATCAACGAGCAGGTTGATGTCTCCATGTTTTTCTTCGGATCGTCCGCGGAGCTCTCGTTCAGCCTTGAGGCGAGCGTGGTACGGATAACCGACGACGGCATCGGCCTCAACTTCCGAAAGATCGACATGGACTCCCTGGTTCACTCGGATACGGCGGTTACGACAACCGGCGCTGATCGCCAAGGCGTAATCGAAGAATTTTACGGTTTCATCGAAAAGGACTAGCGAACGGCTCTTCGAATTCCTGTCCCATTGCGTTCTCTGCCGTCGCGTGGTTACGCCTCGCGGCACTGATTCCCCATGGACGATCTCCGCGACTGCTACGGGTTGCTCGGTCTCAGCCCCGGCGCTTCCGCCGACGAGGCGAAGCGTGCCTTTCGCGCAGCCGTTTCCGCCTGCCATCCCGATCGTTTTGTCAATGACCCGGTGCGCCGCCGCAATGCAGAAGAGCGGCTGCGCCTGATCATCGAGGCTTATCACCGGATCGATGCCTGCCGTAAGCTCGGGCCTGATATGTCGGCCAGCGCACATGCAGGACTGCAATCCGGGACCTGGTCGGCGGGTCGAAGCCCCGGATTCCCCTTCTCCTCACTCGTCACGTTTCCCAACGGGCTCTTCCTCCTGCTCTGCGGCGTCTGCGCCGTCCGCTTCACTCATCTCTACGGGGCCACGGCAAGTGCTGCTCTGGCGGCACTGGAGCTGCTGCTGGTCCCGCTGTTCTTCGGGGTTGCCCACAATCTGATCATCCCGGCGAACCGGCTGGTGCGGAACCTTTACGGCGCATTCACCGTCTGCTTTCTTCTGGTCGTTATTGCCGGCACAGTTACCGCGCGACACGACAACAGTCTTCCGCTCCCTGCTTCATTTGAATACTCCGACGGGGCCCCTGCTTCCTCAGTGCTCTGGCCCGCTACGAGCCATGATCGCCCGGCAGAGCCCACCGATGGGCCGGCTGCGGACACCCCTCTGTATCGACAGGGTGTCCGACCTCCCCACTCTCCCGATGCCCCGGTCGTCCCTCTTGCCCCTGCGGCTCCTGCTGCACCCCTCGTGCCGCCGGCCCGGTGAGGAATGCCTGTCCGGGGCGTCCGTAAAGGCGGTCGGGAATGATTGCATTTGATTTCAGCGGGACGCCGGCGATGGGGGGTACGCCGGGGCCTCCCCGACATGGAGGGACCTATGCCGATACGCCTCGGCGAGATGCTGATCAAAGCCGGAATGATAACCCATACGCAACTGGATGAGGCCCTGAAAGGGCAGGTGATCTTCGGGGGCAGGCTCGGAACGAACCTCATTGAAATGGGGGTGATCGGTGAGGAAGAGCTCGCCCGGGTCCTGAGCGAAAAGCTTCGGGTTCCCTGTGTCGATCCCGACGAGCTCATGGCAGTGCCCGATCACCTTTTGTCCCTTGTTCCCCGTGATATGGTTGAACGCTACAAGATCGTCCCCCTCGGGGTCGACGGGCGACGGCTCAGGCTCGTCATGGCCGACCCCTCGGATCTGCCGGCCATTGATGAAATCGCTTTTCGTACGGGATTTGTCATTGTGCCGATGGTCGCTCCGGAAATCCGGCTTTTCATGGCACTGGAGAAATACTACGGCATCCGGCGCGAGGTGCGTGCCCTGCCTGTATCGGAGACTCTGGGGGGACGCAGATGTACTTATGGGACCAAGCGGCCTGCGGAGCAACTCATGCGCCGGGATGTGGTCGATTTTTCAACCTTGCCCGACAATGGTAAGTATCTCCCCTGGGAAGGGGGCGACATCGATGATAATCGTATCGAGGCGGCCGAACGGTACACAATTGACGCTCTCTCCCGGACGCTTGCCGACTGCCGCGAACGCGACGCTGTGGCCGATGCCCTGGTGGACTATGCCGGCCGCCTCTTTGGTTGCGCCGGTCTGCTGCTCGTCATGAGGGATATGGCCGCAGGGTGGGAAGCGGTTGCCGGTCATGAGCGGTTGCGGGAGTTCGGGCAGCTGAGGATATCGCTTCAGGAGGCATCACATGTCCGGACAGTGGTTGAGGAGCGGAGTGTGTATCTCGGCCCGCCGGGCAACATGCCGACTGACCGGCGGTTGGCGGAGGCCTTGGGCGGGGCTGGCGCGCCGGGGCTGATGCTCGTGCCCATGGTGATGGGGAGGCGTGTGGTTACCATCCTCTGTGCCGCAGGGGAGATGGTCGCCTTGGGGGCTCGGTTGTCGGAAGCACAAACCATTGCCCGGAAAGGGGTGCTGGCGTTCGAGATTCTTATTTTGCGGGGTAAGATTCTGATGACATAGCGATTGCCAGCCGGTCAGATGCCGGCCCATTCGGGCCGACCTGAACGGAAGGGGGGGCTGGGGACATCACCCTCCGGAGTCGGGCTGCTGCGGCGTCAATGGCGCAAGTGATTGATTTGCCGCTGGATTCTCTGGTGCAGAGGAGCAGAAGCAGGCCGTCGTCGAGGGGTTTTATCGCTACGATTCCCTCTGTGTACCGGAGGAAGAGCGTTTCTGTGCTGACGGACGAGATGCCGAGGGTTATCACGCATTCAGCCAGGTCTTCCGAGACCGCAGACAGGGTCGTGTCATCAAAGAGAGGAGGAAACACTCGTTCGAGGATCTTCCCGCCGCGATCCGTGACGAGGCTGCCGATGGCACCGGGAAGCACGCTGAGTTCTGCAAGCGCCTGTCTCATGTCACGCGGTTTGCACGGCGCGGCGGATTGCTTCTTCAACCATGGGGGGCTGATGGTCTGCACCGGCGGCTACGGCGAGAAGATGATGCTTGCCGGTATAGATGAACAGATGTTCTCTTGTGCCTTCAAGGACCATCGAGGTGGGGCTCCCGGTTCCGAGGCGCGACCCGATCCGGTCTGCCAGGCGGGCGAGGAAGCAGGCCCCGGCGGCTAAGCGGTCCGCCGAAGGGCTTTTTTCGTCCGTGGGTACGCCGTCAAAGTCAAGGGTGATGGCGTCGGATACCATCCCGATTGCACGTATCCGCTCGCGCAGCGGCGTTTGTTCAGCCCGTTCCCCCTTCGGATCGACGTGCCGATGACGTTCATCCATGGCCCGGTGCGCATCGAGCAGAAGGTGTTGCCGGTTCTTCCTGATGGAGTGGCGATCGGTAGCTAGGTGGGGGTAGGCAGTGAAGCGTCCGCCCGGCCAGCGCATGATCCGTTGGAGCGCCTCTTCTCCCTCGCAGCTGCCTTTTTCGGCGTGGACAATCTCGCCATCCTGGAAAAAAATAACACCGCACCGCCCTCCGAATTCGACTGAGATGCAACCGGAGAACCTGTTGGTTCCCTTGAGTTGGATCAGGTCTGCCAGTGAGACCCCAACCATCGATCCGTTGAATCCTTCATGTCGTTTCCTGCAGAGCGCTTCCTGCGCCATGATCCCTCCCTGGTGACTGCGCTGTGGCGTGTGTCGGATTCGATCCGCACCTTTCAATGGTGCCGGCGAAGTGTCGCTGTATAACATATTTTGTGATATCGAACAAGATAGTTAATGATGATTAATCGGACAACGCTCCGTGATAACGGCTGGTTGATGGACTTAGTTGCATACAATTAAAATATAGCAATTAATAATACGGTGGTGATTGACTATGCCAGAACAATGTTTTGTTTATTTTGTGGTTTTGACTGGAGGCATGGGGGCGAAATGCTGAAGAAAAGAGGAAAAACGTTGTGATTTTCTCGTGGAAACGGTAGTCTTTTAAGCACGTGACCAAGCGGCAAGAGCCAGGTCACGCAAATTTACCGCAAGGAGTCAACCATGAAGTATGTGAATGCCTTTGTTCTTATGATTCTGCTTGCATCCCAGTCCATTGATGCCCACGCCTTCGGCTCCATGGGCGGCATGGGCGGGGGTGGGGCGGTCTCTGTACAGAGTACCCCTCTGGCAGGCAAGGTTGTGGAGACGTTCAACAGCGGCGGGTATACCTACGTCAGTCTTGAGCGGGACGGTAAGACCGTATGGGCCGCCATTCCCGAGACTTCACTCGAGGTCGGCCGCGAGGTGACTCTCAAGCCGGGCATGGAGATGCAACAGTTCTTCAGTAAAGCCCTTAACCGGACCTTTGACAGTATCTATTTTTCCGAGGGGCTGGCGACCCAGGCCGCAAGCACCAAGGGAAAGAGCTCGGCTGGAAGCAAGGGGGGGGTGGTCACTCCCGCAGAGAAGATTGCTGTAGAAAAGGCCGCTGGGGCCAATGGCTTCACTGTTGCCGAGCTCCATGGCAACAGGGAGAAACTTGACGGCAAGACGATCAGTGTCCGGGCCAAGGTGACCAAGGTGTCGGCCGGCATCATGGGTAAGAACTGGCTGCATCTTCAGGACGGCTCCGGCGACAGCTCGAAGGGAAGCCATGATCTGACCGTGACGACCCAGGACCTCCCGGCTTTGGGCGAAGTGGTCACCGTCACCGGAACGCTCAGGAAGGACAAGGATTTCGGCGGCGGCTACAAGTATGACGCGATTGTGGAAGACGGGACGGTTTCGCACTGACACGGCGATCATTCGGTGCATGCACGGGGAGGGGCAACAGCTCCTCCCCTTTTCCGTTCCAGGCCCAATTCTCGACAACCGTTGTCCCCTGATGTATCCTTCCCCCATGACTTTGACGATCCTCGCCTGTTACCTCGCGGTCCTCACCTTCGAGCATCTGCTCCGCATAATGAACCTCAAACATCTCAGGCGCCAGGGTACAACGGTCCCCGATGGCTTCGCCGGCGCGGTGGATGAAGGGAGCCTTCGCACTGCAACTGCCTATACCCTCGACCGGAGTCGCCTGGGGATTGCGGAATCACTGGTCGACAGCGGCCTCCTTGTCGGGTTTCTCTTCGCGGGGATCCTTCCTCTCTTCGACCGCTGGGTTGCCTCGCTGACCTCCTCGTTCATCCTCGGGGGTGTCGTCTTCTTTCTGCTTCTCTCCCTCGTTCAGAGTGCACTGGCGATCCCCTTCGGACTCTATGAAACATTCGTCATTGAGCGTCGGTACGGCTTTACCACCATAACGCCGAAGCTCTGGTGGTCCGACCTGCTTAAGTCGACATGTATTTCAATGACGCTTGCCACGCTCATGATTTCCGGCGCTTTCGCCCTGGTTGCATGGAGTCCCCTGCACTGGTGGCTCTGGGTCTGGGGCTTTCTCGCGTTTCTGACCCTGTTTCTCATGTACCTCTCACCGTATGTCATCGAGCCGTTGTTCAACCGCTACGAGCCGGTGAAGACCGAAGGGCTGGAAGAAGAGATCCGTGCCATGGCCGAGCGGGCCGGACTCAGGGTGAGCCGGGTTATGCAGGTGGATGCCTCCCGGCGCAGCCGCCACTCCAATGCCTACTTTACCGGCATCGGCCGGGTGAAGCGCATCGTGCTGTACGATACGCTGCTGGGCCAGATGACCCACGCGGAGATTCTGGCGGTCCTGGCCCATGAGATCGGCCACTGGAAGCTCGGACACATCCGCCGGAGGCTTATTGCCGGTCAGGCAGGTGCCCTTGCCGCTGCCTGGCTGGCGTGGCGGGTCACATCATGGGAGGGGCTGCCCGGACTTCTCGGGATGACGGAGGCGACGTTTCCGGCCCGGCTCGTGATCGTCGGCTTCATCGGTACCTTGGCGCTCTTTCCGCTCACGCCCCTGTTTGCCTGGTTGTCGCGCCGGCAGGAGCGGGAGGCCGACCGATTCGCAGTGGAGCTCTGCGAAAATCCCGCATCGCTCGCTACGGCGCTGGTTAAACTTTCCCGGGAAAATCTCTCCAATCTCCATCCGCACCCCCTCTACGCAGCATTTCACTATTCCCACCCGCCGGTGGTTGAACGGGTGCAAGGGCTGCTGGCGCTGGCGCGAAAAGAATGATCTGTGCGAGTGTGGACGGCAGTGGAGGCAGGGCGTTACTGAAGAAGAGGCTTTGAGAGGGTTCCCCGGATCGGCAGCCGGTAGTGACCCGGCGTTATCAGGTATTTTGCCAGAAGGGTGAAGACGAGCTTCTGCCGGTCCAGGAATGCGGGCCGGGGCATCAGCTCCAGGGACAGATTGAGGGGCGAGTTCCCCATGGGAGCCATGAGGGGCATGGTGCCGCTCAGGCGGACGTAGACGTCCTCTCCCTGGAGGGAGAAGCTGTCGATGGTTGCCCTGCCGCCGGCTACCCTGACCATGCCGCGCACCGTTTCGTACACGGCGTCCGGCAGAGGAACACCGCTGATCGTTGCTCCGCGGATGTGCGCTCCCTTCACCGCCAGTTTCACTTCGCCCCCTTTGGATCGCCCCGTGCCGGCAAGGGTGGCGTCAGCTGTCATCACTCCTTTGATATCGGCGTCGGTGGCGGTCCGGAAAAAGGGGATGTCCTCCAGGCGAACGTCACGTGCGGAGAAAACCCCCGTGCCGGCCCGGGGCCGGAAGGTGCCGTCGAACTGTCCCGCGCCGATAGAGCCGTCCACGTCAACGGAGACTTTTCCCGCCAAAAGCGGCAGGAGTTCGAGTCGCGTCCGGACAGTGTCCAACCGCAGGAGCGGCCCCCGGTTGTCGGCAATGGTAACACCCCGGGCGGAAACGCCCAGCGGAAACGCCTTGCCGAAGTCGGACGCGCTGAAGTCGTAACCCTGCCGGGCAAACCAGCGGACGGTCAGCTGTTCCAGTTCCCGCGAGGGGACCAGAAGAAGGGTGAAGATTAGGATGAGGAGCAGGCCGGCGATGATGCCGGCGCCCCAGGCGAGCCAGCGCTGTGCCGTCATCGCGCCCCCTGAGGTGCGCCGCGCAGCAGTGCCACGGTAAGAGTCAGGTCGAGTTTTGACGGGTCGTCGAAGCGGGTGCGCAGCAATGCTTTTCTGATAATGGCGGGGCGTTGGCCCTTCTCGATGCGGTGAAGGAGATTGACGGCTTCATTTGCCGTGAGACTGTCAATTTTGATGTCGGCTGCTTCCTCGGTAAAACCGTTTTTCAGTTCGGTTTTGAGAGGGGTGATGCGAAGCGATTTGCCGCGGATGCCGGTTTCTTCCACGAGCTTTGCGGGCGAATCGTCTGCGCGGACCGCGGCCAGCCTGTTTGCAAGGCGCATGGATGTGCTGCGGGCCTCCTGGTAGCGCCCCTTCAGGCGGAGCATTTCCACCAGGTCCGCTTCACGTCGTTGCCGCTTGTTCTCCAGAAGGCCGATCCGGTTGTACACGAAGGAAAAAATCACGGCGAGGGCGAGGATGGCTATGACCCCGTAGCCCCAGCGCAAGCGGGTGGGGCGATCCATGTCGTTCCATGTGTCGCGGATTCTGTTAAGCGCACTCATTTCGCCACCTCGCTGATGGTCCCCCTGAGGGAGAACGTGACGGACCCGTCCGGTTTTGCCGTGATCTGTCCCACCTCTGCTCCGGCCAGGACGCCGGCAAGTCGGTCGCGGTACTGGCTGACTGCCTGGCTGGAGCGGGCGTCTCCCTTGAGGCGCACTGCCGTGCCGTCGATCTCCACTTCGAAAAGGCCGGTCACGTCGTCGCCTTTGGCCTTTGCCAATCCCCGCAGGGTATTCAGGATGTGGCTCCCTGCGCCTGCCGCGCCGAGTCTGCGGATCTCAGCCTTCAGTTCACCCAATTCGTCAACACTCTTCTTCCGTCCGGGGAAAACCTCCCGATAGAGGGCGGCAATGGACGCGTCCACCGATGCCAGGTCCCGCTTCACCATGGTATAGCGGATGCCGGCGTCGGCGGCAAGGAGCAGAAGCAGAAGCACTGTCAGGATCGCGGGGATGCGGAGTTGACGCTTGAGTTGCTCACGTCCTCTGGTCCAGGCGAGTTCGCCTGCGCGAAAGGTTCCGATCCGCCCGGTCTGGAGCGCACGCGCCAACGCCCATGCGCCGGCACTTTCCCGAGCGGCCGCCTCATCCCCGCCGAAGGCGGCTGCTAGGCTGTCGGTTACGGGCAGCGCCAGCATGGGTGCTCCCGCTGCTTCCGCAGTCGCGTTGCCCACGGGAGAGCCGTGCCGGAAGAGCCGTTCAATCCGTACCTGCCTGGCCATTTCCAGCGCCGCCAGGGTGCGGGATAGTTCCCCCTCGTCCCTGCCAAGAGCCCTGAAAAAGAGGGGCTTGCCGTTCCCGTACACCGCCAGTGCCGTGCCGTCGGTGACGGCCAGGGTCGCTTCGGCTGCGTCGGAAGAGAGAAGTTCCTCCCAGTGGATGGGGGCGGTTGTTACCACCTCGGGGTCTATTCCCGCCTCGGTGCATGCCTGGACAAGGTGGGCAATCTCCCGCTTGCGCGCCCAGAGCGCCAGCACCTTCCCCTCGGCGGCCAGGGGCAGACCGTCGAAGACCAGATCCTCATTCTCCAGGGCGGTTTCTCCCTTCAGCTCCAGGGGAAGGAGCAGGCGGATCTTGGCCCGCTCATGGATCGGCAGATCGATTTCCCGGCTGAAGAGCCGGCCCAGCGGGATGGCGAGTACCGGCCGGCAGTCGTCGTCGGATGAGGCAAGTTCCCGGAGCGCCGCGGTCAGATCGGCCTCCGAAGCGGCAGGGCGGCTTTCGCGCCCTTGGAACACCAGTTCACCCGCCCGGGTGAAGAAACGGCTTGCCACCAGGTCCGTGCCGGTCCATTCGAGAATCAGATAAGTCATCAGTACTCTCTCCAGTAGAGATAGCGGGGCTGGGTTCCGTCAAGGTTCACCACTGCTTCCACAAGTCTGGTCACGTCGCCCACCGCTGCCCGGGAAACGAGACGATAGGTGCTTCCCCGAGCGCCGGCAAAGCCGGACAGTTTCCCGGCGATTGTCTCCATGCCGGGAATCTCGGATAATTCCCCAACGCTTTTGAATGGCTTTATGCGGCGCCGTTGCATGATGTCCCGGGCGATTCCTTCGCTGATGCCCTCGTCAAGTGCCATGAGCACCTGCAGGGGAGCGGTGTTCACGTTGATGGCCCCCCCGTCGACGAAGACCGTGGCAAAGGGACGGAGCCGCTCCAGGACGGCGGGTTCCACTCCCCGGACGAGCCCCAGTTCGCCGAAGGTGGCAAAGGGGGCGTTGCGGGGGGCATAGGGGGCGCTCAGTGACTGGTAGTAGGCAGATTCTCCGCCGTCGGGCCGCGGCTCGTCATTGGCGTCCAGCCAATCGGCCAGCGAGTCGTGAAGCGCTGTCGGCAGCTTGAGAGCGGTCAGCAGCCGGCGTTCCGCAGGGCCGTAAAATACATGTTCGTCACCGTTGGGAAGGGTGACGGCATTCAGGTTGAGCTTGCCGTCCTCTTCCTCAATGGTGATGCTCACCCGTCCCTTTTCATCTTCAAATTGAACGGGATCAGCAAGGAGCTGCTGCAGCCCCTGGTCATTGCCGGAGGTGCGAAGGTTCCGCAGCAGCGAAATCCCGCCGGTTACCCCTCCCTCGGCCATGAGGCTTGCCTGCTGCAGGTTCACGAAGTTGCGGTGGAGCGACGTGTCCACATAAACCCCATGGATGAACTCGGTGGTCACTGCGATGAGGAGGGCAGTCACCACGAGGGTCAGGATGAGGGCGAAGCCCCGCTCGGACTCCGATCGTCTCACGACTGCCGCCCCTTGGGCCGGGCAAGGGTAGTGAATTCCACCGTCTGGTCGCCCTGCCGGACCCGGATGGTTATCCTGACCCGCTCCGGAAGACGTGGGACCAGCTCCGTGTTCCAGGTCTTCACCCATTTGCCGGCATCGTAGCACTCCACGAGAAACCCTTCGATTGCCTCCATCTGCGGATAAGGCATCGGCTTCACACTCCCGAAGAGTTCAGTTGACTCGCGGGTGAGAGAGAGCGTGCTGTCTGTCTCCTTTACTGCATAACGGATCTTCTCCAGGTCGGACGCTGGAAGGTCGCCGGCCCGGGGCGGAGCTACGGCCGCAAACTCCAGACTCGATGCGGGCTTCCCGAAGATGTCCCGGTCCTCGACCACGAACCGCAGACGCACGTCGTTTCCCCTGAAAAATGCGCCGTCGATTTCACGCCGGAGGAGATCCAGGGTGCCGCGCAATTCCCGGCGTTCCTCGGCCCCCTCGTCGGTGCGTTCCTTAGCTCGCACCACGGTGAAGTAACTGGAGTAGAGGGCTCCGGCCACCACTGCCAGCAGCAGCATTACCACCAGGGTTTCCAGGAGAGTGAACCCCCGTTGGCCGCCGGGGCTATTTCGCCACGTAGCGAACAAGGCTCACCGTCCTCCGTGCATTATCCCACGAGATGGCCACGGTTACCTTCCGGAATCCCGGAACCTGCGTTGCCGTGGATGTCATTACCCATGCATAGTCCGGTCGAACCGGTGCAAAGGTGCCGTTGCTCTTTTCGGGAATGTCCTGTCTGGTGTCGAGATCGTCGAGCATCTGGCGACCCAGCAGAACGGCCACCCCTTCATCCCGATCGCGGCCGGCGACCGCCAGATGGTTGTTGACCACTCCGATCACCGTGAACACCACCCCCGCAATGATGGCAACGGCAATCATTACTTCGAGCAGGGTAAACCCCCGTGCGCCGATGGTTCTCACAGGGGCTCCTCCCGGTACCCTTCCGCGACTTTCACCTTGCCGGAGGACGGGTAGGCCATGACCGTCATAACGGCGTCGCTTCCCTCTGCCTTGAGATGGAAGACGGTAAACTCTTCAAATCCTGCCGCACCTACGGTGACCACCACCTCGCCTGCAGCACGCTTGCCGACCCGAGGGGTGAAGGTGCTGGCTATGCTGATTCCCTCGGGCAGGAGGCGCCGCCGCAGGATCGGATCGTCCGGCTCTCCTTCCGTGCCGTCCGGCAGGATCGTTGTGATGGCGATGGCGCTTTCGCCGGGCACCAGCTTCATGCGGTAGGCGGTCTTTGCTGTGATGGCCCGATCCTGGATGAACCGCAAGGTGGCGGCGAACTCACGGGCTGCCCGATGAAGGTTCGCCGTGTCGCCGGGCGTGAGCCGTGGAAGGACCAGCGCCGCCGCCAGAGCCAGGATGGCTATCACCACCACCAGCTCCATAAGGGTGAACCCGTGGTTATTGCAGGTTCCAGCTCTCGATGTCGGCATTCTTCCCTTCGCCCCCCTTCACACCGTCGGCGCCGAAGGAGTAGAGATCGTAGTCGCCGTGCTCGCCGGGAGACAGGTAGACGAAATCGTTACCCCAAGGATCTTTGGGCACCTGCTTGCTCTCCAGGTACCCCTCGGAGCGGTAGTTTTTCGGGATCGTTCCCACCGTGGGAGCGGCAACCAGCGCCATAAGGCCCTGCTCCGTGGACGGATAGGTGCCGCTGTCGAGTTTGTAGAGCTTGAGGGCCGTCTCCAGGTTCTTGATCTGCACTTTGGCATCGGCAACCTTGGCATCGTCGGAGCGGCCGATGATCCGGGGCCCCACCAGGGCTGCCAGCAGGGCCAGGATAGCGATGACCACCATGATTTCGATGAGGGTGAAGCCGCGTCTGTTGCGCAGGGTGTTATGCATGGTCCGTTACCTCCGGTTGGAAAAAATCAGCGAATGAGTTGATTAAGTTCAAAGATGGGGAGCAGTACCGCGACCACCACGAGCCCTACGGCCAGCCCCATGGCCAGGACGAGGAGCGGCTCAAGAAGCGCCATGAGGCCGGATACGGACGACTCGAACTCCCGCTCGAAGGCGCTGCCGGCCTTGCCGAGCATCTCCTCAAGCTCTCCCCCCTTCTCGCCAACGGCGACCATGTGGACCAGGAGAGGCGGAAAGAGTCCCGTGGTACGCAGAGCCCCCGAAAGGGTGCCGCCTTCGGCCAATCCGGCTGTTACGCCGGTGAGGGCGGCACGATAGTGGCGGTTGACCACAACCTGGGCCGTGATTTCGAGAGCCCGCATGACCGGTACACCGCTGGAAAGGAGGAGTCCCAGCACCTTGGCGAAGCGGGAGAGGATGAGTTGGCGCAGGAGACTTCCCACCACCGGAATCCGCAGAAGGAAGCGGTCGCGGCGGAGGCGGAAGGCATCGTCCTTCATGAGACGCCGGTAGAGCAGCACCACTCCGGCCACGGCGGCGATGCATGCCCACCAGAACGAGCGGAGAAAGGTGCTCGTCTTGATAAGGGCGATGGTGATGAGGGGGAGGGCTGCCCGATTGTCCTCAAAGATAGTGACGATCTTGGGAATGACAAAGGCCAGGAGGAAGAGCATTACCGCGCTTCCCACCAGGACCATGAGCGTCGGGTAGGCCAACGAGGCAGTGATTTTGCTCCGAATGGCCCGCTGTTCCTCGAGGAAGAGGGCGACTCGCTCCAAAACGGCGTCCAGGGCGCCGCTTGCCTCGCCTGCCGCCACCATTGCCACGTAGCTCTCGCTGAAAAGCCGCGGTTCGAGGGAGAGTGCCTTGGCCAGGTTGGCTCCCTCGGCCAGGCGTTCCCGAATCCGGCCGAGGGCCTTTTTGATCTCGCCGGGCTCCTCCTGCTCCCAGAGCGTGGTCACTGCCTCGTAGATCGGCACCTGGGAGCCCACCAACGTAGCAAGCCGGCGGGTCATGAGAGCCACCTGGGCGGGGCCTGCGTTTCTCCCTCCGAAACGTCGGGAGACGGTCCCCGCCGTCTCGGAGACTGGGCCAATGTCACGCGGATAGAGGCCGTCCCGCTTCAGGTGAAGCTTCGCCTCCTTCAGGCTCTCAGCCTCGATGGTGCCGGACGTCTCCCGTCCCCCGGCCGTATAGGCGCTATACCGGAAGGTCGGCATACTCCTCCTGCGTTACCCGCAGGACCTCCTCGATGGTTGTGATGCCCGCTGCGGCCTTGGCCAGGCCGTCGTCGCGCAGGGTCCGCATCCCCTTGCCGACAGCGTATTCCTTGATGGCTCCGGCCGGTTCCCGACGGATGATCATGGAGCAGATCTCCCCGTCCACGGGTAGGAGTTCGTAGATGCCGACCCGGCCCAGGGTCCCGAGGCCGAAGCATGCATCGCATCCCCGCCCCCGGTAGAGGGTTGAGGGGAGGGTGATGCCGGCGTAGTCCCGTTCCGGCGTGTAGGATTCGCGGCAGTGGGGGCAGATGCGGCGCACGAGCCGCTGGGCCAGAACAGCGGACAGGGACGATGCCACCATGAACGGTTCGATTCCCATGTCGACGAGTCGGGCGATGGCGGTGGCACTGTCGTTGGTGTGAAGGGTAGAGAGGACCAGGTGCCCCGTGAGTGACGCCTGCATGGCGATTTCCGCCGTCTCGGCGTCGCGGATCTCTCCCACCATTACGATGTCCGGGTCCTGGCGGAGAATGGCGCGCAGGCCCTGGGCAAAGGTCAGCTCGATCTTGGGATTGACCTGAATCTGGCCGATCCCCTTGACTTGATATTCGATGGGGTCTTCGATGGTGATGATGTTCTTTTCCGGCGAGTTGAGCCGGTTGAGTGCCGCGTAGAGGGTGGTGGACTTGCCGCTTCCCGTTGGCCCGGTGACGAGGATGATGCCGCTGGTCCGGCCGAGGAGGCGCTCCATGGAGCGGACGCCTCCTTCGGACAGCCCGATGTTTTCGAGAGAAATGAGCCCCTTCTGTTTGTCCAGGAGACGGAGCACCACGCGTTCGCCGAAGAAGGTAGGGATGATGGAGACACGGATGTCCACATCCCGTCCCGCTACGATTACCCTGATGCGGCCATCCTGGGGAAGGCGCTTTTCGGCGATGTTCAACCCGGCCATGATCTTCACGCGGGAGACCAGAGCTTCCTGCACCACCTTGGGAGGGGCGAGCTTGCGGTAGAGGATGCCGTCGATCCTGAAACGAACCTCCAGTTCCCGCTCGTAGGGTTCGATGTGGATGTCGCTGGCCCGCTCCTTCACCGCCTCCGAGAGGATCGAGTTCAGAAGCCGGATGACCGGCGCTTCGTCGGTCAGGTCCAGAAGATCCTTGGGCTCGGCCAGCTCAGTGGCGATGACCGAAAGGTCTTCCCCTTCAAGCTCTTCCACGACCTCCTGGGCCGAGCTGCCGAGCCGGGCGTAGAGATGGTTCACCGCGCCGAGCACCGTATCCGGCGTTGCCGCGGCCAGTTCCACCTCCATCCCGTAGACTCCCCGCACCTCATCGATGGCCGACAGATCCGCGGGATTGCCTGAAACAACCAGGAGCCGCCCATCCCGCTCCCGCAGGGGAAGGACGAGCCTGCCCCGGGCAAAAGCCAGGGGCAGCCGCGCGAGCAGTGCCGCATCCGCCTCATTGTCCCCGATCTCGGCCAGGAAGGGGATGCCGAGCCGCCGGGCGATCTGTTCCATGTCGTGTGCGTCCGTCATTTGCTCAGTTGGAGGTCGCGCTTGAGGTCAAAGGGAGCGTCGAGACTGAGCGCTTCGCCGAACTTGTCGCGCTGCTGGCCGGAGACATCGTTCATCTCCTCGGCTCCCCGAATGATGCGCGGCGTAAGGACGATCATCAGGTTGGTCTTCTCCCTGCGCGTCGATTTGGTCTTGAACAGCCAGCCCAGAAGCGGGATGTCGCCCAGCAGCGGGATCTTGTTGATGGTTTCGGTGTCCCGGTCCTGGATCAACCCGCCGATCACCACCGTGTCCTTGTCCTTGACCACGACAGCGGTCTTGGCCGAGCGCTTGGTGGTGACGAGGTCATTCGCCTGTCCCTTGTTTTCCTTTACTGCAGAAATTTCCTGGTAGATGTCGAGCTTCACGTACTCCCCTTCGCTGATCTGGGGAGTGATCCTGAGCGTGATGCCGGTATCCTTGCGCTCGATGGATTGCTGAGAAATTCCGCCGGTCGTCAGATTGGTCTGGGAGAGGAATGGAACGTTCTCACCCACGAAGATTTCCGCTTCCTTGTTGTCCGAGGTCAGGATGTTCGGGGTGGAGAGTACATTAATGGCGCCGTCGGAGACGAGGGCCTTGACCTGGGCCGACACACTGACGTTTTTCCCAAGTTCTTCAAGTGCTTTTACCAGGAGAAATTGCGGGCCGCTGGTGGCGCTGAGGAAATTGAACGGGTCCAGGACGGCGCCGCCGGACGCGTCGCCCTGCGTGCCCACGGCCAGCGCGCCGATCTGAACACCCACATCCTTGAGCTTGTCGAGGGAGACTTCGGCGATGAGGGCCTGGACGAACACCTGGCGCCGCCGTTTATCGAGCTTCTGGATCACCTGGAGGATGTTCTGGTAATCGACCGGCGAGGCCATGATCACCAGGGAGTTGGTAGCCTTGTCCGGCGTGACCGAGATCTTTCCACCCTCGAAGGGGGATTGAACGGGCGCCGCTGCGGGCACCCCGGGCTGCCCGGGGGTGGTGGGCGTGCCCTTGATGAGGCCGTCGATCACCTTTGCCACGTCGGTGGCATCGGCGTTCTCCAGATAGTAGACGTTGATCTTGCTGCTGGTGGTCGGCGGGACCACGTCCACCATGGCAATCAGTTTCTTGATGTCGTCCTTGTCCTGATCGCTGCCGAAAATGACCAGCGCATTGAGCCGGGTGTCGGGGACGATGAGGACCCCTGCGCTTGATGTTGCGGTAGCCTGTCCCGCCTGGCCGGCCGGCCGGCTTGTCTTGCCGCCGAGCCATTCGCGGATCACGCCGGAAACGCTGTCCGCCGAGGCATTTTTGAGGAAGATGATCTCGGCGCCCTCCCGCTTCTGGGGAGAATCCACCAAGGTGAGAATGCCGGTGAGTTTCTGGATGTTCAGGGCAGAATCAACCACCATCAGCATGTTGCTGGCGCCAAATGCCGCGATGTAGCCGTCCTTGGAGACAATGGGCTGGAGAAAGGCCACCGCTTCCTGGGCGGAGATGCGCTCCAGGGGGATTATCCGGGCCACATAGGCATCGCTCACGGGGAGGCGGTCCTTGTCGCTCAAAAGCCTCATTCCTGATTGCTTGGCTGCCGCCGTAGGAACCACCTTGTAGACCTTGCCGGCCTGTACAAGGGTGAACCCTTTCAGCTCCAGAACCGATGTGAACAGGCTGAACGCCTCATCCGGCGTCAGCTTGGAGGGGGAGTAGATGGAAATCTTTCCCTTCACCCGCTCGTCCAGGACGAAATTCTTGCCGGTCAGGTCGCTGATGAACTTCACCATGGTGGCGATGTCCACGTCGTTGAAGTTGAGAACCACCCCCTTGGCACTCGCCGGCAGCGGTGCAAGAAGGGCGCAGGCCAGGACGGCAGCGGTCAGCAGATTCAGGAAGCGTTTCTTCACGGAAATCCTCCGCACGTTATCCACAATGACAAGCATCTACCGTGCGCTTACCACAGCCCCCAAAAAAGGAACTCTGCCGCGCAGCGCAAAGCGAACGCCGTCATTGTGCTTATCGTATATCGTAGCTAAACGTAGTCGGCTGGCCGTCCCTGACCAGATCGAGCTTGATGCGGTTCTGCCCCTTGAGCGATGCTAGAGATTGGATGGCACGCTCAGGGGAGTCCACGGGGAGATCATTTATGCGGAGCAGAATGTCACCGTTCCGCATGCCGATCATTGAAAACACACCCGCAGGCTTGACCTCTGAAATCCGGAAGCCCTCGACTTTGCCCTCTTTTACGCTCGGCAAGAGGCGTGCATCGGTCATTACCTGGCCAAGATTTTCGAGGGCGGCGTTGAGAGCGCGCTGGTCAATTACGTAGCTTCCCGCCCCCACCTGAACCGCACCGGTTTGTGGTGCGACAGCCGGCGGAGGAGGGGCGGATGTCGGCTCGATTCCCATGGCCAGGGGGGTTGTGAGGCGAATTTTTCGTCCGTTGGCGAGGATTTCCACGCTCTCTTTCTGAACTCCCACGAGGGGGCCAATGCCGAACACGGTATCACCCAGACGAAAAACCCGTTCTTCAGGCGGCGTTGCCCGGCGGATGAGGGCGAATGTCTCCCGGAACGAACCGCGGGCCGTTCCCAGCAGGGTTAAATCTCCATGGGTCGGCGCAGGCTGCTGGGCTCCCGCCGCCCCCTGAACCGGTGCGGAGAGGGGCGTCAGTTTTCCCTGTGTCGCCCGACCGAACAGTCCCTGGTCCAGAATGGAGGCAAAACTCAGAATGTCGTCGGAAACAGCTGCGGCGGGGGCTCCGGTCGCGCCCATTGCGGTATGCGGTGCTGTCCGGGCCAGGCGATAGGAGATCAATCCGGCGGCGATCCGCGCGGCCGCCAGTGAGTTCAGCGCGATCAAGAGTGCAGTGAGGAGATAAACCTTTTTCATCGGGCCATTTCACGTGATTTTGACTGCTGCAATACTAGCACATCCATGGGTCGAGGCAAGAAAAAACACCGCTGGTGCGGCATCTGCAAGGGGTTTAGCCGCCCTCTGGTTGACAAACAACCCCTCGATTATTACATTTATCGGGTCAATTTTACTGAGGAGGTCCGTATGAAAATGGTGTCCTTGCGGTTCCTTAAGACCATGCTCACCGTTATCTGCCTGATGGCGTTGTCGGCGGGAGAAGTCCCAGCCAAAGTCATGGCTCCCGATTTTGTCACACTTGCCGAAAAGCTGAAGCCAACCGTCGTCAACATCAGTACATCAAAGAATCCGGCCCAGACAGCTCGCCCCCGTCGCCAACCCTCTCCCTTCAATGACCCGTTCCATGATTTCTTCGATCGCTTTTTTGACGAGGCACCTCGCCGTCAGCAACGGGAACGGAGTCTCGGCTCCGGGTTCATCATCAGTGATCAGGGCTTTATCATCACCAATAACCATGTGGTTGCCGGTGCCGACGAGATCAAGGTGCGCCTCTCCGACGGCCGCGAGTTCAAGGCGGAATTGAAGGGCGCCGACGAAAAACTCGACCTGGCCCTCATCAAGATTGAGTCCAAAGATCAACTCCCCGTTGCGATTCTCGGCAACAGCGATGAAATCAAAGTGGGCGAGTGGGTGATGGCGATCGGCAATCCGTTCGGCCTTGCCCAGACCGTTACCGCCGGAATCGTCAGCGCCACCGGTCGCGTCATCGGCAGCGGGCCCTATGACGATTTCATCCAGACCGATGCCTCCATTAACCCCGGTAACTCGGGAGGCCCCCTTTTCAGCGCCGAAGGAAAAGTCATCGGCATCAATACCGCCATCATCGCCGGCGGTCAGGGAATCGGGTTTGCCATCCCCATCAACATGGCCAAAGATGTCATTCCCCAGCTCGAGGAAAAGGGAAAGGTCATCCGCGGCTGGCTTGGGGTGACGGTTCAGCCCATAACTCCCGATCTGGCCCGCTCGTTTGGCCTTGAGGGAGAGCGGGGTGCGCTCATCGCCGACGTGGTGAAGGATGGCCCCGCCGCCAAGGCCGGACTCAAGAGCGGGGATATCGTGCTTGAATTCGACGGTAAGAAAATCCGGGAAATGAACGAGCTCCCGCGTATCGTAGCCGCCACCCCTGTGGGGAAGGCCGCATTGGTCAAGGTGCTGCGTGATGGCAAGATGCAGGATGTCGAAGTATCTGTCGGGCGCTTGGCGGATACGGGCGATGAGTCAGATCAGAAGAATGGTGAAGATAAACTTGGCATGGCAGTCAGGGAGCTGACACGCGATCTTGCCGCGCGGATGGGGCTTAAGGAGACTCAGGGCGTCGTTGTCACGGGTGTCAAGTCTGGCAGTCTGGCCGAGGAAGCGGGAATCCTGCCGGGCGATATCGTTCGGGAGATAGGAGGGCGTTCCATTACTACTATGGCGGATTACGAAACAGCGATCCGAGCCGTGAAGAAGGGAGACGTAGTCCGCTTTCTGCTGCGCCGCGGCGGTGGCAACCACTTCCTGGCAATCCGGGTCGAATAGCCTGGCTTCATACTTCAGAAGAAGGGGCATGTCTGCGGACATGCCCCTTCTTTATTGATTACAAGGAGATATCCTATGGTTATTTCAGTAGAGGCTGCCGATTATACAGCGTTTCCCTGTGCGGCGCTGCTGGTTGGCTGCCGTGAAGACAACCCCTTGGAGGACTCCCTTCTGGCACGTATCGACCAGCTTCTCCAGGGTGCCATTGCGTCGCTTGTTCAAAGCCGCGAGATTACCGGAGAGCTGAATCGGGTTACGATTCTTCATACGCTGGGGCGGCTCCCTGCTGAGCGCATTGTTCTTGTGGGGCTCGGCAACTCCGGTGCGCTGACTTCTGATCGGCTGCGCCAAGTGGGAGGGAGCGCCGTAAAAGCCTTGAAAGGTGCCGGCGTCACCCGTGCCGCCTCTGTCGTGCATCGGGCTGCTGGTGTCCCTCCCACGTCAGTAGCAGATATTGCCCAAGGATTGTCCCTTGGGGATTATTCCTTCGATATCTACAAAACGAAGCCGGGCACTACGGTCCCCGTGACGGAACTAGTCAATCTCTTTGAGCCGGGGACGGATACTGCCGATGCCGAACGTCTGCTCGCAGCTGATGCAACTATCTGTGAGGCTGTCTCCTTTGCCCGCGATCTCGTTTCTCAGCCCGGCAACGTGGCTACTCCCCTCTTTCTGGCGGAGAAGGCCCTTGAGTTTTCGGCCCGCCTCGGCATTGCCTGTACGGTCCTCGACCGTGACGAGATGGAGCGTCAGGGCATGGAGGGAATCCTCTCAGTTGCCAAGGGATCGCATCAGCTTCCCCGTTTCATTGTTCTCGAATATCGAGGAGGAAGTGCGGATAAGCGCCCCACGGTCCTGGTAGGAAAGGGGATCACGTTCGACTCGGGTGGTATATCGCTCAAACCCCGCGAGGGCATGGAGCGGATGAAAGACGACATGGCAGGCGCAGCGGCCGTTATGGGGGCTGTGATGGCCGTGGCGGGGCTACGACTGCCGGTGAACGTCATCGGGCTCATCCCGGCAGCTGAAAACCTGCCCGGGGGAGGGGCGTACAAACCGGGCGACATCGTCCGGACCATGTCCGGTCAAACCGTGGAAATCGTAAATACTGACGCCGAGGGTCGAATGATACTCAGCGATGCCCTGTTTTATGCTCAGCGCTTCAAGCCTGCCGCGGTAATCGATCTTGCAACCCTGACGGGAGCCTGCCTTGTGGCGCTCGGGAGTGCCGTATCGGGAGTCATGGGAAATGACGCCGCCCTTGTCAAGCTGCTCCGCAGGGCAGGGGAGGCGACGGGCGAACGTTTATGGGAACTGCCCTTGTGGGACGAGTATGGCGAGATTATGAAAAGTGATGTGGCTGACCTGAAAAACGCGGGTGGCCCCCACGCAGGAACCATTACCGCTGCATGGTTCCTGCAGCGTTTCGTGGGCAAGAGCCGGTGGGCTCATGTTGATATCGCCGGCACCGCGTGGGAGGAAAAGGGGCGGCCGTATCAGCCGAAAGGTGCCACCGGTGTCGGGGTGCGGCTGCTGGTCGAGTATCTGAAGGCAACCGTACGGTAGTCAAATCAGGGATAACGGATGAAAAAAGGGTGGAGCCGTCAGGCCCCACCCTTTTTGTCTCGACGGAAGGACTGTCCTTACTTAACGACAGCCTTGGCAAGCTCGATGGCCACATCCTTGTAGGGGTTAGCGAAGAGGATGATGAGGCACACGACGAGAACGTAGATGGCGAGGGACTCGATCATGGCCAGACCGATCATCATGGTGGTGAGGATCTTGCCGGAAGCGCCGGGGTTGCGGGAAACGCCCTCAACGGCGTTCTTAACCGCGAGACCTTGGCCGATACCGGTACCGAAAGCACCAATTGCCATACCGAAGCCAGCTGCCAGCATGCACATCGTGAAAAATTCCATTGTTACTACCTCCCTTTGGTGTGTTGTATCCTAAACGGTATAGGATTCGTGTAAGCAGATTAGTGTGCTTCCTCAAGCGAACCTTGGATATAGATCATAGCGAGAAGCATGAAAACAAATGCCTGGATGAATGACACCAGGACGCCCATAAGCATCATCGGCAGGGGAACAAGGAAGGGGGCCAGGGCGAAAAAAATCATGAGCACCAGCTCGTGACCATTCATGTTGCCGAAAAGACGGAGCGAGAGGGAAAGAGGGCGGCTCAGGTGCCCGATGATCTCAATGAAGAACATCAGGGGGGCCAGCCACCAGATCGGTCCCATGAAGTGTTGGAGATAGTGGAAACCATGCTTTTTGATGCCGACAATGTGTGTCGAAAGGAAGACAATTACAGCACAGGCTGCCGTCGTGTTGAGGTTTGCAGTGGGGGGAAAGAAACCGGGAATCAGGCCGATAAGGTTTGAAACGAGAACAAAGAGTGCCAAGGTAGCAATGAGCGGGAAATACGGCTTTCCCTTTTCGCCCATGGTCTCCTCTACCATGTTTTCAATGCCGCCGATCACGACTTCCATGAAGTTCTGCATTCCGGTCGGCACGGCCTTGAGTGCTTTTGTGGCGATGAGGGACACGATAAGCAGGCAGACAATAATGAGCCACGTGTAGGCAATGGCGTCTGCACCCGCTTCAGAGATGTGAAGCGGCTCGAGGAGTTTCCTGAAGAACTGCAGGAATAGAAGCGGATGAACCATGGGACTAATCTCCTTTGGTGACGAACATGTAAATCGCGAGAGCGGTTATGACAATTACGAGCAACGAGAGGCCGAGGGTGAGACCCAAGACCTCAATACCCGCGTGGACCACCAGCAGGTAAATTACAAACGCCAGAATGGCGAAACGCAGCAGATAACGCAATTGGGCAAAGCGTGCGGCCTGATGCGCATCAAGCCCCAGAGCACGCCTGATGATGCGAAACAGCCAGTAGTAGTTTGCCAGTGCCAGGATACCGCCGGCGAGAATACCACCGGCAAATTGAACAGATCCAAACAGATACCCGGCGGCCGTCATGATGGCCAGAAGCAGCCAGCTACCAACGACGACGGCTGTGAGGAGATTATTCTCGTGAATCCTTGTCGCCGTCATCTTTTTTAATTGCTCTTCCGGCAATGATGTAAATATTTCGAAACCCCGCAGCGATACCAAAGAACAGAAAAATAAAGAAAAACCACGGGTGAGTTCCCAGCCACTTGTCAAGCTGTCTGCCGATCAGCACCCCGATGATGATGGCCAACGCCACCGATATTCCCATGCTCGAAACGAGACCGAGCGTTTGAATGAGTCTTCGTTTGTCGTCGTTCATCGGCGGTTAGTGTGAGGCTGCCCGGGGGGGCCGCAAACCAAAATCACTTACCACATCCCGGACTTGCCTGTCAATCATCAAAATGGTCGACTGACGTTAGAGAGCGGCAAAGCATGAGCGGGCCGCAACAATCGTCTTCTCGATTTCCACCTCGGTGTGGGCGATCGAGACGAAGGCCGTTTCAAACTGCGAAGGAGCCAGATAGATCCCCTTCTCGAGCATCATTCTGAAAAAAGCGGCGAATGCCTTTGTGTCGCAGGTTGTGGCCGTGGGCCAGTCCTTGACCTCGTTGCTGGTGAAAAAGGTGCAGAACATGCTGCCGACGCGGGTCGGATAGATGGGGTACCCGGCGGATTTGGCCGCCTCGGTGATGCCCTCGGCAAGGCGGCGGCTCGTTTGCTCCAGTTGCTCATAGAACCCGTCTGCCTGAAGCAGTTTGAGGGTCTCGATACCAGCTGTCATGGCGAGGGGGTTGCCCGACAGCGTGCCCGCCTGATAAACGCCTCCGGACGGGGAGAGAAGCTTCATGATGTCCTTTTTGCCGCCGAAGGCGCCGACGGGAAGCCCACCGCCGATGATCTTGCCGAGGGTGGTCATGTCGGGAGTTACACCGTAAAGTTCCTGAGCTCCACCATAGGCAACACGGAAGCCGGTCATTACCTCGTCGAAAATGAGGACAATTCCCTCGCTGTCGCAGATGGAGCGGAGCCCTTCGAGAAAACCTTCACCCGGCGGAACGGTGCCCATATTACCGGCAATAGGCTCGACAATGATGCACGCGATCTCATTCTTGTTCTCATCAATAAGCTTCGAAACCGAATCAAGATCGTTGAACTGAGCAGTGAGCGTGTTTTTTGCCACATCGACGGGAACTCCCGGCGAATCGGGCACCCCAAACGTGGCAGCCCCTGAGCCAGCCTTCACCAGGAGTGCGTCGGCATGGCCATGATAGCAGCCTGAGAATTTGATGATTTTATCCCGGCCGGTGTAGCCGCGGGCAAGCCGAATGGCACTCATGGTCGCCTCTGTTCCGGAGCTGACCATACGAACCATCTCGATTGAGGGCACCGCGTCGATGACCATTCGGGCAAGGGTGATTTCCAGCTCCGTGGGGGCGCCAAAGCTGCTGCCACTTTCGACGGCCCGCTTTACGGCTTCGACAACCTGGGGGTGGCAGTGGCCGAGAATCATGGGGCCCCAGGAGCCGACGTAATCGATATAACTGTTGTTGTCGGCGTCAGTAATTGTGCAACCAAACGCTTTTTTAATGAAAAGAGGGTCGGCGCCCACTGACTTGAAGGCGCGTACGGGACTGTTTACTCCACCGGGAATGAATTCCTGGGCTTGCGTGAAAAGATCCTTCGAGCGAGCTGTGAGCATTGGCGATTTCCTTGGGTGTGAAAATGTGATGAAAAATTAATGGGTTATTAGCATGTTTGGTGTGTTGGTGTCAAGGGGTAAAATGGCCGATTTGAGAGGTGGCCAAAAGGGTGCCGATTCGCATGAATACTGAAAAATCGCCCGGTTAAATTAGAATTTTTTTTTCTTGACAAAGTTTTTTAAATGGCATAATTTCCACCAAAATTGTATACAGTATACGCAAGCTGGTAAAGCGGCTTCATAACTGCAACTAGAGTTCGAAACGCGGTAGAAAGACAACCCCAAAGAAGAGTGGAGGGATTGGAAATGCTGGGTGTATACCTGCCAATCATTGTCCTGGTAGCGGTAGCGGTCATATTTGGTCTGGCTTCATTAACCTTCTCGTCGCTGATAGGGCAGAAGAAGCCGAGTGCGGTGAAGCTTGCCCCTTACGAGTGTGGCTGTGAACCGGTCGGCTCTGCCCGGGAACGCTTCTCGGTAAAGTTCTACATTATTGCCATGCTGTTTATTCTCTTTGATATTGAAGCTGTATTTATGTATCCCTGGTCGGTTCTGTTTAAGCGGCTTGGGATATTTGGCGTTGTCGAGATGGGTCTGTTCATCGTCATTCTTTTTGTCGGTTACATCTATGTCTGGAAAAAAGGAGCTCTGGAATGGGAGTAGATCAGCCGCTGGGAGATAACTTCATCACCACGTCCCTGGACAGTCTCGTGAACTGGGCGAGGAAGTCCTCCATCTGGCCCATGACCTTTGGTCTTGCTTGTTGCGCCATCGAGATGATGGCCACGGGGGCTTCCCATAACGACCTCGACCGGTTTGGTATCATATTCCGGGCGTCACCCCGGCAGTCGGACTGTATTATTATTGCCGGAACCGTCACCAAGAAGATGCTGCCGGTAATTAAGACGGTCTATGAGCAGATGCCGGAGCCTAAGTGGGTTGTCGCAATGGGGGCCTGTGCCTGTTCCGGTGGGGTGTTTGACACGTATAGTGTTGTTCAGGGTATTGACACTGCGCTGCCGGTGGACGTCTATATTCCTGGCTGTCCGCCTCGTCCCGAGGCTTTGCTGTACGGTCTGCTTAAACTGCAGGACAAGATTATGAAGGACAAGAACTCGTTTGGCTCGACCATAGGGCTCGGCGAGCGCCTTGAGTCCGCAGCGTGACCATCTCACTTAAGTAAGGGGAACGAACGGTGATGGCTGAGAACAATCGTGCAGTTATAAAACTTAAGGAAAAATTTGCCGCGTCAATCCTTGATGTAAGGGAATTCCGCGGCGAGGTTACGGTTACGGTGGCACGTGAGAAGGTCGTGGATATCTGCCGTTTCCTGAAAGAGTCGTTACAGTACAACCTCTGCACAGACGTGACGGCTGTTGACTATCTTGGGAAGCAGGAGCCGCGCTTCATGGTGGTGTATAACCTGTATTCGATTCCCAATAAGGATCGGCTCAGACTCAAGGCTGGCGTGCCTGATGCCGACTGTTCGATCGATACGGTGTCATGTGTCTGGAACTCAGCTAATTGGCTGGAGCGTGAAGTGTACGACCTCATGGGTGTGCAATTCAACAACCACCCTGACCTGCGTCGTATCCTGATGACCGACGACTGGGTCGGCCACCCGCTCCGCAAGGATTATCCCCTGCAGGGGCCTGATCGTGAGCCCTACAAGGGCCGGCTTTCCTGATTTATCGGCTTGCTGAGAGAAAATAACTCCACAGGGATACAGAGGCGCACAAATGGCTAGCACTGAGATAATGACAGTCAATATGGGACCGCAGCACCCGAGTACGCACGGCGTTCTGCGGATGGTCATCGAACTTGATGGAGAGGTTATCCAGAAGATTACTCCGCATATCGGATATCTGCATCGGGGAGTGGAGAAGCTCTCCGAGCATCGTACCTATCACCAGACCATACCTCTAACTGACCGTCTCGACTACTTGGCGCCGATGAGCAATAACCTCGGCTATGTGTTGGCGGTTGAAAAGCTTTTGGGTATTGAGATTCCTGAGCGCGCTCAGACAATTCGCGTCATCATGGCTGAGCTCACCCGTCTCAAATCCCATTTGGTCTGGATTGCCTGCCACGCACTTGATATCGGAGCGATGACAGTCTTCATCTACGCTTTCCGTGAGCGTGAGATGATCATGAGTCTCTATGAAAAGATATCCGGTGCACGGATGACCAGCAACTACTTCAGGGTCGGTGGACTTTCATCCGATGTTTATGACGGGTTCGAAAAGGATGTGCGGGAAGTCATCGACACATTCCCCGGTCACTTCGATACCTACGAAGGCCTTCTTACCAAAAACACCATCTGGGTCAACCGTACTGTTGGCAATGGCGTGATATCGGCTGAGGATGCCGTCGACTACGGGATAACCGGTCCTGCACTCCGCGGCTCGGGCGTTGATTGGGATTTGCGTCGTGACAATCCTTACAGTGGCTACGAGAAGTACTCGTTCAAGGTTCCTGTCGGTGAGAAGTGTGACACCTTTGACCGCTACAAGGTCAGGCTCATTGAAATGCGCGAAGCGGTCAATATCATCCGCCAAGCACTCGACTCGCTCAAGCCTGGGCCCGTGCTGGCTGACAATCCGCAGGTCACCTACCCGCCGAAGGAGAATGTTTACAACTCTATCGAAGGCCTCATTCACCACTTCAAGATAGCCAGCGAAGGTTTCCCTGTGCCAGAAGGTGAGGTGTACCAGTCGGTGGAAGCTCCCAAAGGAGAGCTTGGTTACTACATCGTCAGCGACGGTGGCCCCAAGCCATACCGGATGAGAATAAGACCTCCTTCATTTGTAAACTTGGGGGCTATCGAGAAGATGGCTAAGGGATCGATGATTGCCGACTTGGTTGCAGTCATCGGGACCTTGGATATCGTGCTTGGTGAAATCGACCGGTAATGCCACTGCGATAAAGGAGAGGGAGTAATGAGTAACGCTCCGGCCGAAGCTACAACCACAGAGGAAGTGCCCGTTGAGGAAATAGACCTCGGGCCAGCCAACCATGTGATCGACAAGTACCTGACCCTGCCCGGTAACCTCATGCCGGTGCTGCAAGGCATTCAGGATGAGTATGGATACGTCCCCCGGCCCACCATCGATTTGGTTGCCGAGAGACTCAACGTGTATCCCAGTCAGATTTTCGGCGTACTTACGTTCTATGCTCAGTTCCACCTCAAGCCCCGCGGCCGCTTCATCATCCGGGTGTGCGTCGGAACGGCCTGTCACGTCCAGGGCGCTCCGCGAATCGTGGACACGTTCTTTGAGAAGTTGGGGATTGGTCACGCTGAGACAACACCCGACCTCCGCTACACATTTGAAAAGGTTGCCTGTCTTGGTGCTTGTGGTATGGCCCCGCTGGCAATGGTTAACGATGACACGTTCGGCAAGATGACGGTACAAAAGGTCGAAGAAATTATTGCCGAATACAATCAGAGACCGATGAAGTAACAGACCCAACCATTCACATCAGAGGATAGAGCGTTATGGGCGAAGCGATAAAGATTCTGATCTGTCAGGGGACCGGTGGTGTCTCAGCGGGTGCTAAAAAGGTTGAGGCGGAGTTCCTCCGTGTTATCGGTGAAAAGGGCGTCGATGCCACCGTCGGCAAACGATGTGACGTCATCAAGACCGGCTGTCGCGGCCTGTGTGCAAACGATGTTCTTGTGGATATTGTAGATCCCGAGCTTGGGCGTGTAACTTACGATTTCGTTCTGCCAGAAGAAGTCGAAAAGATTGTGGCCGAGCATATCGTCAACCGGACCCCCCTTGAGAAGCGCAAAGCAAAACCGTACTACAACACGTTCGTAGACCAGCAGATGAGGGTTGTTATGACCGGGTGCGGTCAGATCGACCCGGAAAGTCTCGATGCGTATCTAGAAGAGGACGGCTTCAAGGCAATTGAAAAATGCGTTAAGGAAATGACTCCCGCTGCAGTTATCGACGAAGTCAAGAAGTCTGGACTTCGAGGTAGAGGGGGCGGTGGCTTCCCGACGGGCATGAAGTGGTCTTTCTGTGCTGCGACGCCCGGCAAACTGAAGTATGTCATCTGCAATGCGGACGAAGGTGACCCCGGTGCTTTCATGGACCGGTCGATTCTCGAGGGTGACCCTTACTGCATCATTGAAGGAATGATGATAGCGGCATACGCAATCGGCTGTACTGCTGGCTATGTGTACGTACGGGCAGAGTACCCACTTGCTATTGAGCGTCTGCAGAAGGCTCTCGATGTTTGCTACGAAAAGGGCTACCTCGGCAAGAACGTCATGGGCTGGGGATTCGACTTCGACCTTCGGATCAAGAAGGGTGCGGGGGCCTTTGTGTGCGGTGAGGAAACCGCGCTCATGGCTTCGATCGAAGGCGAGCGGGGAATGCCTCGCCCTCGTCCGCCGTTCCCCGCTGTCAAAGGTCTGTGGGGGAAGCCTACCAACATTAACAACGTTGAGACGTTCGCCAACGTGCGTCACATCATCCTGAAGGGTGCTGACTGGTACGCATCTCTCGGTACTGATACCACAAAAGGGACAAAGATCTTCGCGGTCACCGGTAAAGTAAAGCACACGGGACTTGTGGAAGTCCCGGCGGGTATGAGCGTGCGCGAAGTTATCTATAACGTTTGCGGCGGCATCGCCAACAACCGGAAGTTCAAAGCAGTTCAGGCAGGTGGACCATCAGGCGGATGTATTCCCTCAGAAGTTCTCGATACACCGGTTGATTATGACTCGCTTATCAAGGCCGGTGCCATGATGGGCTCCGGTGGTCTCGTCGTCATGGACGAAACTACCTGCATGGTCGACGTAGCACGCTTCTTCCTTACCTTCACGCGGATGGAATCATGCGGTAAATGCGTTCCGTGCCGCATTGGACTCAAGGCGATGTTGGACATCCTCGAACGCATCACCGAAGGAAGAGGCCAAGCTGGTGACATTGAGACACTGCTTGAGATGGGGAGCACCATCAAAAAGGCCTCACTCTGCGGTCTGGGCCAGACAGCACCCAACCCGATCCTCTCCACGATCAAGTATTTCCGTGAGGAGTATGAAGCGCATATCAATGATCGGCGTTGCCCGTCGAACTGCTGTAAAGAGCTTCTGTTGTGGCAAGTAGTCGAGGAAAAGTGCGTTAAGTGCGGAGCCTGCTTCAAGGCATGCCCTGTTGACGCAATTATCTGGGAGAAGGGGCAAATTGCAATCCTAGATAAAGAGAAATGCACCAAATGCAAATCCTGCTACGACGCCTGCCGGTTCATGGCCATCGAGTAGCGAGCTGTAAGTCATACATCCGAGGGAGACAGAGGTCGAGATGGTAACTCTTACAATCGATGACAAGCAGGTAACGGTACCGAAAGACGCTACCATATTTGATGCCGCCAAACAGGCAGGAATCAGAATTCCCATACTCTGCCACGACAAGAAGCTGCACCCCTTCGGCGGGTGCCGCATGTGCCTAGTCGAAGTCGAGCAGATGAAGGGTCGCCAGATCCCGGCTTGTACAACGCCCGTTACGGAGGGCATGATAGTCCGGACCATGACCGACGAGATCGTCAAGGCTCGGAAAATGGTCCTTGAACTGCTCCTGCTCAAGCACCCCATAGACTGTCCTGTCTGTGATGCCGCTGGGGATTGCGATCTCCAGAATCTGACTTATGAATACGGCGTAGATACAAACCGCTTTACTGACGAGAAGTTCAACTGGAAGATCGACTACGTGAACCCGCTTATCGAGCGGGACATGAACCGTTGCGTTCATTGTGGGAAATGCGCGCGGATTTGTGACGAGATCGTGTCGTTTGGTGCATATTCCTTTATCAATCGCGGTATAGAAGCAAAAATCGGCACCGAATTCGATGGTCCGCTCAACTGCGAGTTCTGCGGTTCGTGTGTCTCGGTTTGTCCCGTTGGTGCGCTGATTAGCCGTCCGTTTAAGTTCAAAGCGCGCTGGTGGGCACTGAATAAGGTAAAGACCGTTTGCTCCTACTGCGGGACTGGCTGCCAGTTGACGCTTGGTGTCAAAGACAACAAGGTCCTTACCACCATCTATGATGAAAATCAGGGATTTCACAACGGCCAGCTCTGCACTCGTGGCCGGTGGGGATATCAGTTTGTTAACAGTTCCAAGCGCCTGACCACTCCGCTTATCAGAAAGGGCGATACGCTCCAGCCCGCAAGCTGGGATGAGGCGTTGGGCATGGTTGCCGACCGGCTCAAGACTTCTAAAGATGCCGCAGCCACATTGGTCACCCCTCGTCTTACCAACGAAGAGCTTTACCTTCTGAAGCGAGTTGTTAAGGATGCTGTCGGGAGCGACAACCTCGACCATTCCGGCGGCTACGCACATGAGGCTCTCACTGCTGGCGCGAGGGAGAGCCTTGGATTCCCCGGATCGCCGTCGGTCATCGCCGACATTCAGAAGAGCGAGCTTCTTCTGGTTATCAAGACGGATGCGTACGAAACGCACCCTGTTATTGGCTTTGAAGTCAACCTAGCAGTCAAGCGCCAAGGCGTAGCGCTCCGTATTCTTTCTGACAAGAAGGGTAAGCTTTCTCGGCTTCCCGGCGCTCAGACGTATGTCCACACCCCCGGCGCAGAGTTGGTGCTCGTTAACGCACTCGCCAAGACGATAGTTGATGAAGGACTTCATGATGCCTCCAGCGTCGGAGCCATCAAGGGGTTTGACGCATGGCTTAAGAGTATTGAGAGCTGTACACCTGACCAAGCAGCTGGTCAGTGTGGTATTGCTGCGGACACCATCAAGGCAGTGGCGCGTGAGTACGCAGCAGCCGGTAAGGCTCTGATCATGCTTCCTCTCGGGATGGGGTACCCGGGGCATGGGAAGGCCCTTGCCCAAGCACTCATTAATCTCGCGCTTCTTACCGGTCGCGTGGGTAAGGAAGGCTGCGGTGTTCTGATCATGGGCGAGAAGAACAATAGCCAAGGCGCAGCAGATCTCGGGATTCATCCGACCGCTAATGGGTTGAACGCACAGGCAATCCTGGCTGGGTGCTCAGCCGGCAGCATCAAAACGTTGTATGTGGTAGGAGAGAATCCGGTGGTTTCCTACCCTAACCGTAAGCAGGTTGAAGCAGCCCTCGACGCGGTTGAGTTTCTTGTTGTTCAGGATCTGTTCCTCACGGAAACAGCATCTAAAGCCGACGTTGTACTTCCCGCCTGCTCCTTCGCAGAAAAGGACGGAACGTTTACAAGTCTCGGTGGGGCTGTCCAACGCGTCAATAGAGCAATTACCCCTCTTGGCGACTGCCGCAGTGATTTTGACATCCTTAACATGCTCCATGCAAAGCTGACCGGTCAGGCAGCCTATACCAGCCAAAAGGAAGCATTCGCTGATCTTGCCGCGGCCACACCCGGCTATGCGGGTCTGACTCTTGAAGGTCTAGGGGATGCTGGTGCCGTCAGAGTCAACAACTGCACGGCGTCTTTTGTCCCGGTTGCGACCAGCACTGTGACAACTGAGGCAGGGAAGTTCGCACTCCTGACGGGGAGTGCCCTGAACCACTCCGGTACACTGTCACTTTATGGTGAAGGACCGATGTTGGTCTGTCCGGAAGGGTATCTGGAGCTTAACAAGGACGACGCCGCAAAACTCTCTATAACCGAGGGTGATGCGGTAACAATGAAGTCGGCTACAGGCGAACTTCGTCTCAAGGCCAAGGTCGGCACTCGCTTGCCGCAAGGGGTCGCGTTCGCACCGTACCATTTTGCAGAAGCATCAATCAATTCGCTGACGGGCGCCACGGCTATTACGTGGATAACTATCAGTAAGTAGCAGGTAATAGCCACCAGTTTCCTAACAAAAGACAGAAGAGGAAGAGGAACACATGGGATACGAACTGTTCGGACTGCCAATGATCTACTACATCTCCATGGTAGCAAAGGTCCTTGTGGTATTCGTGTTCGTCCTGCTCACCGTTGCATATGCAACCTACGCAGAGCGGAAGATCATCGGCCACATGCAGGTGCGGCTTGGACCAATGCGAACGGGCTGGCATGGGCTTCTGCAGCCGATTGCTGACGGCCTTAAGCTTTTCTTCAAGGAAGAGATTGTCCCCAGCCAAGCGGATAAGTTTGCGTTTCTGATTGCGCCGATCATTGCGTTGGTTCCGGCCTTTATTGGATTTGCCGTCATCCCCTTCGGTGAAACTATTGAAGTGGCTGGATACAAAATTCCCCTGCAGATTGCCGGCTACTATGACACTGTCTCAGGACAGGTAGTCGACATGAACGTCGGAGTGCTGTATATCCTCGCACTTGCGTCCATCGGTGTCTATGGAATCGTTCTGGCGGGGTGGTCTTCTAACAGCAAGTACTCTCTCCTCGGTGGACTGAGATCGTCGGCGCAGATGATCTCCTACGAATTGGCTGCAGGGTTGGCGATTATATCGGTCTTCATGCTTTCCGAGTCACTCTCGTTGCAGAAGATCGTAGCCGACCAGGCTAATGGAGCATGGTACTGTTTCAAACAGCCGCTCGCCTTCATTCTCTTCTTCATCTGCTCTCTCGCAGAAATCAACCGGACGCCGTTCGACCTGCCTGAGGCGGAAACGGAGCTGGTATCAGGCTTCTGCACTGAATATTCAAGTATGAAGTACGCGATGTTCTTTATGGCAGAATATGCGAACATGGTGACCGTCTGCGCTGTGACAACCACTCTTTTCCTCGGTGGATGGCATGGTCCGGCCTTCCTTCCCGGGTGGGCATGGTTCATCGCCAAGGTCTACTTCCTGATTTTTGTCTGCATGTGGATTCGGGCGACCTATCCGCGCTACCGGTACGATCAACTGATGCGTTTGGGTTGGAAGGTCTTCCTCCCGCTTACCTTGGTGAATATTATTGTCACGGGTATAGTAGTGTCGCTCCAATCGTAACTCCACTACGAGGTCACAGCCATGATAATGCCGTTAATTAATGGACTCAAAATCACGTTAAAGCATATGTTCATGAAGCCGGTAACGCTCCAGTACCCTGATGAGCGACCGACTCCATCCCCTAACTTCCGCGGTCTTCATGCGCTGAAGGTATCGCACGATAAAGCAAAGTGCGTAGCGTGTTACCTTTGCCCGACAGTCTGCCCGGCGAAGTGCATAACGGTTGAGGCTGGCGAAGACGCAACTCATGACAAGTATGCAGAACGCTATGAGATCGACATGCTGAGGTGCATCTTCTGTGGTTACTGCGTTGAAGCCTGTCCTGTAGATGCTCTGAAGATGACTGGCCAGTTTGAACTTGCAAACTATAAGCGTGAAGACTTCATCTTTGTCAAAGAGAGACTCTTAGAAAAGAAATAAAGGAGCAGCAATGGAAACGTTCTTCTTCACGATCGTGGCAGCGGTTGCTGTACTGGCCAGCATACTGGTCATCACCTGCAAGAACCCGATCAACAGCGCGCTCTCCCTTATCCTGACGTTCTTCTGTCTTGCCACCTTCTACGTGATGCTCGACGCTCCGTTCATGGCGGCCATTCAGGTGATCGTCTACGCTGGGGCCATTATGGTGCTAATTGTCTTCGTCATAATGCTTCTCAACGTGCGGACTGAGGCCGGGAGACGCTCCTCTCACACCGTGCTTCTCGGCTCGCTGGTCGGTATATTTACGCTTGTTCAGCTGTTCTATGTACTCAATCGGAGCTCTCTCACTGGCAACAAGGGTGAGATCAGCCCTGAACTGATACATCGGATCGGGCACACTGAAATTATCGGCAAAGCACTCTACACGGATTTCCTTTTGCCTTTTGAGGTGACATCCATACTGTTGCTTGTTGCCATAATTGGTGCCGTAATACTGACTAAGAAAAAAATCTAACCGACAGGGGTGAAGCACATGGTATCCTTGCACAGCTACCTGATAGTAAGCGCAATACTGTTTTCGATCGGCACCATTGGTGTTCTCGTCAGGCGTAATGCAATAGTTATATTTATGTGTGTCGAGATGATGTTGAATGCTGTAAACCTGACATTCATCGCACTCTCAAGGCATCTCGGCAATATCGATGGGCAAATTTTTGTCTTCTTTGTCATGACTGTGGCAGCTGCCGAAGCTGCTGTGGGTCTGGCGCTCATGATCGCGTTCTACAAAAACCGTGAGTCCATAGACGTAGAAGATGTCAAGCTCATGAAGCTGTAGCCGAGAGAGCAGATATAAGAATTCTGAATTTCTCGCTATAAAAGGAGTCAGGAATGTTCGAGTACGTATGGCTGATACCCCTGTTTCCCCTGATCGGTGTCATTATTAATGGCCTATTTGGGAAATCAATCAAGAACGAGAAGGTCATTGGTGGCATTGGCGCACTGATGGTGTTCTGTTCATTTCTCGTGTCGTGCGGAATTCTCATTCAGTTGCTTTCACTCCCTGTGGAGGAGAGGTTCTTTGAGAAGTCCCTCTTCACATGGATCGCTGCCGGTACATTTAAGACTGACATTGGTTTCCTCATCGACCCGCTCTCGACACTTATGATCATGGTGGTAACCGGTGTCGGTTTCCTGATTCACGTTTACTCCATAGGCTACATGCACGGCGAAGAAGGGTTTTACCGGTACTTTACTTACCTGAACCTCTTCACGTTCTCCATGCTTTTGCTGGTCCTGGGCAGTAACCTGCTCCTGATGTTTGTCGGTTGGGAAGGTGTCGGTCTCTGTTCCTATCTGCTCATCGGTTACTACTTCCATAAAAAATCCGCTGGTGATGCTGGCAAAAAAGCATTCGTGATGAACCGGGTCGGTGATTTTGGCTTCCTTCTCGGTACATTTACGCTGTTCTGGTATCTTGGCCAGAACCATAATGTATGGACCATCAACTTCCGTGAGCTTTCCGCTAATGCACACTTGCTGCCCGTAGGTGGGATAGTTACGGTAATCACGCTCTGCTTCTTCCTGGGAGCCACCGGCAAATCTGCACAGATACCCCTCTATACATGGCTTCCCGACGCCATGGAGGGTCCCACACCCGTATCAGCCCTCATCCATGCCGCAACAATGGTTACTGCGGGTGTGTACATGATTGGCCGCCTGAATTTCGTGTACATCAGATCGCATGAAACAATGATGATTGTTGCAATTATCGGTGCGGCAACCGCGATTTTCGCCGCGACCATCGGTACGGCTCAGAATGATATCAAGCGAGTTCTGGCATACTCCACGGTTTCTCAGCTCGGGTTCATGTTCCTTGCAATGGGCGTTGGTGCATTCACTGCAGGTATCTTCCACCTCATGACCCACGCCTTTTTCAAGGCATGTCTGTTCCTTGGTTCCGGTTCGGTTATCCATGCAATGCACCATGCACTCCATCATGCGCACTCTCATGATGACCCGCAAGACATGCGCAACATGGGCGGTCTGCGCAAGGCCATGCCGATTACCTTCCTGACATTCCTTGCTTCAACCATTGCTATTGCAGGTATTCCCGGCTTCTCCGGCTTCTTCTCAAAGGACGAGATTCTCTGGCAAGCGTTTGCCAACCCCCTGCATGGCAGTCTCAATATGATTCTGTGGGGTACTGGTGCCGTTGCCGCAGGGTTCACAGCCTTCTACATGTTCCGCTTGGTGTTCATGACGTTCACTGGCGAGTGCCGGATTAACCCGAAGGCCAAGGATCATCTCCATGAGTCACCCTTTGTTATAACGTTCCCTCTTATTGTCCTTGGCATACTCGCCGTAGTTGGAGGCTATGTGGGGATGCCCAAGGTTCTGGGCATGCTGCCCAACTACCTTGAGCACTATCTTGAGCCTGTCTTTGTTGGGTCCCACGAGTTCATGCAGCAGCAGCTGCAAGGGCATGGTGAAGCACATCACAGCCACGCACTTGAGTTTGGACTCATGGGACTGTCGGTACTCATTGCACTGGTGGGTATATCGATTGCCTATGTCCTCTATGTGATGTCTCCGTCACTGCCCGCAAAGTTTACAGCCGCGTTCCCGGCGCTCCACAGGGCTGTATACAATAAGTGGTACGTGGATGAGCTCTATGATTTCCTCTTCGTTAATCCGTGCAAGGCTCTCGGCAATTTCCTGTGGAAAGGATTCGACGTTGTAGTCGTCGATGGTATGGTCAATGGAGTTGCCGCTGTTGTGAAAGGATTCGGGAGTGTTCTTCGGAACACCCAGACCGGTTACGTGCACAACTATGCCTTCTCCATGGCTGTTGGCGTGGTGGTGATCGTAGCGTTTTACCTCTTCCGCTAACAAAGTATTACTAGGACTAAAGGAGCAGAGTTCATGAGCCAGTTTCCGTTAATCAGCGTGATGACCTTTCTTCCACTCCTGGGGGTCGTACTGCTCTTCTTCGTCCCCAAGCAGAGCCACTCGGTGCACAGGATGCTCGCCTTGCTGGTCTCTCTGGTGACCTTTGTCGTGTCGATACCTCTGGTTACTGGATTCCAGAGTAACGCCGACTTCCAGTTCGTGGAGAAAATGCCGTGGATAGCTGCGGGTCCGTTCCAGATGAACTATCACGTTGCAATCGATGGTATCAGTCTCTGGCTCGTTCTCCTCACGACATTTATCATGCCGATCGCCATCCTCTCTACCTGGACAGCGGTAGAAGAGAAGGTCAAGGAGTACATGATCTGCCTCTTGCTGCTTGAAGTGGGAATGCTTGGAGCTTTCGTGTCGCTTGATCTCTTCCTGTTCTACATCTTCTGGGAAGTGATGCTCATACCGATGTATTTCATCATCGGGATCTGGGGTGGTAAAAATAAGATTTATGCTGCAGTCAAATTCTTCATCTACACGATGGTTGGCTCCATGCTCATGCTGGTCGCTCTGGTTACCCTCTACTTCAAGGCAGGGGCTGGAGACTTCAACGTGCTCAGGTTCTATGAAGTAACTCTTGATCCGGCAACACAAGTCTGGATGTTCTTGGCCTTTGCCCTGGCATTTGCCATCAAAGTGCCTATGTTCCCTCTCCACACGTGGCTTCCGGATGCTCACACCGAAGCGCCGACGGCCGGCTCGGTCATTCTGGCTGCAGTGCTCCTGAAGATGGGGACTTACGGTTTCGTTCGTTTTGCAATGCCGCTCTTCCCCGACGCAACCGATAAATTCACCCCCCTCATTGCTACGCTTTCGGTTATTGGCATCATATACGCTGCCCTTGTTGCAATGGTCCAAGAAGATGTCAAGAAGCTTGTAGCGTACTCATCTGTTGCTCACCTGGGCTACGTTATGCTGGGTGTGTTCGCACTGAATCTTCAAGGACTTTCCGGTGGAATGCTGCAAATGCTCAACCACGGTGTCTCAACCGGCGCACTGTTCCTCATCGTTGGCTTTATTTATGAGCGCCGCCACACTCGACTGATCACGGATTTCGGAGGGCTCGCCAAGCAAATGCCGGTGTTCGCTACGATATTTATGATCGTCACGCTTTCCTCGATCGGTCTACCCGGCACGAACGGTTTCGTAGGGGAATTCCTTGTTCTTCTCGGTGCGTTTGAAAGTGAGCTTCGTTGGTATGCTGTAATCGGTACAAGTGGTGTTATTCTGGCAGCCGTTTACATGCTCTGGATGTTCCAGCGCGTTATGTTCGGGGAGCTCACAAACCCAAAGAACCAGACCTTGTGTGATCTGAATGCACGTGAAGTCGGGATCATGCTTCCGCTACTCGTTCTGATCTTCGTGATGGGTGTATATCCCACTCCTTTCATTGAGAAGATGAGTCCTTCACTTGAGAAACTCATTGTTCATGTGAAGACCAAGCAGCAGGGTGCCGTTGCTCAGGTGGAGACCGTGCCTGCTGCTCCCCAGGTCATGCCTGCAGCTGCTGTTGTGCCTGCAGAACATAAGTAAATCCGTCTCAGAATAGCCACCGGAGGGATATTAGATGGAAACAATCGTACTCCCAGTCATTAACCTCGCACCCATCATGCCCGAGATCATACTTTCGGTCTTTGGCATGGCGCTGCTTCTCGTGAATGTGTTTGTACCGAGTGAGCAGAAGGCCTATCTGGGATACCTGAGCCTCGTAGGCATCATCGCAGCTGGCGTATCAATCGTCGGGGGATGGGGAGTACCACTCGACTCATTCAGCGGCTCTGTTGTGCAGGACAACTTCGCTCTCTTCTTCAAAGGGATATTCCTGCTCTCGGCCGGGCTGACGATTCTAATCTCCGATCATTACATGAAGCGCGAAGGGTGTAACCAGGGAGAACTCTATCCTCTGATTCTCTTCGCTACCATGGGAATGATGCTCATGGCATCCGGAACGGATCTCATGACGGTGTTCCTCGGTCTTGAAGTACTGTCAGTTTCGTTGTATGTCCTTGCAGGATTCAATCGGGCCAATCTCAAATCGAATGAGGCAGGGCTCAAATACTTCCTTCTCGGCGCGTTTTCGACCGGTTTCCTTCTCTATGGCATGGCATTGACCTATGGTGCTACCGGTACCACGAAAATCCCTAAAATTGCTGAGTTTGTAGCTGCCAACGGCATGGTAGCCCAATCGCCGATGTTCTATATCGGCATGCTTCTCATGGCGTCTGGGTTCGCGTTCAAGATTGCAGCGGCTCCCTTCCACATGTGGACTCCTGACGTCTATGAAGGTGCTCCGACTCCGATGACTGCCTTCATGTCCGCTGGTCCTAAAGCAGCCGGTTTTGCCGCTTTCATGAGGGTCCTGATAGTGGCATTCCCTACCCTCAAGGCCGACTGGTCTGACCTGCTGTGGGTCCTTGCAGTACTTACCATGACAATCGGCAACCTGATTGCACTCAATCAGGATAATATCAAAAGGATGCTTGCCTACTCGTCCATTGCCCACGCCGGCTACGCACTTGTCGGTTTCACCGCCGGAAACGCTGAAGGAGCAGCCGGTATCCTGTTCTATATGCTTTCCTATGCGTTCATGAACATCGGAGCCTTTGCAATCATCATCCTTGTGGGCAAGAAGGGTGAGGAAAATAACAATGTCGCAGACTACGCTGGTTTTGCCACAAAGCATCCGGTCCTGGCGCTGGCCATGGCGATCTTCCTGTTTTCCTTGGCAGGCATGCCCCCTACGGCTGGATTCATCGGTAAGTTTTATCTCTTCTCGGGCGCTATCAAGGCCGGTTACATCTGGCTCGCCATCATCGGTGTGCTGAACAGTGCCGCCTCTGTCTACTACTACCTCAGAGTTATGGTTTACATGTACATGAAGAATCCGACTGAGGAATTTGATTGGATGACCCTTTCCCCGGCAGTCATGCTCTGCATTCTGATTGCCGTGGTAGGCGTCATCATTCCCGGTGTGGTTCCTTCGTATCTTCTCGAACTTGCCCAAAAAGCCGTCCTGCTTTAATAACGGCATGAACCTTTGAAAAAAGCCCCTCCGAGGAGGGGCTTTTTTTTGTTCAAGTCTGTTAGACTTGATATAACACTATTATTCACAAGGAGGAGACCCATGGAGGAACGAACTGGAATTATCACATTCAAGGGCAATCCCATGACGTTATTGGGGCCGCAACTCAAGGTCGGGGATCAGGCTCCCGCGTTCACCGCGGTCGACACGTCGCTCACGGTGAGATCCCTCAGCGATTTCGGTGCAGCAATTAAGATCATCAGTGCCGTACCTTCGCTCGATACGCCGGTCTGCGATGCAGAGACACGGCGTTTCAACCAGGAGGCTGCATCGTTGCCTGCAAATGTCGTACTCCTGACCATCAGTCTTGATCTGCCATTTGCTCAGAAGCGCTGGTGTGGTGCCGCCGGCATTGACCGCGTGGTCACTCTTTCTGATTACCGGGATCGCTCGTTTGGCCTCGCCTACGGGGTGCTTATCAAGGAGCTAATGCTCTTGTCTCGTTCGGTGTTCGTGGTGGACGGTAATGGAGTGATCCGTTACCTTCAGCATGTGCCGGAGGTCACTTCCGAGCCCGACTATGCAGCGGTCCTTGATTCAGTGCGTGCCATGCTGTGATGGTATTCCTTCAACCCGGCAGAGGACGGGCACTGCCGGGTTGAAGCTCTCCGCCGCGGATTAAACCGAAGGATGGTAGCATTAGGGCTGGGAGGATAGTCTTTGACATTGATCGGCGCCTTCCGCTAATGTCGTACCATGGAACAACAACTTGCCGCTGACGGCCTGATTGTCTTATTTGTGGTGAGTTTCCTTGCAGCCACCCTCATCCCTGTCGGTTCCGAGTGGTTACTGGTCGCTCTGCTGACCCAGGATTACAACCCGCTGGCTGTTACAACTACGGCAACTGTCGGCAACATTCTCGGCGCTTGCACCACCTGGGCCGTCGGGATGTGGGGGGGCGTGTATCTGGTACGGCGGATCCTTCGGATATCGGAGGACGCTGAGCGTAGAGCAGAGCAGTTCTATCGTCGGTACGGTTACTGGTCGCTTCTTCTGTCATGGCTTCCGATACTCGGAGATCCCCTTTGTCTGGTAGGAGGGATATTGAGAGTGGGGTTCGGCCGGTTCGTACTGTTGGTTGGAATCGGAAAACTCGCACGCTACTCGTTCATTGCTTGGGTGACGGTCCATGCAGTCAACTGAAGCTTCAGCCCATCGGGAACTCGAAAACACCATTGTACGCCTGTTGAAGCGTCGTCCCTTCTATGGTCAATTTCTGTTAGCGATGCGTCGTGAGCAGCGGCCCGGGACTTTTCCCTTGGGGGTAACGTTTCGGGACGGTGTCCCGGTCTTGATGGTGAATCCTCACCGGCTCGAAGCCGAGTCTCCTGCAATCAGAGAAGGGTTGCTCGAGCATTGCGTCAGACATGTCATTCACCTACACATGGTGCGACGAAAAGGGCGTAACGGCCATGATTGGGATGTGGCCTGCGATTTGGCAATTAACCCGTCCATTGAACATCTGCCCGCCGATGCGCCCCTTCCTGTTCATTTCTCCGCCGACGATGGTCTGGCTGCCGAAGAGTATTACAGCCTGCTCTCCAACCCGTTCGATGCCGGAAGCTTGGAAGGGCAGGGTACAGGACGAGCAAGTCGGGACGAAGGCGGTGCAACTGGGGATGGCTGCGACCGGGACCTGAACGTCACTACGGTTGACGACCACAGTGCCTGGGAAGAAGCTGACTCGACTCCGTTTCGACTCGCTGAGGAGGTGGTGCGCGGCATGGTGCGTGAGGCCTGGCGACAGGCCGATGGCCACGTGCCTGCCGATATCCGCCGTGTTATAGAGGGAATGCTTGCACCCTCACCGATTCCGTGGCAGCAGGTCCTGCGGCAGTTCGTTGCGGCTGCTGGACGTACCGGCCGTGAAACGAGTTGGCTGAAAGAGCACCGGCGCTTCGTTCACATGACGCCTGGTATCCGCAAGCGAAGGCGGTTAAATCTGCTGGTCGGGATCGATGTGAGCGAATCCACCGACACCGTGGAGCTCCGGGAGGCATTTGCCCGGGAGTTAGTCCGGATATCCCGCGGTCGTGATGCACAGGTAACCGTTCTCTACGCCAACAGCCGGATACAGCAAATGGAGAGCTTCAGGGGAGCGCTGGGCTTGACTGAGGCTTACTACGGCGGTGGATTCACGGATCTTCGTCCTGTCTTTGAACATGCACGGACAATGATTCCCCGTCCCGCAGCAGTCATCTACCTGACCGATGGGGTCGGGCCCGCCCCCGAACAGATGGAGTTCCCCACCCTGTGGGTGCTGACGCGGGCAGGGGAGAAACCCGTCCCCTGGGGGGTGGAATTGAGGCTGGAGGTATGACCATGGGAGAACTGAAACCGATGACCACGGAGTCGGTGAAAGAACTGCTGGAAGAGGCTGGGGCTAAAGCCATGGCACGCTCGGGGAGAACTGAAAGTTACAGCGCGCCCCGGGACTTTTCCTTCGAGGTCAAGGCCATCTTCCCCAATGGTATGGGACTTCACATCGTTGCGCGGCAGTTCAACTACCGCGATCCGTGGGAAGCGACAGGGCGAGTCAATGATCTGGTCGACGTTTCATTGCTGCGGGATGGCATCTACACTCCCCTTCCCAAGGGATACAAATGGTTCCAGGGGCGCGATCTGGAGGAAGGGGTGGATGAGGCACGACTGAGGGAACTCATAGCCTGTGTCCGCGACGTCAATCCGAAGCTTTATCTGCTCCAGGAATTGACAGGAGACTTGTAGTAGTAAGACATTGCCTGTTGACAGAGTCTGAAACCTTGGGTAAAAGATAACCAATTAGGCTGTATGCATCCATGGTGTTTCATCGGTTCCAGGGACGGAACCGCCTTTACGACCAAGCCGCCTCCAAGCAAATGTAGGCGGCTTTTCCGTGTCTACGGCACAGTAAAATAGAACGTTGCCCCTTCTCCGGCCATGGCGTCCGCCCATATCCTTCCCCCGTGGCGTTCGATGGTACGGCGGACCGTGGCGAGGCCGATGCCGCTTCCTTCGAACTCGCTGGAATGGAGGCGTTCAAAGGGAGTGAAGAGCCGATGAGCGCGTGACATGTCAAACCCTGCTCCATTGTCGCGGATATAGTAGACCGCTTCTCCTGTGAGTTCGCACCTCCCGAACTCGATCACGGCGGTTTCTTTGTCTCCAGTATACTTCCAGGCATTACCCACGAGATTTTCGATCACTACCCGCATCAACCTCCGGTCACCATTTACTACTACCCCATCGGCAATAGTTGTCTTTACGTTCCGTTCGGGAAAGCGAAACCGGAATTCCTCAATTATCATCGAGGCCATATGCGAAAGGTCAACCGGCTCGCGGCGAATCTCTTCCCGCCCGAGGCGGGCGAGGCTGAGCAATGATTCGATGAGTCGGTTCATCCGCTTGCCAGCGGTCAGAATCCGCTCCACATAGCCCCGCCCCTTATCGTCGAGACGCGAACCGTAGTCGTCCAGCAAGATTTTGCCGAATCCGTATATGGACGTAAGGGGGGTGCGCAGATCATGGGAGACCGAGTAGTTGAAGGTTTCGAGCTCGCGGTTCACTGCCTCCAACTCTGCGGTACGCTCCGCGACCCGTCGTTCCAGTTCGGTGTTGGCCAGCCGGGCGTGCTCCTCAGCTCGGCTTCGCTCGGCGATCTCACGCTTGAGTTCACCGTTCACCCGGCTGAAAAAGATGAGAACGGCAGTGGTCAGAACAAAAAAGAGGGAGTGGATGAGAACGATCTGGACCCGTACCACGGCCAGAGTTCGTCCGAACGGAGCATAGGGGAACGAGACACTGATGCCACCAAGAATTGAACCGGGGCGGCGGTGTTTCGTCATTTCATGACAGCTGAAGCAGGCTGCATCCGACTTGAGGGGCGTCATGAGTCTGAACATCTTTCCGTTATGGCCGTGCTCTACAGACCATATTTCGGGCTTTCCTTCCTCAAAGCCGCGCAGTGCCTGCTCTTCCCACTCATCGGGACGGTTCGCCGGATTCACGGGGACACTGCTGGTGATGTGGATCGCCACGTCCTGAATTTTACGTAACTCTTCTCCCAGGAGCCGGGTCATGTAGGCGGGGTTGATCTTGGTCAGTTTCAGGCCATCCGTGGTCTCCACGTCGCGCCTGGGGTCCTTCAGGTAAGGGTTGGGGCGGATCGTATCGGAGACCGGCAGATAGAAGCCGCCATGCTCTGCATTCCACTGCCGGGTAGCGATGATCGAGCGCAGGATGGAGCGACCCATCTGTGCCGCCAGTTCCTCGTAGTGCTCAGCTGCCAATCGAAGGTTAAACCAGAGGGATAGGCCCGTCACTACCATGAGGAGGGCGAGAATCAGATAACTGTATGAGACAATGCTGTTGCGATGCATGAGACAAATGGCCTGTTCCGGCAGAAAGCCCGGACTGCGGGAGCAGACCGGGCCTTCTGCCGGAGGACAACGGGAAGAAAATGGTTACTTCTTGGGTTCCATGGCGTCGTTCAGGAGCTTAACCCCTGCCTTGGATGCCGCGATGGAGGAGGTCAGGCTGTCGCGGGCCAGTTCGGGATTGTGGAAACCGTCGCTGTTTTCAGCGGTCCAGTACTCCCACAGTACATGGGCTTCCTCATGCTTCTCCCGTGCCTTGGCCAGGACATCTTCACCGATTCCCATCCGCTTGGCGGCGGCGTAGGTGTCGATCAGTTGGCCGAGCCAGTATTCCGCCTTGCGCATCTTGCCGCGGATGTAGTTACGGGTTCCCTCGATCTGGTAGGACTTCTGCTCCACGGTGCTCTTGGGATGGCAGCCGAGACAGGCTTCTTTCACATGGTGAGCGGGACGAATCACGCCGTGGGATTTAAACATCTTGCCGTCTTTGCCCTTCATGCGCGGCATGTGGCAGTCGGCGCAGCCGACGCCGGCCCGGTCATGGACACTGCCCGCGTAGGTTTCGGCTTCCGGGTGCTGCAGCTTGACGAGGCGTGCCCCTGTGATCGCGTGCTTGAAATCGTAGAAATCGAGCTTCTTGTAGTGTGCGAGGAGATCCTTTGCATTTTTGAGGGGGAAGTGGTTGGTGCGCTGGTCGTCGTAGCCCACTTTCTGGCCGTCTGACCACTGGGAGCCCGCGTTGCAGTTGTACTCAACGTGGCACTGGGCGCACATGAGCCGGGAATCGGTCTTTTCCATGACGCCGATCTTGCGGAAACCGTCGCGGAAAGAGATAACTTTCAGGTCGGTCTTGCCGTTCTTGGCGAAAATATTGGCGGTCGGGTCCTTCTCAATTGCCTGGATCAGGCCGTCACGCACCACGCGGGGTTGGGTGCCATGGGGGTCGTGACAGTGGATGCACCCCACCGGATTCTGGGTGTCCTTGGCCACTGCAACGATGTCGGAACTCCGGTCCCACGTGGCCTTGGGGTCCTTGTCCCCCATAAACTTCCATTTGAGGATGTGATCGGACGTCTTGCACTGGATACAGGTGGGATTTCCCGCCATGGCCGTTTCCGGTAGCTTCTTGCCCGTGTCGGTCAGGATGTCCCATGCCTTGCCGGTGGCGTCCATTCCCCAGGCGCCCTTCTTGTACTGAAAACGCCCTCCCTGGAAACGGTCGACGATGAATTGGTCAACCACCATGAAGGCGTGTCCCCGGGGTTCGTTGTGCTCGAAGGTGAAACCGTGGCCGGCCAGGAGCTTGTCCTGCATGGGGGAGCGCCCGGTGGGAATCCCTTTCTCCTTGCGCGGTTGGGCGTCGTAGTTGACCGTGAAGAAACTGCTGTATTCATTTTTGTGGCACGAACCGCACTTGGCCGGATCCAGATTGGTGCCCGGCTTGGTCTCGTAGTTGGCCAGGTGCTCCTTGAGTTTGTCGTGGCAGGAATCGCAGGCAAGACGGGCGTGCTTTGATCCTTCCTTGAGGGCCTTGACCTCCTCGTGACAGCCGTAGCATGTCTCCCGTCCGTCACCCTTGGCACCCGTGGCAGCAGGCTTGCCCTTTGCCGCCGTGGAGAGTGCCGGGATCGACAGGGCAACTGCCGCTCCCGCGGCCACCGCCAGTACAGCCAGTCGTTTCTTCCACATACGTTGATTTCTCCTTTCGTGATAGGTTACGGCTAGCCGTTCAACGGCTCAATACTCATCGCGTTCGGCTTTGCCGGGCAGACATGTCTGCAGCCGCCGCAACCGGTACATTTTCGTTTGCTCACCCGGATGGTTCTGCCGAAGATGAGGGTGAGCGCTCCCTCGGGACAGCGCTCAATGCAGACGGAACACCCTTCGCGAACCAGGCAGCGGTCACGGATTAACCGGGCTCTGCCGATCACCATGCGTTCCCCTTCGTTTGGCAGTGTCAGAATGCCCTTGGGGCAAGCCCCGGCGCAGAGGTAGCAAAAGGTGCAGCGCCCCTGGAAAAAGTCGAGGTGCGGTCCCTTTCGGGCAAAGTCACGCACGATAATTGCTGAGGGACAGGCATCCCGGCAGGCGGTGCAATCGCCGCAGGAGCCAGATGCGGTTTCCTTGAATCGCGGCGGTCGGCACACGGGGGTAGCCGCGCCGATGTTCCGCGCCGCACTCCAATAACCGGACAAGAATCGGAACAGAAACCAGCGTCCTGCCATTGCCCCGCCTTTGCTTATCTGTTAGGCATCTTGCGGTGTCGGAAGTGTCCGGGAATTCTCTCTGCAGAGATGCTGTCTATTAAATTAGCAAACATTCTAGAACATGCAACGCGTGGAGAGGGATACACTGCTTATGGTCAGCCGTGTGTCCTGAGAAACTGTCTGGCAGGGAAGAGCAGGTTGCGTACCAACCATGGCTCAGAAGTGCAATGTTGTCTAATTAGCCGTAATTGTTGGTGGTAGGAGATGGCGGCGGCGACGGTTTGCGCTTTAGAATGTGGCGAAGTGTTACTTTGAGGTAACGTATGTGTGGTGGGCGTTACGTGCGCTCCATCTGTTTAAGTTTTTCCCAAAGAGTCTTGCGGGAGATGCCGAGGAGTTTTGCCGCCACCCCCTTGCGGTTGCCGGTTGTCTGCAGCGCTTCGCGGATGGCCTCCTGTTCGGCGACGGATACCGCCCGGGAGAGGGTTGCCGTCGGTGGCTCCTTGGGGAGAGCGGCACCAGCCGGCGCCGCAGATGCTCCCGTTACGAAGTAGGGGGCAAGATCGGCCAGGGTGATGGTCTCGCCCATCGACAGGGCCACGCCTCGCTCAATGGCATTCTCCAACTCCCGGACGTTCCCCGGATAGTCATAGTCCAGGAGTGCCTTGCGGGCGTCTGGGGCGATGCAATGGACCGGTTTGCGCATCCGCTCTGCGTAGACGGACAGAAAGTGCTCGGCCAAGGGGAGAATGTCTTCACGGCGCTCCCGGAGCGGCGGCAGATGGATGGGAATGACGTTGAGGCGGTAAAAAAGGTCTTCCCGAAAGGCCCCGCGCTCGACTTCCCTGCGCAGATCTTTGTTGGTGGCAGCGATGATCCGCACATCAACGGCGATCTCGCGGTTGCCTCCGATCCGCTCCAGGGTCTTTCCCTGGATTACGCGCAACAGCTTTGCTTGGGCGGCCAGGGGCATCTCGCCGATTTCGTCGAGGAAAATGGTTCCCAGGTGGGCCTGTTCGAATTTCCCCTTGCGTTCCCGCACCGCCCCCGTGAATGCTCCCCGCTCGTGGCCGAAAAGTTCCGATTCCAGAAGCGTTTCCGGGAGGGCGGCGCAGTTTACCTTGACGAAGGGATTCTTGTGGCGCGGGCTCATCTGGTGAATGGCACAGGCCACCAGTTCCTTGCCTGTCCCGCTTTCGCCGGAGATGAGGATGGTGGAATCAAGGGCTGCCGTAGCCCTGATCATGTGGAACACCGGTTCCATGGCATGACTTTTTCCGATCATTCCGCCGCAGGCGAAGTCGGCGCGTACCTGCTCCCTCAAGGAGTTGTTTTCCTCCTTGAGGAGCTCTTTCTCGGTGATGTCCCGCGAGATCAGGAGAGTCCCCTCGTAGATCCCGTTCTCGTTTCGGATGGGGTAGTAGCTGTTTTCGAAGATCTTTTCCCTTACGTGGATCACTCGGGTGGAAAAAGGGATGTCACCCCCCTTGAGCCCGGCGATGAGCCGACGGATGCGCCCTTCGGACGCGGGTGAGTGAATGGAGACGATGCTCCGCCCCAGATAGTTGCCGGCGATGATTCCGCGGATATCCTCGGCGGCCGCATTGATATAGCGGATTCTGTCGTCTGCGTCGGCGAAGATGATCCCCTCTCCCATGCTGGCGAGAATTGCCCGAAAAACGGGCAAATGAAGCGGCTGTGGTTCAGTGCGCACGGTAAGTCCTCCCGAATGTTACTTGATCGTAACACGGCAACGATTTCGACTCCACTATTTTCCCGTGATTAGGGACGAGAAAGTCGCGGCAGCCGCCTGTCGGTTGACATTGACCCCTCGTGGCGTATAATTGTGCCCAATCAATGAACAGTAGTCACATCACCATGTCATGAGCAGCGACTGTACGGTTCAGGGCTGTGTCGTTCCGACGCGGGCAGTGAGCCGTCACGCAGCATCTACTACTCAAAGGAGGTCATCAATGAAGCAACGAATCGTGCCCGGACTGCTTGCCTTGGCCGCGATAGCCGTCACGGCCGCGCCAACACTCGCCGAAAACAGGAGCGGAGCAGGGTACATCTCTCCCTTTGTGGGCGGCTACACGTTTGACGGCGCACAACACCTGAAAACCCGTCCGACTTTCGGCCTGAGAGGCGGCTACAACCTGGACAAGAACTGGGCCGCTGAACTGCTCTTCGGGTATGTCCCCACCAAGCAGAGCAGGGGGCAGGGAAATGACGCGGATGCTTACCGTTACGGTCTCGACGTCCTCTATAACTTCATGCCCGACAGCGCTCTGGTGCCGTTCCTCGCCGTAGGCGGCGGCGCATCCACCATCGATCACTCCGAAGGGGTGAGCGACGAGCACGAGCAGTATGTGAACTACGGTGGCGGCCTCAAATACTTCCTGACCGATAATTTCGCACTTCGTGGCGACGTGCGGCACATCTACATGCTCGGCCCCGAAAACCACAATTTTGAGTACACGGTGGGACTCAACTACCTCTTTGGCGGTGAGCGCCCCGCGCCGGCCAAGGTTGCTGCACCTCCCGAGCCGCCTAAGGCCGTCGAGCCCCCGCCTCCGGCCCCCGCGCCCAAGAAAGAGATTGCACCGCCTCCTCCGCCTCCGGCTCCTGCACCCAAGGATACGGACGGTGACGGGGTAATCGATGACCTGGACAAGTGCCCCGATACCCCTGCGGGCGTGAAGGTCGATAGTGTCGGTTGTCCTCTCGATACGGACAAGGACGGCGTTTACGATTACCTGGACAAGTGCCCCGGCACCCCTGCCGGCGTGAAGGTGGACAGCGTTGGTTGTCCTCTCGATACTGACGGCGACGGCGTCTATGACTATCTGGACAAGTGCCCCGACACGCCCAAGGATCTGGCGGTCGACGCAAAAGGTTGCCCCGAGCGCATCTGCATCACTCTCGGCGTTCAGTTTGACACCGACAAGGCCGTGGTCAAGCCTCAGTACAATGATGAGATCAAGAAGGCCGCCGACTTCCTGAAAGAGTACCCCGACGCGACCGCCGTCATTGAAGGGCACACCGACAGCGTCGGAAGCGATGCTTACAATCAGAAGCTTTCGGAGCGGCGTGCCAAGGCGGTCATGAAGTATCTGGTCGACAAGTTCGGTATCAGCGCCAAGCGTCTCTCGGCCAAGGGCTTCGGCGAGTCCAAGCCGATTGCCGACAACGCTACCGAAGAAGGTCGGTACAAGAACCGCCGGGTTGTGGCGGTCATCGACTGCGGTATGAAGAAACGCTGATCTGCTGCTTCCCGGAAAGGAAAAACGGCGCGTTGCTCAGGCAACGCGCCGTGTGTATTGGTTGCTGGCGAGGCCCAATTCGATGCCTTGCCCATTCGCGATGCCCGCGGCTATTTCCCCTCGCCTGACGGCTTCTCCTCGCTGGCGGGCAGTTCCAGCCCCGTCTGTTTAGCGACCTCGTCGACGAATTCCCTCAGTTTTTTCTGCTCCGCCTCCCCCTGCAGTTTGGAGCGCAGGGCATCCTTCACCTCGTCGAAGGGGAGGGCCCTTTTCTCCTTCCGTTCATCCACCTTGACGATGTGATAACCGAAGGGGCTCTCAACCAAGCCACTCATCTCGCCAGCCTTGAGGGCGAACACCGCCTTTTCGAATTCCTCGGAATTGGTTTGCCCGGGAGTGATGGCGCCGAGCAGGCCTCCTTCTTTTGCCGACTCGATGTCCTCGGATGCCTCCGCCGCCACGGCGGCAAAGTCTTCTCCCTTCTTCAGCCGTTCGAGCACTCCTTCAGTCTTTGTCTTGGCCGCTGCCTTGGCTTGGCTGTCGGCAGCGTCGGTGAACCCGATGAAGATGTGCCGGACTATGGCCTGCTCAGGCATGACAAAGTCCTTGGCATGCTCCTGGTAATAGGCTCGCAGTTCTGCATCGGACACCTTCACGCCGGCAATGACGACCTTGGTCAGGTATTCGCGGGCCAGGAAATCGTCCACAAAATAGCCGAGCCGCTCTCTCACCTCAGGCTTGCGGTCGAAACCGTCTTTTCTGGCTTTCATGGCGATGGCACGGGTCTGCAGGATCTCCCGGGCCAGAAGGGACCGCTGCTCCGGATTTTTTCGGAGCTGCTGCTGTGCTTCGGCCGGCAGGGCATCGATGAACCGATCCAGGTCCGCCTCTCGAAGGGTGAACTCGCCCGCCTTCCCCACCACGGGGTTGATTTCTTCCGCCCGAGATACGCCGGCTGCCAATGCCACGAGGAGCGCGCCCACCAGTAAAGTCCTTGAAGTCATGTGTCCTCCCTCTGTCATGATGGTGTGGAATGCGTATTCATGAGTTTATCCGACCTATTAGCACAGGCCTTGGGGAAAAGCCAGCGCCACTTGGGGCGTGCAGTGCCGTACCGCGGGGACAGGGCTCCGCAGCCTCCCGGTACCTTTCCTGCCTTCCATCTGCTCAACTGAGTTGTAAAACGATATTTTATTTGATAAGGTGTATACCACTTGCCGACAACGGCGATTACTTCACATCAAGGAGTTGTCATGGCACAGGTGTTTGATTTTACGCGACTGCGCAGGCTGACGATTATTCACGTATTTGTTCAGGCCTTTCTGCTGATTCTCCTTGTCGGCACCACTTCTGTGCTTCTCGGCAAGGTTCCGTCCCAGGTTTTCATGAACAGTGTCATCAGGGTCGTGGTGCTCCAACTGATCCTTTTTTATCCCGTGTACAAGCTCGCGGCTTCGGATGCGGAGCGTGAGGTGGCATCGGCCGTCACGGGGCTACCCGCCGAAGAGATGCAGGCCCTGCGCCGCAAGAGGGTATTCAGCGACATCCTCAAGGGCGCGCTGATCATCTTTTTTTTCACGTTCATCCTGAGGGCTCCCGGCGCCCCCCAGATCCAGTTCTCCATCCTCGCCGTCTTCCTCCTCTCCTACCTGGCCTACTTTCAGTGTTTCAACTCGGTCGCCAAGCGGCTCATGCGCGCCAAGAGCTGAGGTCAGCCGCGGCACTATGGGGATGGAGGGGCCGCGAAGAAGTCAGCCATGGCCCCGAAGACCTCCGCCGAAGAACCGGTCACGAGCCGCACGGGCGGCAGTGACCGGAGGAAATGCCCGCCGTAGTTTTTTGTCAGGACCCGACTGTCGAGGATGAGGACCGCGCCCCGGTCCTCTCTGCTTCTGATCAGCCGTCCGAATCCCTGTTTGAACTTGATGACCGCCTGGGGAACCGTGTATTCCATGAAGGGGTCGCCCCCACCGGCGGCGATGTGCTCGGCCCTGGCCTCCAGGACCGGTTCCGTGGGGACCCTGAAGGGGAGACGTGTGAGCGCCACCAGCTCCAGAGCCTTCCCCTGGACGTCAACTCCTTCCCAGAAGGAGTCGGTGCCGAAGAGCACGGCGTTGGGCTCCTGCCTGAACCGGGCCAGGAGGTGGTGTCGGTTGACCTCTCCCTGGCGCAGCGGGGTGAGGCCTCGCCGTTTCAGTGTCTCGGCCATCCTGCCGAAAAGTTTTGCCAGCAGGTCGTAGGAGGTGAAGAGGACAAAGGCGTGCCCCTCCGAGATGGCCAGTCCCTGGTGAAGGGCCAGCTCCAGGGCTTCCTGGAAGCCGCGCGAGGCAGGTTCCGGGATATCGGCGGGGATCCCCACGAAGGCCTGGTGCTCGTAGTCGAAGGGGGAAGCCAGGAGGAGTTCGGTGACCCGATCCTGTTTCAGGAGCGCGATGCCGGTTCGTCTGGCCAGGTAGTCGAACCGCTCTCCCACCGCCAACGTGGCGGAGGTGACGACCACGGTCCGGAAGGCGTCGAAGAGAGTCCGCTTGAGGGATGCCGCCACCTCCAGAGGAGACGAGCAGAGCCGTACGACCATGCCATTCTTGCCCCGTTTCACCTCAAACCAGCGGCAAACCTCGCCCTCGCGGCCGATGAAGAAGATCAGGTCGCCGGCCACGGCTTCGAGCCTGCCGGTGATTCCCCGCAGGTCGATGAGGAGCCCGGCAAGCTTTTCCCGTACCTCCTCAGGAAGACGCACGCAGGCCGTGAGGACTCCTTTCAGTTCCCGCACGTAGTCGTTCATATCCGCGGCCAGTTCCCGCACCTCGTCGTCCACCACTCGCCAGAGTCGGCTGCCGAAGAGCGACGGCGTCACCCGCAGTTTCCGTTCGCCCGTCGTGCCCCCCCGTTCCGACAGGTGACCCACGAGGGCGATCCCGATGGCGTCCATGGCACGAGTGACGCCGTCGGTCAACTGCTGACGGCGAGGGATGAGGGTGCCATCGATCCGTTCGGCCAGTTCCCGGTAGAGTTCGTCGAGGGCTTCGGGCATCTCCCGGACAAGCCCTGCTGAAAACTGGGGCAGGAGCCCGCGCTGTGGCTTGCGCGGGTTCTGGAGTCTTCCCATGAGTTTTAACAGCCCCGTGCGGGAGACCTGGGCCGACAGGTGTCCCGTGGCCACGTCCTCCAAATGGTGCCCCTCGTCCACGATGAGCCGCTCGAAAGGGGGGAGGATGGCGGTGGAACGGTAGCCGGCCTCCTGGCGCAGGGCCAGATCGGCCATGAGGAGTGAGTGGTTCACCACCAGAAGATCGGCGCTGGCAGCCTGGCGTCGGGCGGAGTAAAAGAAGCAGCGGGCGTAGAAGGGGCAGCGGACCCGGCCGCACTGGTCGGCCTCGCAGGCCACCTCCTCCCACGCCTCCTCCTTGGGAATGAAGGAGAGATCACTCCGGCATCCTTCCCCAGTGGTCTCGCTCCAGGCGATGATGGCCTCCAGCTCGCCGGCGGCGGGGTCATCGGCGAAGAGCGACGGCTCGGCCTTGACGGCGGCCAGTTTGCGGCGGCAGAGGTAGTTGGAGCGCCCTTTCACGAGCACGGCCTTGAAGGATATGCCGGCGTGCTGCTGGAGAAAGGGAATGTCCTTGCGGGTCAGCTGTTCCTGAAGATTGATGGTGTTGGTGGAAACCACCACCCGCTCTTGGTTGCGGATGGCCCAGAGAACGGCGGGGACCAGGTAGGCCAGCGACTTGCCTGTGCCTGTGCCCGCCTCGATGACCGCCACCCGGTCGTCGTTGAAGGCCTCGGTGACGCGGAACGCCATCCTGAGCTGCTCGTCCCGGTATTCGTAGCCGGGAAGATTGTCGGTGAGCACCCCGGCCGGCGCGAAGATCCGCTCGATCTCCGGGAACGACAGCCGCTGGGTCTCCCGCCGGGCAAAGGGGGGAACCACCTGGTAGCAGTTCTCGGCCCGGTTGTCGATGATCGAGAAGCCCACCCCCTGGTTTCCCAGGAGCGAAGCGATCTCCACGTCGGCCTGGGAGGGGGTGAGGACGCCGGATGGATGGTTGTGGATCACCACGTCGCCGAAGCTGGTGGCAATCATGATGGCGGCCACGGCGTCCCGGTTGCCTCGGGCAAGGGGCTCCACCTCCACCACGAGGAGGTTCTCGTCCGTGCGCCCCAGGAAGAAAACCTCGTTGCCCCCGGCGTCGGCGATGGCCGCGCGCAGGTCGAGGATGGCCTGTTCCGAAAAGTAACGTTTCATTGCCGTGAGGATACCGGAGCGGGGGAGGCGGGGGCAAGGGGATTCGCACGAAAAAGGGCGGATCGCTCCGCCCTCTTCCTTCATGCCGGTGTCGGATTACTTCTTGTGGCACTCGCCGCACTTGGTGGGGCCCTTTTTCATCTCCTCGTGACACCCCTTGCAGGACTTGCCGTGCGCCATCTCCTTGCCGAATCCCTCGATCTTGCCCGGCGTCTTGCCGTGGCATACGGCACAGTCGGGGACGATCGTCTGGTGTTTCTTGTGGTCAAAGGTGACGTTACCGTTCTTGGCGGTGAAGGTCATGGTGTCGGCGGCCAGGGCGGCGCCGGCGGCGAAGAGGGTGAGGGCCAGGGATGCGATCAGTTTTTTCATGGTGATTCTCCTTTCGGGGGTGTGTGCGAAATCGCATGGTCCCAGTGTAGGAGGCCAGCGCCCTGTCCGCCATCGACATCTATCGCCGTGTCACCCGATGTCGGGTCCGCGACGGGTATGACATGCCGGTGAAATCAATGGGTTGAGCCACCCTTGTGGCAATCGCCGCAACGAACCGGTCCTATCTTCATTTCCTCGTGACACCCCTTGCACCCCTTGCCGTGAGCCATGACCTTGTCGAACCCGTCGATCCTGCCCGGCCCCTTTTCGTGGCAGCCGCGGCATTCGCCGAGGGCGTCCTGGTGCTTTTTGTGAGGAAATACCACGGCACCGATCCGGGTCGGGTAGGTGATCTTGTCGATGGCGCCGGCAGTGCCCGCCAGGATGATGAGAAGAGCTGCGGTTGCTGGAATGAATCTCATGGTCACACTCCTTTGCAAGTGAGTTCGTCAACGTGTGAGCCGGGGCGGGATCGCCGCCAGTGTTCCGTGGACGGGGACCTTCTCTCCATGGGGTTCTTTGCCGGCACAAAACCTGTTACAATAACAGCCTATGGATAACCTTGCCGAACACAGCGACAGGACGCCGACCCCCATCGTGGCCATCGATGGGACAACTATCCGCCGGATCCGGGAGGCCAAACGACTCACCCAGCTCTACGTGGCCAGCGTAGTGGGGGTGACGACCGACACCATCTCCCGGTGGGAGAACAACCGCTACCCGTCGGTAAAGCGGGACAATGCCGAAAAACTGGCCCAGGCCCTGGAGGTATCCCTGGAGGACATCCTCCGGCGGGAAGAGGCGGCGGAGGACGCCCCGGCCGAGGTCGCGCCCCCCGAGCCGCCGCCGCGCCGCCGGCTCCGGCTTGCCGTCATCCTGCTCCTGGCGGGAGCGGCGATTCTGGGGATCATGTTTTTCCGGGGGGCTGCGCCGGGGCTGAAGGCAGAGCGGACCCTGCCCCCCTACAGTGCGCCGGGCCAGATCCTGCCGGTTAGGGTGAAGGTGGAACGGCCGGCAGAAGGCGGGAGCGGATTTATTCTCAAGGAGCGCATTCCGGCCGGCTGGCGGTTCGTGAGCGCCAATCCGCCGGTGACCGGCGAGGCGGGGGTGCGGGAGATCAAGTGGCTCATTCCCCCCGGTGCGGGAACCATGACGATTTCCTATACCCTGATGTCGCCCCGCGAGACCCCCCTCAGGACGGCGGCCGATTTCGGCGGCGAAGTGGTTCGCTCCGACGAAAGAGGCACCCGGCGCGAACCGGTGGCGGGTGCGGCACGGGTGACCGTGGCCGGCATCCACTGGGCCGACGTGAACGGTGACGGCCGCATTGATGACAACGAGATCATGCCCGCCTACTATCTCACCGAGGAGATGAAGGGGCTCGGGCTCGACTGGAAAACCATCGAGACGATCTGGGCCAGCACGGGATATACCTGGAACGACAAGCTGAAAACGTTCGAGGTGGTCCGGTGACGGAGCGGCGCTACAACGCTTTTTCCGATGAGCTTCGCCGCGTCTTCGGCTGCCGGGTACAGCGGGTGTCGGTGGATGCGGGCTTCACCTGCCCCAACCGGGACGGCACCACGGGGCTCGGCGGCTGCATTTTCTGCGGCGGCCGGGGCTCGGGCTCCTTCGGCATCAGGCCGGAACTGGGAGTGGCCGATCAGCTCGCCCACGGCATGACGTACCTCTCGCGGCGCTACGGGGCGGAGAAATTCCTCGCCTATTTCCAGTCCTACTCCAACACCTACGCCCCGGTAGAGCGGCTCCGACTCCTCTACGACGAGGCCCTGTCAGTCCCCGGCGTGGCCGGGCTCATCGTCGGCACCCGTCCCGACTGTCTCCCGCCTGAGGTCATCGATCTTCTGGCCGAGTATGCCCGCTCGACCTACTTCTGGCTCGAACTGGGAATGCAGACATCCCACGACCGGACGCTGGCCCTCCTCAACCGTGGCCACGACGCGGCATCGTTCCAGGATGCCGCGGACCGTTGCCGCCGCCGGGGAATCAGGCTCTGCGCGCACGTGATTCTCGGGTTGCCGGGAGAGACCGACGCGGACATGCTCGAAACGGCGATGATGCTCAACGGGGTCGGTATCGACGGGGTGAAGCTCCACCATCTCCACGTGATGAAGGATACGCCGCTGGAAGTCATGTACCGTCAGGGGGCGGTCGGCTGTCTGGGGCGGGATGACTACGTGGGACTCGTCTGCGATTTTCTGGAGCGGCTCGATCCCCGCATTGTCGTCCATCGCCTGGTGGGGGATGCCCCGGCCGACCACCTGGTGGCCCCTGCCTGGACCCTGGAGAAGTCGGCGGTTCTTGCCGCAATCGACGAGGAATTCATCCGTCGCGACTCCCGCCAGGGGGCCCGCCTGTCCCGGTAAGCCCCCCCATTTCCACTCACAGGCCGAAGCCTGCCTCAGAACGGATACCCCAGACCCACGAAGACCGCCGGTCCCTCGTTGCCGAATCCGATGTCGACCCGACCCACGATGTTGGGGCGGACCACTGCCCGGAAGCCGATGCCCGGGTTGAACTCGAAGCTTTTTGCTTCGGCCCGGTCCAGAGATTCCATGACCGCTCCCAGATCGATGAACGGGGCCACTTCCCAGTCGGTGTTCACGTCAAAGACGCTCCAGCGGAAAAGTCTGATCCGCTCCTCAAGGTTGCAGAGAAGGTAGCTGGAGTCGACGAAGCGGTTGCGTCCGTAGCCGCGCAAGGTGGTCTCGCCTCCAAGGATGCTCCGCTCCAGAAAGGGGACTTCGCTCCCCAGGGTCTGGTTGTAGGCGACCCGTACCACGGTGATGTAACGGGCCGTATCCAGCGGGAAATATCCCTTCAACTCCACTTCGTAGTGGCGGTAACCGGCGTCGCTTCCGAGCAGCTCGGCACTCCCCTCGATGGAGGCGCGGGCATAGAGTCCGCCGGTCGGCATGGTCCGGTCGTCCAGGGTGTTGTAGATCAGCGCTATTTTCTGGGCATGGGCGGTGAACCCGTTGATCCCCGGCACCTCGGCGGTGGTGAACCGGTCGCGGATGTAGGGGACTTTGCTCACGGCTCCCGGCCGGATATCTACCTTGCGAAAACGTTCGCCCAGAACGAGCTGGAGATGATCGGTCAGGTCATAGCCGACGCCCATGGTGATGCCGTATTCCCGGTTGGCGTAGTTGGTTTCATCCTGCTGCAGGCTGCCCGACTCGAAGCCGTAGAACCGCGATGAACCGTCGGTAAAGTAGTAAAGGAAGGCGTTGGTCTCCAGGGGCTTCCCGTTCAAGGAGAGGAAGGTCTTGTCCCGGAGCCGCACCTCGTAGTCTTCATTGACGTTGGTGGACTTGGAGAGGTTGAACTCCCAGTTGCGTTCGGGGAGCGGGAAGAATGCTCCGTAGAGGGAGAAGGTGGTGCCGAAGTTCTGGTTGTAGTTCACCTGGGGAGCAATGAGGGTGTTAACCTCGTCCCGGGCGTTGTGGAGGAGGAACGCGGTCAGGCCGCCGAGGATGGCCCCCTCGTTGGGACTCGTGGCGATGACGGGCAGGGGGATGGTGACCACCTTGACCGGATCGCCGAAGCTGTCGTCGGTGAGGGGATACGGCAGTCGCTCCCGCGGCACCATGGTGGTGCAACCGGTCAGGACGAGGAACGCTGCGAAAAGGAGTACAGTGCGAAGGCCCATGAAAATCCGGCGGTTCTTGTCAACTGGCGTTACAACGACAGGTGAAAGATAGCGGGTTTCGGCTTCGTGTTCAACCCCAAATGAGAGGATTGTACGAGTGGGGAACAGGTACAGGCGACATGACGGCGGAATATGGCACTGTGGAGCTCGGCTGAGGATCCCTTCTCAGTCGCCTTCCGCGTGTTCCAGCCAATAGAGCCAAGCCAGAAGCTCAGCCACGGCCCGGTAGAGATCGGCCGGGATGCAGGAGTCGATGTCGACCTGGATGAGCTGGCGTACCAGTTCCGGCGACTGGTGGACGTAGACTCCGGCCTCTCGGGCGCAGGCGATGATGGCCTCTGCGGTGACGCCGTACCCCTTGGCCACCACCTGGGGGGCGTAGTGCCCTTCGCGGTAGCTGAGGGCTACAGCCTTGCGGTCCCGGTCATTCGTCGTCATGGCTCACCCTGAAACCGGTCATGCGGATGCCGGCTGCGTCCAGCGCCTCTTCGAGGCGTGGCCTTCCCTCTTTCATGGCCGCTATGGTTTCCTCGTTCCGGGCCGCGAGATTGACCGTTACCCCGGAACTGCCGAGGCTCAGGGTCGCCCGGACCGATCCCAGTCGGGGCAGGTCAAGGGCCACTTCCGTCTGCCAGCTCCGCTCCGCTGAGGAGCCCCGTCCGTCGGCCTCGCGCTCCTCCACCTTCCATTCCATATCCTGGCCGGGCCAGACCTGTCCGTGCCAGGTGAACTGCCCCGTGGCCAGTGTCGTGAGCTGCTCCTTGATGATAGGGATAGTCTGGGGCTCCACCCCTCCCTGGGGAGGGGGCGGGATATGACGGAGTCCCCCGGCCCGTTCCGTAGCCGCCGGGTCTCCGGCACGGGCCGCCACCGCAACCCCGTCGCCATCGGCAGCGAGAGCCATGGGCGCACGGGGCTGGGATGCCGCGTGCTGGTCAACGGCGATACGCTCGCCTCTCGCCTGGGAAACGACGGTGGTCCCGGGCGCGGTCGGCGAGTTCTGGGCGGCGGGGTCGGGAAGGGGCACTTGCCGGAGGGTCGGCCCCTGGGGTGATGACTGGTCCGGTTGAGATGGTGCGGGGAGCGGCTTGCCGGCTACCGGCGTCGAATCGGGACGAAGGGGCTCCTGGGGTGTCGGAGGGCGTGTCCCGTCCGGCGCCGGCCCTTGGGGTCGCGGGGTTGCCTGATCGGTATCAGGGAGGGCTGCGGTGCCGCCGTCGGGGCGCAGCGGTGGAGGCGCCTGGTCCGTGGGGGGGGCACCACCGGCTGGTGTCGTGGTGACGGAGGGTGCCGGTGTGCCGGACTGGTGCGGCGCCTGTGGTGCGTCTCCGGTGGCTGGCGTGGCGACTGACGGCGAACCGAGGCTGCCGGTAGTGCCCGTGCCGGCAGAGGCAGGCACGGTTGAGGGTGCGTTTCCCCCGCCGGCCGCCGGTTGACTGCCCGTGGGCTGGTTTGCTGCTGGTAGCGGGGCAGCAGCGGGCTTTTGCCCCGCATCGGTTGTGGCCGCGGGTGGTCCTCCCGGCGACTGGGAGGCCGGGGGCGCGGCGTTCTGCTGGGGTGGCGCACCGCCGTTTGCCGGAGCGGGTGAGGTGTTGTTGCCGCCGGAAGTCGTGGCCACGGCAAGCCGTGAGAGGGACCCCTGGGGCTCCCGGAGGAGATCGGCCAAGGGGCGCTCCCCCTTGACCCACTGGGAGAGGTGCGACTCATAGAAAACGCCGCTACGGGTGAGGGCGTTGCGCAGCCCTTCAGCCAGACGGCCCGTATCCCGTGGCGGCTCCTGTAGAATGATCGACGGCCGGGGGAGCGGCGTGGACTGGACCGCGTCATTTCTGGACGTGGCCAGCTGATTGAGCCATCGGCCGGTGTCGCTGATCCGGACCGGTACCCCCGAGTTCGCCTCCTTGGACAGGGCGAAGACGAGGCGCGGCTCCTCCGAGACGAAGGTCAACTCCACGGTCTGCCCCGGCTGGAGGTTGAGGGGGATCTCCATGCGCAGGAGCTGGTTTGCCAGCCGGATCAGGTAGCGGCTGTCCGGCAGGTTGGCCAGCACCTCCGCCTGTACCATCTGGCCCGGGGTCAGGTTGAGGGGCGTCAGGGTCTGCCACCGGGCCTCCACCAGCGAGTACGTCGAATCCTTGAGGAGGGCCTGGGCGATCCGGGCTATTTCCTGAGTCACGATCATGGATTACTTATCGGCGGAACCGGGCAGAACTGAAGCCGTTGCCGCTCAGCCCCAGACGAGCAGACCCTGTTCGTAAACCGGTCCCAGTTCGGGATGGCGGGGCATGACCCGGATCATGAAACCGTGCCTGCCGCAGAACCGGGTTTCGATGTCACCCGTGAAGCGGTGGGAGCCTCCCCCTTCCTCTTCCGCGTGGTCCAGCGGAATCAACTCGCCTCCCACGATGTTGCCCCGGGAGTCGAGGACGCCGCAGTAGGTCTCCACAATCACCCGGTCCGGGACGATGTCGCCCAGGGCAATACGGGCAGTCACCGGAATGGGCGCGCCCAGGGGCACCTCCTCGGGGGCGGGGGCCTCCACCGAAATCACTTTCACTTGGTGCCAGGACCGGTGCATCTCACCCTTCCAGCGGGCCAGATCCACGGCCCGGGCCAGACCGTCGCCGGCCAGGGTGCGCCACTCCTCGAAGGAGGGGAGGTACATCCGCTCGGCATACTCCTTGACCATCCGCTCGGTGCTGAAGACCGGGCACAGGGTCTGGAGGCTCGCTTTCATGCAGGCGAGCCAGCCGCGGGGGATGCCGTCGGGACCCCGGTCATAGAAGAGGGGGATGACCTCCTTTTCCAGCAGGTCGTAGATGGCGCGGCTCTCCACCTCGTTCTGGAAGTCGATGTCGTCGTAGACCTCACCCTTGCCGATAGCCCAGCCGTTGTTCCCCCGGTATCCCTCGGGCCACCAGCCGTCCAGAACGCTCATGTTGAGGCCGCCGTTGAACGCCACCTTCATGCCGCTGGTGCCGCTGGCCTCCAGGGGGCGCAGGGGGGTGTTGAGCCAGACGTCGACCCCCTGGACCAAGTGCCGGGCCACGGCCATGTCATAGTCCTCGATGAACACGATCCGGTTGTGGAATCGCGCTTCCAGGGAGTGCTGGAAGATGCGGCGGATCAGTTCCTTGCCCTCCACGTCGTGGGGATGGGCCTTGCCCGAGAAGATGATCTGCACGGGGCGGTCGGCGTCGTTGAGGATGCGGGCGAGCCGGTCCAGGTCCCGGAAGAGCAGGGTCCCCCGCTTGTAGGTGGCGAAGCGCCGCGCGAACCCGATGGTCAGGGCTTCCGGGTCCAGCACCTCGTCGGCCTGGGCGATCTCCTTGGCCGTGGCGCCCACCTGGTGCAGGTGATCCTTGAGCCGGCGCCGGGCAAAGACCACCAGCCGTTCGCGGCACCGTTCGTGAGTCCGCCAGAGTTCGGAGTCGGGAATGTTGGCGACCCGCTTCCAGAGGAGCGAGTCGGTGGGGTCTTCCCGCCAGCGGTTGCCCAGGTAGCGGGTGAGGAGCCCGGCCATCTCCACCGAGAGCCAGGTCTTGGTGTGGACGCCGTTGGTGACGGAGGTGATGGGGATGTGCTCGTCAGGCAGCTCGGGCCAGAGGTTTTTCCACATCTTGCGCGAGACCTCGCCGTGAAGCTGGCTGACGCCGTTGGCGTGATTGGCCAGCCGCAGGGCCAGCACCGCCATGCAGAACGATTCGTGGGGATTTTTCGGCAGCTGGCGTCCCAGGGAGAGGAATTCATCCCGGGAGAGCCCCAGGAACCGGTAATAGCGTCCCAGATAGCGTTCCAGCAGGTCTGCGGGGAAATGGTCGATACCCGCGTCCACGGGAGTATGGGTCGTAAAGATGGTGCCGGCGCGGACCGCTTCCATGGCCTCCGGGAAGCGCAGGCCGTGCTTTTCCATGAGGAGCTTGGTCCGCTCCAGGGCCAGGAAGGCGGCGTGCCCCTCGTTCATGTGGCAGACATTGGGATCGATGCCGAGGCGGTTCAACGCCCGGATGCCGCCGATGCCCAGCAGAATCTCCTGGCGGATGCGCATGTCCTGGTCCCCGCCGTAGAGCTGGGCCGTGATCTCCCGGTCCAGCGGGTCGTTCTCCTCCATGTTGGTGTCCAGGAGATAGAGGGGAATCCGGCCCACCTGCACCTTCCAGATCTGGACGTGGACCTTGCGGCCGGCCAGATCGAGCTCGATGGTGACCGGTTGCCCTTCCTCGTCCCGCTGGAGTTTGAGGGGGAGGTTGTAGAAGTCGTTCTCGGGGTAGAGCTCCTGCTGCCACCCTTCGATATTGAGATACTGGCGGAAGTAGCCCTGGCGGTAGAGGAGGCCGATCCCCACCAGGGGGATTCCCAGGTCGCTGGCCGACTTGAGATGATCCCCCGCCAGCACCCCCAGGCCGCCGGAGTAGGTGGGAACCGATTCGTGGAGACCGAACTCCATGGAGAAATAGGCAACCCGCAGGGGACGCTCGCCGTTCCAGGTCCGATCGAACCACGTCTTGCCGGTCATGTAGCCGTGGTATTTTTCCTCGACCCGCTTGAGCTGGGCCATGAAGCCCTCGTCCGCCACAAGGCGCTCAAGGGTGGTTTGCTGGAGGATGCCGAGCATCTCCACCGGGTTGTGGCGAGTCTGCTGCCACAGGTCGATGTCGAGCCGCTTGAAGAGTTCCACCGCATCAGGCTCCCACGTCCACCAGAGATTGTAGGCCAGGGTCTGGAGGATGGCGAGTTCCCCCGACAGGGAAGGGACAACGGTGAAACGGTGGATTCTCTTGGTGAAGTCCATTGAAACCTCCGGGACCGGGGAAGGGGCCGCGAGCGCCGTTGATCCGCGGCCGGTCGATGCACCCCCCGTCATGTATCGTGATGGTTTTGTCTTACGCAGAGTTGCTGCGGTTAAGCGGCCGTTATCAGGTCCTATCGCCCCGGTCTTCGCTGACGGGAACTTCCGTCCCTGGCACCGGTAGCCGGTTCACGGCCCCTGGTCCCGGGTTATGCCGAACTTTTCCAGCCGGTACTGGAGTGTTTTGTAGCTCATGCCGAGCAGCGGCGCCGCCTTTGCAATGACCCCACCGGCCCGCTCCATGGCCTTGATGATCAGGTTCTTTTCCAGTTCCTCGAACTGGATGCCGTCGGCGGGAAGCTCGAAGGGGAGTCCGCCGCCCGGCGACACCCCTTCGCCGATCTCCGCCGGCAGGTCGCCGGGTTCGACCAGCTCTCCCTCCGCCATGAGGATGCCCCGCTCGATCACCGACTCCAGCTGACGGACGTTGCCGGGCCAGCTGTAGTTCATGAGGAGCTTCAGGGCGGCGCGGGAGAGCCCCTTCACCCCCGTATCGCCCCGGTATTTCGCCACGAAGAAGTCGGTCAGGGCAGCTATGTCGCTTCCCCGTTCCCGCAGCGGCGGAAGGCTGATCCGGATCACGTTAAGGCGATAGAAGAGGTCCTCCCGGAAGTTGCCCCGGCGGATCTCCGCTTCCAGGTCACGGTTGGTGGCCGAGATGATCCGGACATCCACCGGGATGTTGACCTTGCCCCCCACCCGCCGGATCTCCTTGGCCTGGATCGCCCGCAGGAGTTTCGCCTGCATGGCCACGCTCATCTCCCCGATCTCGTCCAGAAAAACGGTGCCGCCGTTCGCGGCCTCGAAGATGCCGATCTCGCGGGAACTGGCGCCGGTGAAGGCACCCTTCTCGTGGCCGAACAGCTCGCTCTCCATGAGGGTTTCCGGGATGGCGGCACAGTTGATGGCGAAAAAGGGCTTGTCCGCCCGGGGGCTCCTTTCGTGGATGGCGCTGGCCACCAGCTCCTTGCCGGTGCCCGATTCGCCCTGGATGAGGACCGTGGAGGCGGTGGGCGCGATCTTGGTGACGATCCGAAAGACCTCTTTCATCTTGGGGTGCTCGCCGATGATGTCCGGAATGGCGCCCGTTTCCTCCAGTTTTTTGTGGAGCGCCCGGTTCTCCTTCAGCAACCGGACCCGCTCTACCGCCCGCCGCAGGGTGAGCAGCAGGGTGTCCCGCTCCAGGGGCTTTTCCAGATAGTCAAAGGCCCCTTTCTTCATAGCTTCCACTGCCGAGTCAACGGTGCCGTGGGCAGTCATCATGATGATGCACTGCTGCGGGTCAGCCGCCAACAGCCGCTCCAGCAGCTCCATTCCCGACATTCCCTGCATCTTCAGATCCGTGAGGATGACATCGAACTCCCGCTCGTCCAGCAAGGCCAGGGCCTCCTGTCCGCCGGCCGCCGTCGTGGTTTCGTAGCGTTCTCCCTCCAGGATGGTCTGGAGGATCTCGCGCTGCCCCCGTTCATCGTCGACGATCAGTATGGTTGCGGGCATGGTTTCTCCGTTCTGCATAAGTATAGGGTGTTTTCCGGTGAAGTCATCGCCCGCCCCGGAGAATGACGGTAAATGTGGTGCCCTGCGCCGGTGTGCTTTCCACGAGGATCTCACCGCCGTGCTCGCGGATGATCCGCTCGGTGATGGCGAGACCCAGGCCGATCCCCGCTTCCTTGCTGGTGAACCAGGGCTGGAATATTTTCGGCAGGTCCTCCGGCGGGATACCGACCCCCTGGTCGGTAAAGGTAAGGTGGAATGTTTCCGTTTCCCGGTCAAAGGAGGCGCCGAGGGTGATGGTACCGCCCCCCGGCATGGCCTGGATGGCGTTGGTCACGAAGTTGAAGACGCAGTTGCGGAGCATCTCGCCGTCCGCGCGCATGGGAGGGAGATCCGGCGGGATTTCGGTGGCCACGGCGATCCGCTGTTCGTCGAGACGCTCCCGGAGCAGCGGTAGGGCCCGGTCGATCAGCTCACGGTAGCAGACCTCACCGATGCGCAGCTTCAGCGGGCGGCCATAGTTCATGAAGTTGACCACCAGGTAGTTGGCCCGCCGCACCTCCTCCTTGATCTTTTCCGCCAGAGGAACGAAGCGCTCGCCCTTGTCGGGGCAGGCAGCCACGAATTCGCCCTTGAGATGATCCACGGCAAGGCTGATGTAGTTGAGAGGGTTGCGTATTTCGTGGGCGATGCCCGACGCGAGCTGTCCCACCTTGGAGAGGTGTTCTGCCTCGTAGAGCCGTTTTTCAAGGTTTTCCCGTTCCTGGAGCTTGGTAACCATCTCGTTGAAGTTCCGCCCCAACTCGCCGATCTCGTCACTGCCCGCCACCGGGAAGCTCACGGTCAGGTCGCCGTCGGCCACCCGCCGGACCTGGGCGGCCAGCCGGTTGATGGGCGCCGTGTAGCGCGTTGCCAGGAAAATGGTGAAGATGATCCCCAGCAGAAAGACCAGCGAGGTGGCCACCACCCGGTTCACGAAGTTCTCATGCTGGATGGTCCTGATATTGTCCAGCAGCAGGTTGATCTGGACGTATCCCAGCTGCTGGTCGCCGACGATGACCGGCACCAGCAGCTCATAGGAGCGGTTGGCGGTGGCGCGTTCCCGACGGGATTCGGGTGCCGCCCTGAGCCCCTTTTCCATCTTCTTGATGTCGCGCTTCTTGCCCACCTTGGAAGGGTCGGACGAGTCGATGATCTCCCCTTCGTTGCTGATGATGCTGATCTCCTTGACCCCCCTGACCCGTGCCTCTTTCATGTAGCGGGCAAGCCGCTCCGGGTCGGGCTCGAACTCGGACGTCAGATCCTCGACGCTCATCTGGATGGCCTGGGAGACGAAGGAGGAGCTCTCCTGGATCTCCTGCACCATTTCGTTCTGACTGTACTGGTTGAGCACGAAGAGGGTGACGACGGCGATGACGAGCAGCGTCAGCATGATCATCACCAGCTTGGTATTGAGTCTCATGGGGCCTCTGGTGGGCGTTCGACGTAAAAAATCGAGTCCTTGTGGGCGGTACGGCGGGATTATACACCAGGGCCAAGGGGGTGGCAAGGCGGCTCTCCCAGCGCTTCTTTTGTAGGATAAACTCTGCTATGATCGGCCGGAACGACCAGACCGCCCGGCAGATGGGGGTGAGGAGGATGGAAGCTGTGCATGAAATGTCCATAACCCAAAACGTGGTAGAAATATGCGAGAAAAGCGCGGAGGGCCGGCGAATTCTGGCGGTCGTGCTGGAGATCGGCGAGCTGTCCGGCGTGGTGCCCGAGGCCGTGGAGTTCTGCTTCGAGGCATGCACCGCCGGCACCCTTGCCGAGGGGGCACGGCTTGCCATCGACCGTGTTCCCGGCCGGGGAGAGTGCGGCAACTGCGCCACCGTGTTCCCGGTCCGGACCTACTTCGACCCCTGTCCCGCCTGCGGCGCCTACGGGGTGCGGGTGGTGGCCGGTGAAGAGCTGCGGGTAAAGGAACTGGAGGTCGAGTAGACGATCCGTCTGCCCGGCGCAGTGGCAACGTCGGTTTCCTGCGGTAAAATCGTTTACAAACCCCCGGTCATCATTTACAGTTGTGGCCCCGCCCACAGCCATCCCCCCTTCGGGAGACCCCCATGGATACCCTCGCAAGCACCCCGTTGCGCATCGAGCACGAACGCCTCAACGCCCTCATGGCCCCCTTCGGCGGCTGGAACATGCCGATCCAGTACGAAGGGATCATCGCCGAGCACCGGTGGTGCCGGGAGAAGGCCTCCCTGTTCGACATCTGCCACATGGGGGAATTCCTCTTCACGGGCGATATCATCGCCGACGGACTGGAAGACGTCTTCACGTTTTCGGTGGCCTCCATCCCGGTGGGGCGGTCCCGCTACGGCTTCCTCCTGAACGGAGACGGCGGCATCATGGACGATCTGATCGTCTTCCGCCTGGCGCAGAACGAGGCCATGGTGGTGGTGAACGCGGCCACCATAGGCAAGGATTTCGCTGCCATCTCCGCCCGTCTCGGCGGCGGCGGGTTTCAGGACATCTCCGCCGCAACCGCCAAGCTCGATCTCCAGGGCCCCCTCTCCCGGGAAGTACTTGTGGAGGTCATCGGCCCGGAAATCGCGGCAATTCCCTATTTCAAATTCATCCGGACCAAGGTTCTCGGCGCCGATGCCATCGTGAGCCGCACCGGCTATACCGGAGAACTCGGCTATGAGATCTTCCTTCCGTCGGACCGCGTGGTGGAACTCTGGCAGCGGCTGTTGGCCGATCCCCGCGTCAGACCCGCCGGCCTCGGCGCCCGGGACGTGCTCCGGCTGGAGGTGGGCTACAGCCTCTACGGCAGCGATATCGACGAGTCTACCACTCCCCTGGAGGCGGGGCTCGAGTCCTTCGTGTCCTTTGACAAGTCCTTCGTGGGCAAAGATGCGCTCCTGGCCCAGCGGGCGGAAGGGGTGATGCGTCGCCGGGTGGCCTTTCAGGTCGCTTCCCGCCGTTCTCCCCGCCACGACTACGAGATTTTGTTCCAGGGCGAGCAGGTCGGCGCCGTCACCAGCGGTGTCTTTTCCCCCATGCTCGGCTGCGGCCTCGGCCTCGGCTATGTGACTCCCGGCACGGCCGTCCCCGGCGCCCCGCTCACGATCCGGCACGAGCGGGTCAGCATGGATGCGACGGTGGTGGACGCCCCTTTCTATCGGGGAGGGTCCCTGCGCGCCTGATTTGCCGGCAGATAATCCATTCAGTTCGTCATACATCCACAAGGAGGCAACAGTCATGGAAACCTATTTCACCAAAGAGCACGAGTGGGTCAAGGTCAAGGAAGGCGTGGCCGCCGTGGGGATCACCGAGTACGCCGCTCACCAGCTGGGAGACGTTACCTTCGTGGAGCTGCCGCAGGTCGGGAAGCAGGTGAAGCAGTTCGAGGTGCTGGCGGCCATCGAGTCGGTGAAGGCGGCCAGTGACATCTACGCCCCGGTTTCGGGGAAGGTGACCCAGGTGAACGAAGCCCTTGACGATCGTCCCGAGATCGTGAACGAGGCCGCCGAGGAGGCGGGGTGGATTGCCTGGATCGAGATGGGGGATACCTCTGAACTGAACGGTCTCCTGACCCGCGAACAGTACGACGAGTATCTGAAGGGCCTCGAATAATGAGCGGCGCCGACTACTGCCCCAACTCGCCGGAGGAGGTCCGCCGGATGCTGGACGCTGTCGGCGTCGCCGACATTGATGACCTTTTCCGCCCGATTTCCCCCGCCCTGCGGGCGAAATCCTTCGATCTGCCGCCGGGGATGTCGGAGTTCGAGATGCTGCACCGGCTCCAGACCCTGGCGGGCAGGAACGCTCAGGGCCTGGTCCACTTCGTGGGGGGCGGCTTCCATGATCACCTGATCCCGGCCGTGGTGGACCATCTGGCGTCCCGTCCCGAATTCTACACCGCCTATACCCCCTACCAGCCCGAGTGTTCCCAGGGAACGCTCCAGGCCCTCTTCGAGTATCAGACCGCCATCTGTCGGCTGACCGGCATGGAGGTTGCCAATGCCTCCCTCTACGACGGCGGCACGGCCCTGGCCGAGGCCGCCCTCATGGCCCTGCGGATCACGGGGCGCAGCCGGCTGGTGGTCGATGGCGCGGTGAACCCGTTCCACCGGGAGATCCTCGCCACCTACCTAGCCAACCTGGACGTGGAACTGGTGGAAATCGCCCCCAAGGCGGGGATGGAGGACGATGCCCGGCTGCGGGCCGCCATCGACGATGCCACCGCCGCGGTCATTGTCCAGAATCCCGACTTTTTCGGGACCCTGAGCGACCTTTCCGGGCTCGCGGCCGAGGCCCACGGGGTGGGCGCGCTCCTGGTGGCCTCGGTCTACCCGATCTCACTGGGCCTCGTCCGGAGTCCCGGCAGCATGGGGGCCGACATCGTGGTGGGGGACGGCCAAAGCCTCGGCAACCCTCTCTCGTTCGGCGGTCCCTCCTTCGGGTTCATCGCCGGTCGGCGCGAACACATCCGCAACCTTCCGGGCCGCATCATCGGCGAGACCGTGGACCGGAACGGCGCCCGTGGCTTCGTTCTGACCCTCCAGGCGCGGGAGCAACACATCAAGCGCCACAAGGCCACCTCCAACATCTGCAGCAACCAGAGCCTCTGCGCCCTGCGCGGCCTCATCTTCCTCTCGGCCCTGGGGAGCGAGGGGATGGCGGAGCTCGCCCGCCTGAACCGCGACAAGGCCGAATATGCCAAAGCCGTCCTCGGCGCCGTGCCGGGGGTGGAGGTGCTGAACAGCGGCTTCACCTTCAACGAGTTCACGGTCTGCCTCCCCAAGGTGGCCGAGGAAGCGGTCGTGGCGCTGCTCCGCAAGGGGGTGGCGGCCGGAGTTCCCCTGGGGCCTTACTACCCGGACATGGAGAAGTGCATGGTGGTGACGGTGACCGAAAGGCGGACCAGGGCCGAGATCGACGCCTTTGCCCGGCAACTGGAGGGTGCGTTATGGAACTGATCTTCGAAAAGTCGGTGACCGGCCGCCGGGGCGTCCGGCTCCCGGCCAGTGACGTCCCTCCGGCTCCTCCCCTTTCGGCGGTGCTTGCCCGTGACGGGGCGCCGGATCTGCCCCAGGTGAGCGAACTGGACGTGGTGCGCCACTTCACCACCCTGTCGCGGCGCAATTTTTCGGTGGATACCCACTTCTATCCGTTGGGCTCCTGCACCATGAAGTACAATGCCAAGGCCCTGGAGGAGGCGGCAAAGCTTTTTGCCCCCTATCACCCCATGGTGCCGCTCCTGCCCCATGGCGCATCCTTCAGCCAGGGAAGCCTGGGGCTCGTGCACGGGCTGGGCGAGGCCCTGGCCGAGATCACCGGCATGGACGAAGTGACCTGCCAGCCCCTGGCCGGCGCCCACGGCGAGATGACCGGCATCATGCTCATCGCCGCCTACCACGAGGCAAAGGGGAACCGGAAAAAATACGTGGTGGTCCCCGATTCATCCCACGGCACCAACCCGGCCTCGGCCGCCATGGTGGGCTACGAGATCATCACCGTTCCCACGGCCCCTTACGGGGACATGGACCTGGAGAAATACCGCGCGGTCATGACCGACGAGGTGGCGGCGGTCATGATGACCTGCCCCAACACCCTGGGACTCTTTAATCCCCACATCCGGGAGATCTGCGACATCGCCCACGACCACGACGCCCTCATGTACTACGACGGGGCCAACCTGAACGCCATCCTCGGCAAGGTGCGGCCCGGCGACGTGGGGTTCGACGTGATCCACGTGAATCTTCACAAGACCTTCGGCACCCCCCACGGCGGGGGTGGGCCGGGGAGCGGCCCCGTGGGGGTGAAGAAGCTGCTGGCCTCCTATCTGCCGGGGCCGCGCGTGGTGAAGAACAGCGACGGCGATTATTCCGTCATTCCCCATTCCCACGAGAGCATCGGTCGCACTGCGGGGTTCTTCGGCAACTTCGGAGTCATGGCCAAGGCCTTTGCCTATATCACCATGCTCGGACGGGAAGGGCTCATCCAGGTGAGCGAGCAGGCGGTCCTGAACGCCAACTACATCATGGCCCGGCTGAAGGACGTCTACGACCTCCCCTACGACCAGACCTGCATGCACGAATGCGTCTTTTCGGCAGCAAGGCAGGCGCGGAACGGCGTCCATGCCATCGATATCGCCAAGTTCCTCATCGACCGCGGTTTCCATCCCCCTACGGTCTACTTTCCCCTCATCGTCAAGGAGGCGATCATGATCGAGCCCACCGAGACCGAGAGCAAGGAGACCATGGACGCTTTCATCGAGGCCATGCGCGATGCCGCCGACCTGGCGGAGAGGAATCCGGCCGCCTTTGCCGAACTGCCGCGGACCATGCCCATCACCCGTCCGGACGAGACCAAGGCAGCCCGCGAGCAGAACGTGTGCTACTTCGGGTGCTGATGGAGCCGCCGGCCTGGCGCCTCATCGATACCGGCCCCCTGGACGGCCCACGGAACATGGCGGTGGACGAGGCGCTCCTCCGCCACTTCGGCCAGGGGGCAGCGCCGGTGCTCCGCCTCTACGGCTGGGAGCCGCCGGCCTTTTCCGTGGGGCGCTTCCAGAAGGCCGACGAGGCGATCGACCGGGAGCGCTGCCGCCGGGCCGACATTCCGGTGGTCCGTCGGATCACCGGCGGCGGACTCATCTATCACGGCCCCGAGCTTACCTATTCCCTGGTCTGCGCCCCCCGGCACATTGCCGGAGCTCGGGGGGTGAAGGAGTCGTTCCGGGCGCTCACCGGCTTTCTGTTCCGTTTCTACGGGGAACTGGGCCTGGCGGCGTGCTGGGCCGCGGATGACGCCGCCGGGGATGCGAGGCTCGGAGCGCGGACTCCCCTCTGCTTTGCGGGCAGGGAAGAAAGCGACATCGTCATCCGCGGGAGGAAGATCGGCGGCAACGCCCAGCGCCGGCTACGGGACGCCATTTTTCAGCATGGTTCCATCCCCTTGGCGGATGGCGTGGGAGAGGCACTCCCCTTTTTCCGGTCGGTGCCCGCGGGCCTCCGGGAGGGGACCACTGATCTGGCCGCCCTGGGGGTGGCTGGCGGGGCGGACCGGCTGCGAGCGCTGCTGGCCCGTTCCTTCAGCGCGGCCCACGGTGTGGCGCTGGTTCCGTCGGAACTCTCACCGGCGGAGCGGGAGACCGCTGACCGGCTCCTCCGGGAGCGCTACGGCAACGACGACTGGAATTTCGGGGGAGAAAACGGGTGAACATCCACCGCAAGCCGGAATGGCTCCGGAAAAAAATCAACCCTGCCGCCCACGGCGCCATGGATGAGCTGCTGGGAGAGTTGCGGCTCCACACGGTCTGCCGGGAGGCGCGCTGCCCCAATATCACCGAGTGCTTCCGGGAACGCCAGGCAACCTTTCTGATTCTCGGCGCGGAGTGCACCCGCCTCTGCTCCTTCTGCAACGTCACCAAGGGAGAGCCGCTGCCGCCCGACCCGGACGAGCCGGCACGGGTGGCCCAGGCCGTTGTCCGCCTGAGTCTGGCCCATGTGGTGATCACGAGCCCCACCCGGGACGATCTTCCCGACGGCGGAGCCGGCCACTACGTCGCCACCGTGGCGACCATCGGCCGGGTTGCGCCCGCAACCGTCGTGGAGCTTCTCATCCCCGACTTCCTCGGTAGTCGCGCGGCCCTGGCGGATGTCGTGGCTGCCGCGCCACGGATCATCGGGCACAATGTGGAAACCGTTCCCCGTCTCTACGCCATTCGTGCCGGCGCCGACTACGGCCGTTCGCTGGCGGTGCTCCGCACCCTGCGCGAACTGGCGCCGGGGTGTGCCACCAAGTCGGGGCTCATGCTCGGCCTGGGTGAGACGGAAGAGGAAGTCCTGGCGGTGATGGCCGACCTGCGGCGGGTCGACTGCACCTACCTCAGCCTCGGCCAGTACCTGGCTCCGAGCCGGTTCCACCACCCCGTGCGGGAGTTCGTCCTCCCCGAGACCTTTGACCGGCTGAAGGAACTGGCCGAAAAGATGGGATTCCGCCACGTGGAGAGTGGCCCCTACGTCCGCAGTTCCTACCACGCTGCCGGCTACGGCGGCGGAACGCGTACAGATCAACCCGTCGCATCCGGCTGTCTGTCGGATCAGGAAGGAGTATCAGCACAATGAGAAAGATAACCGTTCTTGCCCTGGTCGCCTCCATGCTCACTCTTGCCGCCTGCTCGGGCAAGGGTGTCCAGGAACTTTACGACACAGCCCAGTTCGAGGAGAAACAGCACAATCTGGAGCACGCGACAAAGCTCTACGAGGAGATCGTGGCCAAGCATCCCCAGTCGGAACTGGCCGCCCGGGCCAAGGAGCGGCTCGAAGCGATCAAGGCGGGGAAATAGGAGGGAATATGGAGCTGATCGTTACCTTTCCCGGCGGGAAAAAAGTGAACGCCGAACTGGGCGGCATGGTGATCCCCACGGACCAGCCGGTGGAGTCGGGGGGTGAGGGAACGGCACCGTCTCCCTATGATTATTTTCTGGCGTCCATCGGCACCTGCGCCGGTTTTTACGTTCTCGCCTTCTGCCAGCAGCGCGGCATCGCCACGGAGAATATCTCCCTGCGCCAGGCCATGGAGTTTACCCCCACGGCAGACGGCAGGAAGAAATTGTCTCGGGTCCAGATGGAGATCGTGGTGCCGTCCGATTTCCCCGAAAAGTACCGCAACGCCCTGGTCAAGTCCGCGGAGCTCTGCTCGGTCAAGAGGGCGCTGGCGGACCCGCCCGATTTCGCCATCCGAACCGTGGTTGCGTGATCGACCCGGCCGGCGCGCGCAACTGCCCGACTGACTTCAGAATTGCATGGATTTACGGGATTTCCGCTGGTATAGTTGCGGACGGCTGTCATCTCACGAGGAAAGGAACGGATACATGGCACAGGCAAAGCAGGGGGATACCGTCACGGTTCACTATACGGGCTCGCTCACTACAGGGGAGCTTTTTGATTCGTCGGAGGAAAGCGGTCCCCTGAAGTTCACCGTGGGCCAGGACGAGGTTATCCCGGGCTTTGAGGAGGCGGTGATCGGGATGAGCCCCGGCGAGACAAAGACCGTAACGATTCCCGAGGACAAGGCCTATGGGGCGCGCATGCCCGAACTTGTGGCCGACGTGGAGCGCCAGTACCTGCCGGCCGGGGCTGAGCCGGTCATCGGCCAGCAGTACGAGGTTACCCAGGATGACGGCCAGGTTTTCAACGTGACGGTGACCGCCATGACCGACGACATGGTGACGCTGGACGCCAATCACCCGCTGGCCGGCCGTGAGCTGGTCTTTGAAATCAAGCTGCTGGAGATCGCCTGATTGCGATCGGGGATGATCCGGAATTAAAAAAGGGAAGAGGCGAGGGCCTCTTCCCTTTTTTAATACGAAGGCGTTCTACGCTAGTTTTCGGTCATGAAGTGCTGTTCGTACATATCCTCAAGCTGCTGCAGGTGCTTGGTCTCGTCCGCCAGCAGCCTGTCGAAGAGCTTGGCCATGGGCGCGCCGGCACATCCCTGGGCCATGCGCTGGTAGAAGTCGATGGCACCTTTTTCCAGGTGAATGGCGTAGGCAAGGGCCTCCCGTGCATCGGACTCGGGGGAAAGCTCCTTTTTGGCCAGGACATAACCAAGGTTCATGGTCGGAATTTGTCGTTCCATGGAGCCGGCCCCTTCCATCTGGCCCTCAAGCAGGGCCTTCTCCAGGCTCAGTTTATGCTCCAACTCGTCCAGGGCGGCTTCCTTGAGGATCTGTTTGGCACCCTTGTTCTTCACCCTGCGGATCGCGTCAAGGTAGTGTCTGAACCCCTCTTCCTCCATGGTAATCGCCATCTCAACGGCGGCTTCGAATGTGTAGCAGACCGCTCCCTGTTCGCTCATGGCCGGTTCTCCTTATGGTTGCTTGGAAAATACTAAGTTATTAACATACCGCTTTAAGGATGACAAGCAGATTGTATACAGTATGCGATCATACCGGTGCAAGGTGTGGCAATCGGCGGCGGATGCGCTACACTTCACCTCAATGGAGCCTCAGTCACGCTCCCGATCGGAGGAACGCTCATGAAGATATTCGTTACCGGAGGAACCGGTTTTGTGGGAGGGCACGTGCGGAGGGCGCTGCTGGAACGGGGGCACTCGCTCCGGCTCCTGGTCCACCAGCGAAGCGAGGGGGTCGAGGCCGGGATCGAGCAGGTGGAGGGCGACGTGACGCGGCCGGATACCTTTGCCGGGGCCGTGGCGGGGTGTGACGCCACCGTCAACCTGGTGGGGATCATCCGGGAGTTTCCCGGTCGGGGGATAACCTTCGAAAAGCTCCACGTGGAGGCCACGCGCAACGTGGTGGAGGCCGCCAGGGCAGCGGGCATCCGGCGCCATCTCCAGATGTCGGCGCTGGCCACGCGCCCTGACGCCACCGCGGCCTATCACCGCACCAAGTGGCGGGCGGAGGAGGTCGTGCGGCAGTCGGAGCTCGACTGGACCATTTTTCGGCCATCCCTGATCTTCGGGCCCAAGGGCGCCTTTGTGGACATGCTGGCGGGATTCGTCCGCAGGTTTCCGGCCGTGCCGGTCGTCGGCGACGGCACCTACCGGCTCCAACCGGTTTCGGTCGACGATGTGGCCCGCTGTTTCGCCCTTGCCCTGGACATGCCGGAAACCTTCGGACAGACCTATGAGCTCTGCGGCCCGGACCGCCTCACCTACAACGAGGTCCTCGACATCATCGGCCGGGTGCTCGGCAAGGGCCATGTGGTCAAGATTCCCCAGCCGCTGGGACTGCTGAAGCTCGTGGTGCCGATCATGCAGGGATTTTCCTTCTTTCCCCTCACCATGGACCAGATCACCCTCTTGACTGAGGAAAATATCTGCTCGAATGCCTGGCCCTCCGTCTTCGGCTTTGAGCCGTGCCGTTTCGAGGCGGGAATCGCCTCGTTCCTGCATCGCTGACCCCACGCGGGACAGCTGCTCTTCCTTGCCGCAACGGCTAGAGTAATCCAGCCGAGACAAAGCTGGTGAAGCGACCGTCACCGATGATGATGTGGTCCAGGACCCTGATGCCCATGATGTCACCCGCTTCCCGCAGGCGGCGGGTGATTTCAAGGTCTTCGCGGCTCGGGGCCGGATCACCGGTGGGGTGGTTGTGGACAAGGATGACCGCGGCCGCGGACTCCCGGACGGCCGGGTTGAAGACCTCGCGGGGATGAACGATGCTCTGGTTGAGGGAGCCTTCCGAAACCTGGATCTCGCGCATGATCCGGTTCTTTCCGTCCAGCAGCAGGGCCATGAAGTATTCCTTGCGTCGGTCCCGGAAGGCATAGTGGTAGTGATTGTAGACCTGTTCGGGAGAGGTGAACCGTTCGCTGCAGATCATGAGCCGCTCGGAATTGATGCGAGAGGCCATTTCCAGGGCCGCCTTGATGGAGGTTGCCTTTGCCGTCCCCATGCCCTTCACCGCGCAGAGCTCGCTGACGGTGGCTCCGGCAAGAGTGCGGAGGTCGCCGCACTCCTGAAGGAGCGCCCGCCCCAGGTCGATGGCGCTCCGTCCGGTCACCGAGTCACCGGTCCGGATGATGAGGGCCAGCAGTTCCGCGTCCGATAGGACCGGAGCTCCCCGCCGCAAGAGCTTTTCCCGTGGCCGCTCGTCCTCGGGCCACGCCTTGATGCCGCCTGCCATGCAGTCCCTCCCTGGATGCACTGTTCCTCGACCGTGGGCCGGGAGGGAAACTCTACTATGAAATAAAAATAATTAAAAGATTGAAGCGGGGTCAGCGGGCAAAAAGGTAGGCGAGAACCGCCCCGCCCGCCAGGAGCCGGTACCAGACGAAGGGGTAGAGGGAGTAGCGCTGGACGAGCCTGAGGAGCAATGCCACGCCCAGGTAGCCCGAAACGGCCGATGTCGCCATGCCTGCCAGCAGGGGCGCCAGCTCTCCTGCGGGAATGCCGTGGCGGGCCAGTTCACCCATTTTCAGGATGCCGGCTCCGGCCACGATGGGAAGGGACAGGAGAAAGGAGAAGCGGGCTGCCGTATCGCGGGTAAAGCCGAGGAACAGTGCCGCCGTAATGGTAATGCCCGAGCGGGAGACGCCGGGGATCAGGGCGAGGCACTGGGCCAGGCCGATCAACAGTGCTCCCCTCAGGTCTACCCGGTCCATCCTCCAGCGTTTGGGGCCGGTGGTGTCGGCCAGCGCCAGGAGAAGGCCGAAGGCGATGAGGAGCAGGGCAATGAGGGTGTGGCTGCCCCGGAAAAACTCTTCAATGGGCTTCTCCAGGGTCTTGCCGGCAATGGCTGCCGGTACGGTACCGGCGATGATGAAGAACGGGAGCCTGGACGTTTGGCTCCCGAAGCCTTCCCGCAGTCCGGTGATGGCATCACTTATCAAGTATGCGATATCACGGCGGAAGTATACGCAGAGTGCGATCAAGGTCCCCACGTGTAGCCCCACGTCGAAAGTGAGCCCCGACTCAGGCCATCCCAGAAGCCAGGGGACAAGGATGAGGTGCGCGGAACTGCTGATGGGAAGTATTTCGGTGAGCCCCTGCAGAATGCCGAGGACCGCTGCGTGCATGATGTCCATGGATGGTGTTTCCCCCTTTGTCGACGCTAGACCGTAGATGAAACCCCTTGGAAAATCAAGTCAAAACAAAGATTGCGTTTTCATGGAACGGTAACGCTGTTGTAATATTTTTCATAGGCATCAGGAGTGTAATGTGGTATGTCTCTTCCGTTTGGCAATTCAACCCGACGGTCGCCCGCCGGAACAGCGGAGGTAGCAGATGTTCGGTCTCATTCCAAAGGAAGAGAAATTTTTTGCCATGTTCAAGGACATGGCGGCCAATATCGTGACGGGGGGGAAACTCCTCAAGCAAATGCTCGACAGCTATGACGACCCCCAGGCGAGCCAGAAGAAGATCAAGGATGTGGAGCACGCGTGCGATGCCATCACCCATGACATCATCCAGAAGCTCAACAAGAGCTTCGTCACCCCCTTCGACCGCGAGGACATCTATGCCCTGGCCGCGGCCCTGGATGACATTGTCGATCTCATCGACGCCTCGGCCCAGCGTTTCATCATGTACAACGTGGAAAAGCCGACCCCTGAGGCCAAGGAACTGGCCTTTTTGATTCTCCAGGGCTGTCTGGCCATCGAAAAAGCGGTGTCGCACCTTGGCGAAAAGTTCGAGCACATCGCCGAGCATTGCGTTGAGGTGAACGCCTTGGAGAACGAGGCCGACCGCGTGTGCCGCGAAGCCATCAGCCGCCTCTTCGACGAGGAGAAGGACCCGATCCAGCTCATCAAGTGGAAGGAGATCTACGAGACCCTGGAGCGGGCCACGGACAAATGCGAAGATGCCGCCAACATCCTCGAAAGCGTGGTGGTGAAGAATGCTTGACACTACGCTGATCATGCTCGTCCTGGTTATCGGGGCGGCACTTGCGTTCGACTACATCAACGGATTTCACGACACGGCCAATGCGATTGCCACCTGCGTTTCGACTCGGGCACTGTCGGTCCGGTCGGCCATTGTCATGGCGGCAGTGCTCAACTTTGCGGGAGCAATGATTTCGACCAAGGTGGCCGCCACGATCGGCAAGGGGATCGTGGACGCCGGCAACGTGACGCAGATGGTGGTGCTCGCCGGGGTCTTGGGTGCGATTATCTGGGACCTCGTCACGTGGTACTACGGGCTTCCCTCTTCGTCGTCACACGCCATCATCGGCGGAATCATGGGCGCGGTCATCGCCCACGCCGGCACGACGGCCCTCCATTGGGGCGGGCTGAAAAAGATCATCCTCTCGCTCATCCTTTCTCCTGTCATTGGAACGCTCCTCGGGTTCATCGTCATGGTGGTCATGCTCTGGAGCTTCAAGAGCACCTCGCCCCACTCCATAAACAAGCACTTCCGTCGTCTGCAAGTCCTTTCGGCCGCATTCATGGCCTTTTCCCACGGCACCGCCGACGCCCAGAAGTCCATGGGCGTCATCACCATGGCGCTGGTGAGTTATGGAACCCTCACCACCTTCGATGTTCCAACCTGGGTCAAGATTGCCTGTGCCGTGGCCATGGGCCTCGGCACCGCGGCCGGCGGCTGGCGGATCATCAAGACCGTGGGGAAGGATTTCGTCAAGCTGCAGCCGGTCCATGGCTTCTGCGTCGAAACCGCTTCGGCCGGCGTCATCCTGGGGGCGTCCTCCATCGGCATGCCGGTCAGCACTACCCACGTCATCACCTCCACTATCCTCGGCGTGGGGCTCTCCAAGCGGATCACGGCCGTGAACTGGAACGTGGCCTACCGTATCCTCTGGGCCTGGGTCCTGACCATCCCCGCTTCGGCGATCATGTCCTATGTTTCATACATGGTTTTGAACCCGTTCCTCGGCAAATAAAAAGGGGGCGACCGGATGGTCGCCCCTTCTGCATTCCGCTGTCCCCGGTTTATTACTCCAGTTCTTCCCCCACCTCTTCCATTTCCTCCGCCAGGGTCGCCAGGGTTTCATCCTTGCGACGAAAGCGAACCACCAGCCAGTAGCAGATGACATAGGCGACGACCGCCGCCACAAAGCCGATCACCGACGTGCCCAGCAGGAGCGATGTCGCGTGGGGTTTGAGGGCGTGCCAGTCGAGCCCGTGGAAGGAGAGCTCTGCGGGGGGGAGCCCCCGCATGACCCGCCCCAGTTTGTAACTGATTGCCAGAACGGGAACAACCGTCAGCGGCGTGTTCACCCAGGCTCCGGTGATGCAGGTGAGTTTGTTGAGCCGGAAGATGAATGCTGCGGCAATGGCCATCAGTGTATGAAAGGCAAAGAACGGGGTGAAGCTGATGAAGACGCCCACGGCGAAACCCGCCGCAATGTGGCCCGGATGGCTGTCCAGCGAGAGGATCGCCTTGATGTTCTTCTTCCACTTTTCCTTGTTGAGCACGACGCCCTCCCCCTGGCAAGAATGCCAAGTCTAGGGTTTCGTTTCCGCCTTTGTCAATTCCTTTCCGGCGGCGCGTTACCTGAAGCGTTCCGTGGCGATTCAGAGAAAAATGAAAAAATCTTCAAGATCGGGTATACTTTTCCCGTTGACAATATACGGCATGACATATATATACAAAATTATATATTGCGTGGCTCTGCAGCCACGGGGAGGAATGTGGTGAGGTCGCTTATCGTCGCCTTTTCGATGCTTGTTCTCAGTCCGCCGGTGCTGCTCGCCGCCGATCGGTCCGTCACGCTGCAGGAGGCCCTCCAGTCGGCTCTTGAGCGCAATCATCTGGTGAACGGCGCCCGCTTTGAGCGTGAGGCGGCCGAACGGGGGGCCGCCGCCAGCCGCAGCCGCTACTTCCCCCATATTTTCCTCGAAGAGGGTTTTGCCGCATCGGACGCGCCGGACCGGGTCTTCATGATGAAGCTCGACCAAGGGCGATTCACCCTCGACGATTTCCAGCTCGAGAACCTGAACACTCCTTCGTCCTACCGGGACTTCCGGACCGCAGTTACCTTGGAGCAGCCCCTGTTCGACCTGGGCATAGGCTATGGTCGGGAGATGGCCGAAAAAGAGGCGGAGCGGGCCGGTTTCTCCCTTGCCCAGCGGAGGGAGGATGTGGGCTTGGCGGTCTACGCGGCATATCTCGATGTCCAGAAGGGGCGGGTGACCCTGGCCGCGACGGAGAAGGAGGTGGCCGAGGCCCGGGAGAGCCTGCGGGTGGCCCAGGCCCGCAGCCGTGAGGGTACCGCGCTTCGTTCCGACGAGTTGCGGGCGCGAACCTTTCTTTCCGAATCGGAACAGCGCACTATTACTGCCCTGAACGACCTGCGTCTGGCCCGGATGCGGCTTGCCCTGGCCACGGGGGAGGATGCCGGCGGATCCCTTGACATCGCCGAAGAACTGATCAGTTCGCCGGTGCGGCTCTCTGAGGATGAGCTGGTACGGGAGGCTCTGGTCAATCGCAGCGATCTGAAAGGGGGCGAAAAGGACGTGGAGCGGGCCGAGGCGGCGGCGGGGGCTGCGCGTAGCGCCTGGTTCCCCACAGTCTATGCCGGGGCGTCGTACCAGATGAACAACCGGGATGTCCCCTTCGGCCGGGACAACGACGCCTGGATGGCCGGCGTGAACCTCCGGTGGGAACTGTTCGACGGCCTGCGTCGCTCGCACGACCAGGCCAAAGCCGGTGCCGTCCGGCAGGCTGCGCTCCAGTACCTGGAGCAGCAGCGCAAGGAGGTGGTGCTCAGGGTTCGCGAGGCCGCCTTGCGCCGCGAAGAGGCCGGCAAGAGACTTGAGGTGGCCCGCCATGCTCTGCTGGCTGCCGACGAAGGGATGCGCATCGTGGCGAAGCGTTACGAAAACGGTCTTGCCACCATGGTGGAGCTGTTGGATGCGCAGTCTGCCCTGAACAGGAGCAGGACCGGCCTCGTGGAGCGGGAGAGCGAGTATCTGTTGGCCACGGCCCGCGTGTACCACGCGGCCGGACTATTTCTGAAGGAGACCGTGAAATGAGGATGGGGAGAGGAGTGAGAGCGGCCTGTGGCGTCGTCCTCCTTGCTGCGGCCCTCACGGGCTGTGGCCATAAGGCGGATAAGGCGGAATCGAAGCAGCCCCCCGTCGTGACGGGAGTGACACTGATCCCGGCGGCCGGAGAGGCTATCCCGGACGGCGCAGAGGTGGTGGGGACGGTACGCGCCGCAGACGCCGCCGTCATTGCAGCCCGGCTTCCCGCCACCGTAACTGGCGTTCTCGTGCGGGAGGGGGACCGTGTGGGCAGGGGAAAGCTCCTGGTGACCCTTGAGGCCGCCGAGAGTTCGGCCCAGGCGTCCGCTGCGGCCGCCCAGGTGGCCGAGGCGGAGCGGGCGCTGGACGAAGCCCGTGCCCGCAAACGGCTGGCCGACGCAACCTATGAGCGCTACGCCAACCTCTTCAAGGATGAGGCAGTGACCCGTCAAGAGATGGACAACCGTCGCGCCGACCGGGACGTGGCCGAGCAGGGTGTCGAGCGGGCAACTGCCCGTTTGATGGCGAGCAGGGAGAGTGCGCGGGCGGCCGGGGTCGTGGCGGGTTACACCCGCATCGTCTCGCCGCTTGCCGGGGTAGTGACCGCAAAGCAGGTGGAAAACGGTATGACCGTGTTTCCGGGTACGCCGCTGATGACTATCGAGGGTGACGGGGGGCGCCGACTTGAGGCGTCCGTTCCCGAATCCCTCGCCGGTCGGGTAAGACTTGGCCAGCGCGTGCCGGTGACCATTGACGGGGCCGGTCTCTCGCTGGAGGGCCGGGTGGTTGAGATCGTGCCCGCCGCCGACCCGGCGAGCAGAACCTTCACCGTCAAGGTTGATCTTGCCGGTGAAGGGATCCGGTCGGGCATGTTCGGCCGGGCCTTTATCGCTACCGGTCAACGGCAGGGGATTCTCGTGCCGAAGTCGGCGGTGATGGAACGGGGGGCTCTCTCCTCGGTCTGGACGCTGGACCAGGGGAATGTCGCCCGGCTGCGACTCGTGAAAACGGGAAAACCCTTGGGCGACCGGATCGAGATCCTTTCGGGCCTCACGGCCGGTGAGCGGGTCATCTCAGCCGGGCTGGAAAAGGTTGTTGAGGGGGCGAAAATCCAGTAACGGGGATGCCCGCGGAAGAGGAGGCGCGGCAGCCCGTTGCTCCGCGCTCCGGCGCGGGGAGGCGCCGCCGCCATGCACGACGACGGACGCGACCCTGAAAAAGACGAGACCAACGCTGTCTGCCCGTCCTGGCTGCTCTGGGTGCTGGCGGTCTGGCTGTTCATCATCTGTATTGTCCTGGTCCTGCGACACGGGTGGACCTTTCCGGAGTTCTGATCACCATGGATACTCACCATCTCGGCTTTGCCGGCAAAATAGCCCGGGCGTTCATCGATTCCAAGCTGACGCCCCTCATCGTCATCGCCTCCCTGCTCCTGGGCGTCTACGCGGTCCTGGTCACCCCCCGCGAAGAGGAACCCCAGATCGTGGTGCCGATGGTGGACATCTACCTCCCCATGCCCGGCTCTACCCCCCAGGAAGTGGAGGAGCGGGTGGTCTCCCCCATCGAGCGGAAGATGTGGGAGTTGAACGGGGTGGAGTATGTCTATGCCATGAGCCGGCCGGGGATGGGACTTGTGACGGTCCGCTTCCTGGTGGGGGAGAACATGGAAGACTCCCTCGTGAAACTCTATAACAAGCTCATGAGCAACCGAGGCCTCCTCCCCCCCGGCGCCGGCGAACCGCTCGTGGTGCCCAAGTCCATCGACGACGTGCCGATCCTTTCTCTCACCCTCTGGTCCGAGCGCTACGATGGGTTCATGCTCCGCCGCATAGCCCGGGAGATCTGCGACGAACTGAAAAAGGGCGAGAACGTGGCCGAGGCCGAGATCAAAGGGGGCCTCAACCGGACCCTTTCGGTCCGCCTGGACAGTGCACGCCTAGCTGCCTACAATCTTTCTCCCCTCCAGGTTGCCGCAGCCATCCATGCGGGCAATGCCTCGCTCCAATCCGGGGCCTTCGCCGCCGACAACCGTGAAACGATCGTGGAGACCGGTTCCTTCATCGCTGATGCGGACGATGCCCGCCGGCTCGTGGTGGGTGTCTTCAACGGTCGCCCCGTCTATCTGGCCGACGTGGCCACCGTTACCGACGGAGCACCTGAGCCGGCCAACTACGTCTTCTTCGGGCTGGGGCCGGCCGCGGGGACCAAGGGGATCAGCGGCAACCAGGCGGAAAACTACCCGGCAGTGACCATTGCCGTGGCCAAGCGCAAGGGGGCCAACGCCACCTGGGTAGCCGAGGATCTCCTCCATCGGGTGGAGGCCCTCAAGGGGAAGGTGATCCCCTCCGACGTGAAGGTTACAGTGACCCGCAACTACGGTGAGACCGCCCGGGAGAAGAATAACGAGTTGCTTTACCACATGTTTCTGGCGGCCATTTCGGTCACGATCCTTATCGCCGTCTTCATGGGGTGGCGGGCCGGTGCCGTGGCGGCCATCGCCATTCCAGTGACCCTGGCGTTGACCATGCTGGTCTTCAACCAGATCGGCTATACCCTGAACCGGATCACCCTTTTTGCCCTTATCTTCTCAATCGGGATTCTGGTGGACGATGCCATCGTGGTGGTGGAGAACATCCACCGCTACTTCACCACGACCCGGTTCAAACCCCTGGAGGCGGCCATTCGGGCCGTGGACGAGATCGGCAACCCCACGGTGCTTGCCACCTTCGCTGTCATCGCCTCAATTCTGCCAATGGGGTTCGTGGGGGGGCTCATGGGTCCGTACATGCGGCCGATCCCGGTGGGCGCCAGCATGGCCATGCTCCTCTCCATGTTCATCGCCTTTATCGTGACCCCCTACTTCGCCTACCGCCTCATGAAGGGTGAGTCCCACTACGGCAGCGATGCCGCGGCAGAGGAGTCGAAGCTGACGGTCTTCTACCGGAAGGCTATGGGAGCGTTGCTGCACAACCGCCCCCTCCGGGCCGGGTTCATGATCGGGGTGGCGGTGCTGCTGGTAGCTTCGTGCTCACTCCTCTACTTCAAGCTCGTGACGGTGAAGATGCTGCCGTTCGACAACAAGAACGAACTCCAGGTGATCATCGACGCCCCCGAGGGGACCCCCCTGGAGGAGACGGCCCGCATGACCGCCGAGATGGGACAGGCGCTCCGTGGCATCCCCGAGGTGACCGACTTCCAGATGTACGTGGGGACCAGCGCTCCCTTCAACTTCAATGGTCTGGTGCGACACTACTACCTGCGCACCGGTTCCCACGTGGCCGACATCCAGGTGAACTTCGTCCACAAGAGCGAGCGCGCGGCCCAGTCCCACGACCTGGCGAAGCGAATACGACCGCTGCTCAAGGCGGTGGCCGACCGCCACGGTGCCCGGATCAAGGTGGCCGAGGTGCCGCCCGGCCCGCCGGTCCTCTCGACCCTGGTCACCGAGGTCTATGGGCCGGACCATGCCACGCGCCTGGACATAGCGCGTAAGATCAAGGCCATCTACGAGAAGGTGGACGGCGTGGTGGACACAGACTGGTACGTCGAGGACGACCAGCCGAAGGTTTCTTTTGCCGTGGATCGGGAAAAGGCCGCCCTGTCGGGGATATCCGTGGAAGATGTGTCCCGGACCCTGCGCATGGCGCTGGGTGGGGTCGACGCGGGGATCATGCATCTTCCGCGGGAAAAGGAGCCTGTGGCCATCAATGTGCGGCTCCCGGCTGCGCAGCGGAGTTCGGTGGAGGCCCTCTCCTCCATCTATGTGCCCGGTCCCCGGGGGAACATCCCCCTGTCCCAGCTCGTGCGGGTTTCCACCGGCGTCGAGGACCAGACCCTCTACCGCAAGAACCTCAAAAGCGTGGTCTACGTCACCGGCGACGTGGCAGGGGCCATCGAGGCGCCGGTCTATGCCATCCTGCAGATGCAGAAGGAGATCGACAAGATCCCCCTGCCCGGCGGCTACCGGATCGAGCAGCGGGCAGCCACCCAGCCCTGGAGCGAGGAGCGCCCCGGCATCAAGTGGGACGGCGAGTGGCACATTACCTACGAGGTCTTCCGGGACCTGGGGCTCGCCTTCGGCGCGGTGATGATCCTTATCTATCTACTGGTGGTGGCCTGGTTCAAGGACTTCACCACGCCGCTGGTCATCATGGGACCGATTCCGCTCACTCTTATCGGCATCCTGCCGGGGCACGCCCTGTTCGGGGCGTTCTTCACGGCCACTAGCATGATCGGCTTCATTGCGCTGGCGGGTATCATTGTCCGCAACTCCATCATCCTGATCGATTTCGCCGAGATGAAACGGCGGGAGGGGCTCCCCCTCGATGAGGCCATCATCGAGGCCGGAGCGGTCAGGTTCCGGCCCATGCTCCTGACCGGAGCGGCCGTGGTGGTGGGAAGTTTTGTTATCGTCTTCGATCCCATTTTTCAGGGACTTGCCCTGGCGCTCATGTTCGGGGAAATCGCCTCCACTACCCTGTCGCGGGTGACGATCCCGATCGTCTACTTCCTGGTGGAGCGCTGGAAGGAAAAACGGAGGGACTCGGATGTTCTGGTTGAAGAAAAAGGATAACGCACCGGCCGACTCGCTTGCCGAGCAGGTCGGGCTCGACGCGGAGGGCTTCTACCGCACGGGCAGGATGCACTGCGCCGAAGCGGTGCTCATGGCGATGCGCAACGCCTATTCGCCGGAAATGCCCCAGGATGTGGTCCGGGTGGCGGCCGGCTTCGGCGGCGGCTCCAATGCCGGTTGTCTGTGCGGAGCGGTTTCCGGGGGAACCATGGCCTTCGGGCTGGCGGTGAAGGAGGACAAGCGACGGGTGAACCGTCTCACCCGCCAACTCCATGACTGGTTCAAGCACGAATACGGCGCAACCTGCTGTCGCATCGCCACCAAAAACGCCAAGGGAAAGGGCGGCTGCGCGGTCCTTACCGGCGAAGTGGCCAAAAAGGCGGCGGAATTACTGGAAGAGTAAACGGAGGATACCCATGTACATCGACAGAATGCTCAGGATTATCGCCGGCGCATTCATCATGCTCTCCCTGGCGCTTGCCCACTTCCACAACCCCAACTGGCTCTGGTTCACCGCTTTTGTCGGGCTGAACCTCTTCCAGTCGGGTTTCACCAACTGGTGCCCCATGGTGTACTTCCTGGAAAAACTGGGGGTGCCGAAGTTTCCCAAGGGGTGCTGCGACAAATGACCCACCGGATCACGATTCTCTGCGACAACACGGTGGGGCCGGTGTCCGGCACTCTGGGCGAACATGGGTTCGCGGCGCTGGTGGAGTGGGAGGGGGGCTCGCTTCTCTTCGATACGGGGATGGGGGAAACGCTCCTGCGCAATGCCCAGCGCCTGGGGCGAAATCTCGCCGCCGTTCCCCGCGTCGTTATCTCTCACGGCCATTACGACCACGGCGGCGGCCTCTGGCCTCTCCTGCGCACCTGCGGGAGCAAGACGGTGCTGGCTCACCCCGGGATTTTCGCTCCCCGCTACCGGGTGAAGGATACGGGGGACCCTCTCTCCATAGGGATCCCCTTTGACGAGGCGTTTCTGCGGGGGCAGGGAGCGCATTTCGATTTCAACGACCGGTTCCGGGAGGTCGGCCCCGGTCTCTACCTGACTGGCGAGGTCCCCCGCACGACCGCCTTTGAAACCGGCGACACGGGGCTTTTCTGTGATGAGGCGGGCTGCCGGCCCGACCCGATCAGCGATGATCAGTCCCTGGTGATCCGTACGGAGCGGGGACTGGTGTTGCTGTTGGGATGCTGCCACGCAGGAGTGGTCAACACGGCCCGATGGGCGTTGGAATGCACCGGCGAGACCGTGGTGCACACGGTCATCGGCGGTACCCATCTCGGCTTCTGTGGCCGGGAGCAACTTGATGAAACGGTGAAGTCCCTGCGGGAACTGGGAGTACACAAACTCGTGGGCAGCCACTGTACCGGCTTCGCTGCAGCTGCCCGGCTCATGCATGAATTCCCCGGCCGGTTTCACCCGTCCGCGGTGGGATACACCCTGGAAGTCTGAACGCAAGGAAAGGATCTTTCATGATCAGGAAGTTTATCATTGCCGTGTTCATGGTGACGTCGCTCGCCGCCACCGCCCTGGCTGCGCCCTACCGCAACATCGGTTCGGCCGAGGCCAAGGCGCTGCTTGACAAGAAACGCAACGTCTTTCTCCTGGACGTGCGGACCCCTGACGAATACCGCCAGGCCCGCTTGGCCGGGTCGGTGCTTATTCCAATCAACGAAGTGGAGCGCCGCATCGCACAGATCCCCAAGGGGAGGCCGGTGCTGGTATATTGCGCCGTGGGCTCCCGCTCGGGGCTCGTGGCCGGCTACCTGACCCAGCGGGGATACGGCGAAGTCTACAACATGCACGACGGCATCGTCGGCTGGTATCGCAACGGGTTTCCGATCACCCGGTGACAACATTCGTGAGGTGATGACCATGAGTGAAGAGCTAACACGAGACTACGAGATATCGGCCCAGCTGCTGCGCATCCTCGGCCATCCGGTGCGGCTGCGGATCGCGGCTGGTCTCGCGCGCGAGTGCGCCTGCGTCAAGGACATCTGGGAGTGTCTCGGCATGCCCCAAGCGGTGGTTTCCCAGCACCTGAAGGTGATGCGGGAGCACGGTGTCCTGGAGGCCCGGCGCGAAGGCGCCCGGGTCTGCTACTCCCTCCGTGAGGGTGCCCCGGCACAGGTGGTCAGGGCCCTGTTCTGAGTACCGGCTGTCTTCCCCTTCCTGATTTTTACTCTCTGTACCTCATTAAGGCGTAAACGGCCGCGAGACGGGGCATCCCCTCCGTCCCGGCCGCAGCCTTTCGCTTCATCCGGTCGGGTGTTGCTCCTGCCGGGACGTTTTCCCTCCACCAGTTTCCCCGCAATTGCGCTTTGTCAGCTAAAGTCACAGCCATTTTGGTCGATACTAACTTGTACGCACCCTTAGGGAATACGTCTGTCGTCCGGCCGGCGCCGGAGCGAAAAGGAGTCGTTCATGCAGATCAAGCGATACCGCAACTGGGGCATCCTGCCGAAGATCATGACCATCTCCGGTATTACGGTCGTTCTCATCGCAGCTCTCGTCCTTTTCGTACTTCTGCCGCTCATCGGCGAGAAGATGATGGACGGCAAGAAGGAGAAAACAAAGAGTGTGGTCGAGGTGGCCTACAACCTCGTGGCCGACCTGGGAGAACGCGCCAAGCGCGGGGAGATCTCCGAGGAAGAGGCCCGGAAACGGGCCATCGACCATGTCAAGCAACTCCGCTATCAGGGCAAGGAGTATTTCTGGATCAACGACCTGACGCCCAGGATGATCATGCACCCGATCAAGCCCGAACTGGACGGCACGGACCTGTCTGAGAACAAGGATCCGCGCGGCACCTACCTCTTCCGCGAGTTTGCCAATATCTGCCGGGAGAAGGGAGAGGGGTTCGTCCCCTATCTCTGGCCCAAGCCGGGAGCCAGCGAACCAGTGGAAAAAATCTCGTACGTGAAGTTGTACGAACCTTGGGGATGGGTCATTGGCAGCGGCATCTACGTGGATGACGTGCGTGCCGACATGGCCAGGCTCCGTTGGGTAGTGCTGGGTGGGACGGCGCTCTTTGGCCTGTTTGCCCTATCGCTGGCCTTTTCCGTGGGGCTCGGCGTGGTTCGGCCCCTGCGGCACGCGGTGACCAGCCTGCAGGATATCGCCGAGGGAGAGGGGGACCTGACCCGGCGGATCGCGGTGGAGCGGGAAGACGAGTCAGGCGAACTGGCCCTCGCCTTCAACAGGTTTGTGGAGAAACTCCAGGGTATCGTGGGTACGGTTGCCAACAATGCCCTGCAGGTGGCCGCTGCGGCGGGCCAAGTCCAGGAGGCGTCGCGCCAGATGGCGGAAGCGGCAGAGAATGTGGCCGGTCAGGCAGCCACCGTGGCAACGGCCAGCGAGGAGATGGCCGCCACGAGTATGGAAATCGCCGGTAACTGCGTCTCACTTGCCGACGGCGCCCGTCATGCGAGCGAAACGGCCGAGAGCGGAGCTGCGGTGGTCCAGGAGACCGTTAGCGTCATGGGGCGCATCGCCGAGCGGGTCAAGGAGGCGGCCCGTACGGTTGACAGCCTCGGTTCCCGTAGCGACCAGATCGGGGAGATCATCGGCACGATCGAGGATATTGCCGACCAGACGAATCTTCTGGCCCTCAATGCCGCCATTGAAGCGGCGCGGGCGGGTGAATCGGGTCGCGGCTTCGCGGTAGTAGCCGACGAGGTTCGGGCGTTGGCCGAGCGGACCACCCGGGCTACCCGCGAGATCGCCCTGATGATCAAGGCGATCCAGAACGAAACCCGCGGGGCAGTGGCATCCATGGATGAAGGAGTGCGCGAGGTGGAAAAGGGCACGGGCGAGGCGGCCCGTTCGGGGGCTGCTCTGCGGGAAATCCTGGAGCAGATCGGCTCGGTTTCGCTCCAGATCAGCCAGATAGCCACCGCGGCCGAGCAACAGACCTCCACCACCACCGAAATCAGCGGCAGCATCCAGACCATCACCGATACGGCCCATGAAACCGCACGCGGTGCGCAGGAATCTGCCGGAGCCGCAGGGCAGCTCGCAGATTTGGCTGAACAATTGCAAAATGTTGTCATGACATTCCGGCTTTCAGCATGACAAAGAGCAGTAACCGGGCATGATTGCATGCCGCAGTTCCATTCGGTGTCTTCGCGATGGTCGGAATAGTACGCTAAATGGCGGAGCGTATTACCGTATACGTCACCGGTAAAATGCCGCGGAGGAGATGCCTGCAATGCAACTGACGATCAAGCAGAGAATGGGGATGACGGTAGGAGTTACCCTGCTGGGTATGGTGGTCATCATTGTGTTCATGGTTGTCGGCTTCACCAAGGTCCACCGACAGCAGGAGCTCATGGACCGGCTCACCCTGATCAATAATACGGCATTGCGCGGCAACATTGCCATGCTTAAGGCCAGGGAATATGAGGCCGAGTTCTTTGACCGCAAGCAGGACAAGTGGGTTCCGCGGGTCAAGCAAGCGGTTGACCAGGTCAACAAGGAACTGGACGTCATCCTCAAGAATACGGATGATCCAAAAATCAAGGGGTGGGCCGAAAGCGCGCGCAAGCTCGCTACCCAGTATGTGCAGCAGTTCCAGGAGCTTGCATCCGTGGCCCTGGGAAGCAACTTCCAGGGGGCGGAACTGGCCGAAACCCGGGAAGAACTGCGTGATATCCTTAACGAGTTCGAACCCCTGCTCGACAATTACATTCCCAAGCAGGTGGGAGTCGCCTATCAGGCTGCCACCGAGGAGATGGACAGGAGCATTGCCGCCATCCGCCTTCAGATCTTCGGCGCCGTGCTGCTGGTGGCCGTGGCCATGCTCGTCAGCATTTCGTCCACCGCCATTTACCTTCTCAGGTCCCTTCGGTTGATCAATGACCGTCTGCGCGACATTGCCGACGGCGACGGCGACCTGACCAAGCGAATTGAACTCCAGTCCAGGGACGAGCTGGGAACCCTGGCCGTTTCGTTCAACAATTTCGTGGGAAAGCTTCACGACATTATTGCTCAGGTTTCCCAGGGCACCCTCCAGGTGGCGTCGGCTTCCTACGAACTCCAGGCCAACGCGGAGCAAATGGCCCACGGTGCAGAGGCGGCAGCCACACAGGTGAACACCGTTGCCTCGTCCAGCGAGGTGCTGGCGGCATCAACCTTTGAGATATCAAGCAACTGCGGCACTGTTGCCGAAAGCTCCCGGCGGGCCAACGACTCCGCCCAGACCGGTGCGGTCGTTGTCGAGAAGACTGTCGATATCATGGCCAGGATCGCCGAGCGGGTCAAAGACTCGGCCCGGACCGTGGAAAGTCTGGGTGCCCGCGGCAACCAGATCGGAGAGATTATTTCCACCATCGAGGATATCGCCGATCAGACGAACCTGCTGGCCCTGAACGCCGCGATCGAGGCGGCTCGGGCCGGTGAGCAGGGCCGCGGTTTTGCCGTTGTGGCGGACGAGGTGCGGGCGCTTGCCGAGCGGACATCCCGGGCTACGCGAGAGATTTCCCAGATGATCAAAGGGATTCAGGGCGAGACCAGGGGGGCGGTGCTTGCCATGGAGCAGGGGGTCAAAGAGGTGGAACTCGGCTCCGAGGAGGCCGCCCGCTCCGGCGAGGCGATACGAACCATTCTCGAGCAGTTCCGTACGCTCGACTGTCAGGTGGGGGAAATTTCCGCAGCTGCCGAGGACCAGACCCGTGTCACCACTGAAATCAGCACTAATGTCATGCAGATAACCGAGATTATCGAGACCACGGCAAAGGGTGCCGCTGACTCGGCCGAGGCGGCCCAAGGGTTGGCTGAGCTTTCGGATCAGCTCAAGCAGATCGTCGGACGATTCAAACTCAGCGTCTGATCGCCGCGCTTCCGGAGCCCCTCAATGAACTGTCGAGGGGCTCCGGTCGTTTTATATGGGTACTTCCTGATCGAGGGCCGGTACATTGTTCCACTACGACACATTCTGCTAAAGTTTCCAACGGTTGTGCCGATAACTTTAATCATGGTAATTCAATTTGTTCGGAGGTGAACGTGCATGGCATTGATCTCGTGGAGTGACTCGCTCAGCGTCAAGGTGAAGCAGTTCGACGACCAGCACAAAAAGCTGGTGGACATGGTGAACCAGTTGTTCGACGCCATGAAGGCCGGCAAGGGGAACCAGGTGATGGGGGACATCCTGAAGTCTCTCATCCAGTACACTCAGACCCACTTCGCCGCGGAAGAGCGGATTATGAAGCAGTACGGCTACCCTGACTTCGAAGCCCACAAAAAGGAGCATAACGCTCTAGTTATGCAGGTGCTCGATCTGCAGAAGCAGTTCCAGGAAGGCAAGGCGGTGCTGACTCAGAACGTCATGACCTTCCTGCGCGACTGGCTTTCCAAGCATATCCAGGGAGACGACAAGAAATACGGCGTGTACCTGAACGGCAAAGGGGTTTCCTAGCCTCCCTGTCGCACAGGCTGGAACAAAGTATGCATAGCAATCGGACGTGTCCGTGAAGTCTCGCCCAGTGAGGAGTTGACGGGCACGTTCAAGTTTTTGACTCGCCGGCTTGCCCTGCGAGCGCGAATACGTGTAAAACCATCGAATGAAGGAGGCACCAATGGCCAACGTACTCATCGTGGACGATTCCTCGACCATGAGAAAAATCATTTCCCGTTCGCTCCGACAGGCAGGGCTGCCCGTTGACGAGATCTTCGAGGCCGGCGACGGGATCGAAGGACTCAACGTTCTTTCCGGCAAAAGTGTGGATCTTATCCTTTCCGACATCAACATGCCGAATATGGACGGCCTTGAATTCATCAAGCAGGCCCGGGCCAACGGCCACAAGGCACCCATCGTGATGATCACCACCGAGGGTGGGGAAGATATCCTGAAGGAAGCCATTTCCAGCGGCGCCAGCGACAGCATCAAGAAGCCGTTCACTCCGGACCAGCTCAACGAGAAACTCGGGAGTCTCCTATGAGTCTCAACTCTGATGTAGCCTCGTCGAGTAAGTTGAGCGAAGAGCAACTCGCCGGCTATATAATCGGGGCGACAAAAGAAGTCTTCGGCACCATGGTGATGATGGAGCCACAGGACCAGTACCCGCTGAGGGAGCCCGTTACCACGTTCCACTGTAGCGTAACCGGCATGGTGGGGCTGGCGGGCACCTACTCGGGAATCCTTTCGATCCATTGCCCCCTTGAGCTCGCCCTTAAGGTCACCTCGAACATGCTCGGCATGGAGGTGGAAGAGGTGGGCGACGATGTGAACGACGCCCTGGGCGAGATCGCCAACATGCTCGGAGGCTATGTGAAGATGGCACTCTCGAAGGGTGGGACGGACCTGCACCTGTCGGTGCCCACCGTTATTTCGGGCGAGGAGTACACGCTCAACGCCATGGCCGATAACGACTGCGTCATCATACCTTTTATCATTGATGATACGCGGTTCCTGGTGGGCCTGAAACTTCAGAAGGAAGCCTAAGTCAAGCAGGAGCTTTTTCCGACCATGGAAGGTTTCGGCACACTCACCGATGTTGTCAACAATTCGTTCCGGCAAGCCGCCGAAGACAGCGGCATGCTGCTCGGTCAGGAACTCGTCATCGGCGAGGCCGACCGCATTGCCACCAACCGGCAGACGTACTTCTGCGACATGGATGACGTCTGTTTTGTGGCCGAGGTGACGGCTAGCGGGGACTATGCGGGCAAGTTTCACGTAGTATTCGGCCTCCGCGATGCGATCTGCATGAGCGGTTTCCTGCTCGGCATTCCCACGGCGCGGATCAATGAAAAGCGCCGGCTCGCCATCATGGAAAACGACGATGTGGATGCCTTTTCCGAGATCGTCAACCAGGTGGTGGGCTCGTTCAACTCGGTGTTCCAGCCTTCCTTCGGCAACAAGGTTCACCTGAAGGTCGTCCCTCCGAAGAAATTCATTCCCGAAAGTACCGAGCTGACCGAAACCGAGCCGGTTCCCGACGGCGAGTACCTCCTCTTCCGCGGCCGCATGGAACTGAGCGGCATGGAGATGGGGAATCTCGACGTTCTCATCCCCATGGATCTGGCGTTGCTGTTCGATCCTCCCGCGGAGGAGCCCGAGCCGCCGGTTGAAGAAATCGTGGCTGAGGCTGTTGACGCACCTGATGATGCCGAGGAAGTCGAGGCCGGAGCCGAGACCGAGGCCGATGGCGAGGCGGCGCAGGAACCTGCGGCCGCCGCAGCCGGCGCGCCTCGGCCGGTGGATGAAAACTGCCGGCGGGTCCTCATCCTGGAGGACGATGAGTCGGACCGTCAGCGCATCCGCGAACTACTGGAGGAAAAGGGGTACGAGCCAGTGGAGGCGGGTCTTGATGCGGATATCCGGGAGATATTCTCCCAAGGGGGGGTGCGGCTCGTTGTCTTGGGCATCCACAACGGCGACGACCGGGACATGGCTGTTTGCATCAAGATCAAGGCGATTGCCCAGGGCGATACCCTCCCCATCATTATGTGCGCCAGGGAGTGGACGCGCTCCGCAGTCCTCAAGGCGGTCAAGTACGGCGCCCGTGACATTATCGTGAAGCCCTACCAGTCCGACGAGGTGGTGGCCAAGGTGGCAAAGTTTCTGAAAGCCGCCTGACGTACTTCTTGTTTGTGTCAAAATTGTGACCCGTTGTCACCCTCCCTTTGACGCTTGCCCCCCCGCTGCCCCATTCGAATTCCCCTTGTTCGCCCTGTTGCATGGATCCACTGTTACGGCACGGCTTTTGCCTTGATATGTCCGGGGAAATCTATCCCGTCATCCGGCTCCCCTGTTCCGGGGCCGCAAAAGGTGTCCATGTCATGATTCGTTTCATCGTCAAGCTGCTGCTCTGTGCACTGGTCCTGCTGCCGCTGCCCGCGTTTGCCACGTCCGGCGCCGATACCGGCCCGGACAACCGTCTGCTGCGTATGGGGGTGCGCGCCCACGGGGGATTTACCCGGCTTTCCATGGCGTTCGAGCGCGACATTGCCCCTGTCCTGCACCAGCTCTCGGGCAACAGGGTTCGGCTGGTTTTCAGCAACACGGTCGGCGGCCGCTGGAAGAAGCTGCGGAGCTACCGCGACGCGCATGTGGAGGGGGTAGTCGTGGCGCCGCGCGGTAATGACCTTATGGTAACGGTAACGATCAAGGGGGACCCTCGGGGCGTACGCGTCTCAACTTCGCCCGGCGCTGGCGTTGTTTCTCTCGATGTGGGAGCGTCGCTCGCCCCCCGCCGCTCGCCTCCTCTTGCCCAGGGGCGTGAGGGGATCAAGGTCGGGGTCGAGCAGCTCATCACCACGTTCGATCCGCCGTTTAAGTCTGAGATCCCCTTTACCCCCACTGACCGGCGGGTGCTCGAAGCAATGGTCCCTCCCGCCGAGGCCGCTCTGATCATGGACGGCGAGGCTGCCCTCTATGAAGGCAACGGCAGCGAGGCCGCCGAGATCTTCGCCGGGATAGGCACCAACTCTCCCGGCCGCCCCCTGGCCCTTTACCGGCTGGGGGAGGCCAACTACCTTCTCCAGAAGTACGGGGATGCTCTTCGCTTTTTCCGCGAGGCGGAGCGCCAGTGGCCCGTCTTCCTCACCCGGTCGCCGTCCACGGCCTTCTGCTATGCCGACAGCGTGGCCCGTAGCGGGGATCTGGCGGGCGGTCGCCGGCTGCTCGGATCGCTCATCGCCGGCTTGGCCGATAAAAAGTACGCGCCTGCGCTCCTGGTGCGCATGGCCGATATCCTGGCGCGACAGGGGAAGGACCAAGAGGCGCTGGCCATCTACCGCAACGTTGCCGACAATTTTACCGGCAGCAAAGGGAGCTGGCAGGCCCGGATGAAGCTCGCCGACCGCCGGCTGCTTGCCTTGGAGCCCGCAGCTTACAGTTCGCTGGTGAAGGATTACCTGGAGATCTATGAGCGGGGTACGGATTTCGGCCTGCGCGAGCAGGGATTATTCAAGGCGGCTCTGCTGCTCTCCCTGTATGGTGATGCCGATCAGGCCTTTGCCCGGGTGGCTGAATACGAGAAAAAATTTCCGCGCGGGATGTATGTCAGCATTGCCAAGGGGATGCGTGAGGAACTCCTGGTGCCGGTCTACCGCCGGATCACCCGCGCCGGTGACAACGAAGCCCTTGTGAAGCTCGCCCTGGAGAACCGGGACTATCTCGGCCGCGTCCTGGCCGAGGACGACTTCATCAAAAACCTGTCCGCCGCTTTCGCCGATCTGGGAAGGATCAAGGAGGAGGTCGGCCTGTACGCGAATCTCGCCATCCGCGAGCAAAACCGGGTGTACGCCCCCGAGCTCTATCGCAGGATTCTCCACGATGCCGAGCAGCTGGGAGACCCGACCCTCATGGAGAAGGCCGCGGGTGAATTTGTGGAGCGGTTCCCGGCCCATCCCTGGGTACAGCGGTTCCGTGAGGAGCTTGCTGCGGTCGAGTATAACCGGGGAGACTTCCAGCGGGTGGTGGGCCGGCTGTCGGGGATGCTGGCGTCGGGAACACGGCCCGAGTATGCCGAGAGCCTGTACTATCTGGGCAAGTCTCTGGACGCCTCCGGCAACCGGCGCGATGCCGAGCGGGCCATGCTCCTCTTTCTGGCCGAGCTCCGGCGCCGCGAAATGTCTTCGCCGCTGGCCGCCGATGCAAGCTACGTGGCTGCAACCGCTCGACTGTCGCGGGGTGACCGTAAGGGAGCCAAGGAAATACTGCGGGCCGCCGGTGAGGCTTCTCCCGAAGAGCGGGATCCATTCCTCTACAAACTGGGCGAGATCGCCCGCTCCGAAGGGCGTTACGAGGAGGCTGCCCACTATCTCAGGACAGTGGTCAAGGAGGGAAAAGACCCTGATTGGCGGGATATGGCATCGCGCCTCCTTGCCGATATGGAGTTGACGGGAATGGTCCGCAAGTCAAAATGATGACCTGGATTTCAGGGGGGCCGGATAAGAAAGAGGGAACACGGACGTGCTCCCTCTTTCTTTGGGCATGAAGATGAGAGAATGACGCCGGTCTGACCGCTTGTGGTTCAAACTTTTGACGTGAGTGGTGGGGGAACGTGCCGTTTGTCCCTGATTACGGGATGGTAGGCGGTCTGGAAAAGCTGGTACGGCTTTTGCTCTATCCGCAATGCGGGAGACAAAGGAGGAACGAGATGCCTGTCGACTCTATGTTCGGAACGACCATAAACGTCCTGGCCAAGGCGGTTGACCTGAGGGCCAGGAACCATACCATGATCTCTGCCAACCTGGCCAATGCCGAGACCCCAAACTACACGCCCAAGGCCCTTTCCTTCGAGAAGGAACTGGGCGCTGCCCTCAAGGGCAACAAAACGGGGAGTCCCGCGACGACTCATCCCCGACACATTCCCCTGAAGGGGCAGGCCGCCTCCGTTCAGAGCGTCGAGGGAACGGTCATCGAGACTCCGGCCCCGACACCCGGTCGGGACAACAACGGGGTGGAGCTTGAGGCCGAGATGAGTCGCATGGCCGAGAACCAGATCATGTACAATGCCTCGATCCAGATCCTGACCAAGAAGTTCGAAGGCATGAAATACGCCATCAAAGGACAGTAGCCATGGACTTTTTCAGCGCAATGCAGGTCAGTTCTTCCGCCCTTTCCGCCGAACGGACCAGGATGAACCTCATCTCCGCTAACCTGGCCAACGCCAACTCCACCCGTACCGCCGAGGGAGGCCCCTATAAGCGGAAAGATGCCGTGTTCGCCGCCACCCAGGTGGGCGAGGGATTCCGCTCCGCCCTCGACCGGATGCGCAAGAATGCTCCCCAGGGGGTTCAGGTGACCGGTATCGTGGAAGATCCCAATCCGCCCCGGCTGCAGTACGACCCGAGCCATCCCGACGCCGATGCCAAGGGATATGTGGCCCTGCCCAATGTGAACGTGGTCGAGGAAATGGCTGACATGATCGCCGCGACCCGGGCCTATGAGGCCAACGTGACCGCTATGCAGGCGGCCAAGAACATGGCTCTGAAGACCCTGGAGATCGGCTCGCGGTAGGTCGCGTTCTTTTTTTGACGCAAAAAAGGGGCTCGACACAGCCCCCCATATGAGAACGTGTCGGCAAAAGTCGACGAAACTTTAAGATTTTTTCAGGAGGACCACGTGATAGACGGAATCGAGAGCGGATTAGGAATAGCCCAGGCCTTCCCTTCGGTCACCGGCGAGGCGAAACCCGGCAACCTGGCCGCAGATGGTGGCAAATTCTTCGGTGAACTGGTTTCCAAGGTAAGCGAGCTCCAGGCCCAGTCGGACACCGCCATCAAGGGACTCGTATCCGGCGAATCCAAGGGGCTTCACGAGGTGATGATCGCCATGGAAAAGTCGTCCATCTCGTTCCAGTTCCTGAGCCAGGTGCGGAACAAGGCGGTCGAGGCCTACCAGGAAGTCATGCGGATGCAGGTCTAGCCCTGACACCCGCCGGAGTACTTCATGCCTGAAGCCCTGAACAAACTGATCCAGCCTTTCATGGCACTGCCACCGGCCAAGCGTTGGGTGGTGGGAGGCGTTGTCGGCCTGTCGGTCATCGCCTTCACCATCCTGATTCTGGTGGCGAACCGGACGGACTATCGCCCCCTCTTCACGAACCTGACGAGCGAGGATGCCGGCGAGATCGTGACCAAGCTCAAGGAGCAGAAGGTCCCCTATCGTATCGCCGCCGACGGCAAGGCGATCCTTGTCCCCTCCGACAAGGTGTACGATCTGCGGCTTTCGTTGGCCTCCGACGGCCTGCCCCAGGGGGGAGGAGTCGGGTTCGAGATATTCGACCGGAAGAATTTCGGCATGACCGATTTCGTTCAGAAACTCAATTACCAGCGGGCTCTCCAAGGTGAATTGTCTCGCACCATCAGCCAGATTTCAGGGGTGGAGCAGGCCCGGGTGCACCTGGTGATTCCCGAGAAGTCGCTTTTTAAGGAGGACGAAAAGCCGGCCACGGCTTCGGTGGTCCTGAAGGTGAAGGGGCAGCGCCAGCTTCGTGAAAACGACGTGCAGGGGATCGTCCACCTGGTTGCGTCCGCCATCGAGGGGATGAACCCGGAGCATGTGACGGTTCTCGATCAGAAGGGCAAGCTCCTGTCCAAAAACACCCCCGGGGATGCAGCAGGCAAGATGACCGCCTCCATGCAGGAGGTCCAGCGGGCCTATGAACGGAGTACCGAGGAACGCCTCCAGTCGCTGCTGGACAAAGCAGTGGGTGCCGGCAAGTCGGTGGCCCGGGTTTCGGCGGTCTTCGATTTCCGCCAAGTGGAGCGCTACGAGGAAAAATACGACCCCGAGACCGTGGTCCGCAGTGAGCAGCGGTCCGAGGAGAAGCAAGATGGCTCGACGGTCACGGGCGGGGTGCCCGGCGTGCAGACCAACCTGGGGCGCACGGCCGGCCAGCCCGCCGGAACCTCCGGCGGCGGCAGCAAGAACGACGAAACCCTCAACTATGAGGTGAGCCGCGCCACCGCCCGCACCATCGAACCGGTGGGGACCCTCTCCAAGGTTTCTGTGGCGATTCTGGTGGACGGCAAGTATGATGCTGCCGCAGCCGGCAAGGACGGGAAAGAGGCAAAACCCAAGTACACGCCCCGTTCGCCGGACGAACTCCAGAAGATCGATGCGCTGGTGAAAAGCTCGGTCGGCTTCAATGTCGAGCGGGGCGATCAGGTGACGGTCGTCAATATACCGTTCCAGGATACGGGTGATGTCGGGGCTGGTGAGGCCGACAAATGGTGGAACGCCCCCATTTTCCTTTCCCTGCTGAAGAACGGCCTGATCGGCTTCGGCTTCCTGGCGCTCCTCCTTTTCGTGGTGCGGCCGCTCCTGAAGACCCTCAAGCCGGAAAAGAGCACGAGCTTCGAGCCGATCCCCTCGGCCGAGGATGCCCTCAACCAGATTGCAGAGATCCATCGGTTGCAGATCGGCAACCAGACCGTGAGCCAGATGGAGCTCATCAACAAGATCAAGCAGGAACCCTATCAAGCGGCCCAGATCATTCAGAACTGGCTGCGAGACAAGGGTGAGGAATAGGGCTCGTATCCATGACAGGAACCGACAAGGCGGCCATACTGCTCCTCTACCTGGGTCCCGAAGCGACCTCAAAGGTATTCGAGCACCTGGACGACGACGAGATAAAGAAGATATCCAAGAGCATGGCCACCCTGGGCCATGTTCCGCGCAACGTCATCCAGGACGTGGTGACGGAGTACTCCTCCCTCACCAACCCCGATACGGGCATTTTCTCCCAGGGTGAAGAGTTCGTCCGCAAGATTCTCGAACAGACTCTGGGGCCTCAGAAGGCGGAGATCCTCCTTAAGGAGCTTCAGTCGTCGAGCTTCGGCGACATGGTTGACGTCCTCGCCAATCTCGACGCTAAAAGCATTGCCAACTTCCTTTCCCAGGAACATCCCCAGACCATCGCCGTCATCCTGGCCAAGCTGAGGGCCAAGCAGACCAGCGAAATCATCTCCATGCTCCCCCAAGGGCTCCAGGCAGAGGTGGTGATGCGGATCGCCGACGTCGACCAGGTCTCGCCCGAGATCCTTGCCGACATCGACGAGGTCATCAAGCGGGAACTGACCGCCATGGGCGGTGTCCAGCGCTACAAGGTCGGCGGCGTCGAAAAGGTCGTCGACATGTTCAACCACCTGGACCGGAGCAAGGAAAAACAGATTCTCGAGAAGCTCGATACCCTCAACCCGCCTCTTGCCGAGGTCATCCGCAAGCACCTCTTCACCTTCGAGGACATCTTCAAGCTGGACGACCGCTCTATCCAGGCGATCATGCGGGAGGTTTCCAACGACACCTTGACTCTTGCCATGAAGACCGCGCCGGACGAGATCAAGGACAAGATCTTCCGCAACATCTCCAGTCGTGCCGCCGAGATGATCAAGGAGGACCTGGAGGTCATGGGGCCGGTCCGCCTGTCGGACGTGGAGAAGGGGCAGTCGGAGATCATCAAGATCGTCCGCCGGATGGAGGAAGAGGGCAAGGTGGTGCTTGCAGGACGCGGAGGCGACGATGTCCTCGTCTAAGGCCTCCCGCATCATCAAGGTTGACCAGTCGCCGAACCAGGCCATCCGCAGCTACAGCTTCGGCTTCATTGCCGCGGATGCGCCCCAGGAGCTGCCGCCGGAAGCAGACGGCTTCGTCCCCTTTGCCCTGGGTACGCCGGTACCACTGCCCGGGCTTCAGTCGGCGGAGGAACCCGATCCGGATCCGGTCGTCCCGTTCAATCTCGAGGGGAAGGTGGTGCTGGCCGAGGACGAACTCCAAGCGCGGGTGGACGAGGTCTTCCGCAACGGCATGGACGAAGGGCGCCGCCAGGCGGAACGGGGACTCGCCAATGTCTTCAAGTCCCTGCGGGACGGTGTCGCCGCCCTGACCGGGCTGCGCAGCCGCGTCATGAAGGAGAGCGAGGAGGATCTGCTGCGGCTCGCGGTGATGATTGCCCGCAAGATCGTCCAGCGGGAGGTGGCCCAGGACCCCCAGGTTCTGGCGGCCATTGTTGCCGCGGCGGTGGGGGGATGCACCGAGCGGGACCGGGTGGTGGTCCGCCTGAACCCCGATGATTACACTCAGGTCTCGGCCAATCGCCAGGCATTCCTCGCGGGGCTCGGCGAGGAGTCGGCCATAACCCTCGCCCCCGATGAATCCATCGGCCCGGGGGGATGTCTGGTGGAGACCGCCACCGGCACGGTGGATGCCCGGATCGAGGCACAGCTGGACGAAATCTATCGCTCGCTGCTGGAGGAGCGCAGCGCTCCCGTGGAGCCGTCAGCTTCGCCGGATACCGATTCCCGCGCCGATCTCGCCTTTGGCGGCGAGGAGACCATCGCTCCCTTCAAGGGGCAGGGCGCCTGGGTCAAGGGAAGCGAAGAGAAACCGCGCGACGATGTCTAGAATCGATCTTTCCCGCTATCTCTCCGCCGTGGATGCCATGAAGCCGATCCGGTTCCACGGCAAGGTGACCCAGGTAGTGGGGCTCGTCATTGAGGGATTCTGCCCCGATGCGGCGGTCGGTACACTCTGTCTCGTCCACCCCAATGACGGTGATCCCATCCCGGCCGAGGTGGTCGGCTTCCGCGACAACAAGACGCTGCTGATGCCGCTTGGGGAGCTGCGCGGGGTGGGGCTCGGCAGCCTTATCTCGGTGAAGCGGAAAAAGGCTTCGCTCGGCGTGGGGCCGGGGCTGCTGGGACGTGTTATCGACGGACTCGGAGTGCCCATAGACGATAAGGGTCCCCTGGCCATCCGCGAAGAGTACCCTATCTACGCCAATCCGGTGAACCCCATGAAGCGGCGGCCGATCCGCCAGCCTCTGGATCTGGGCATCCGGGCGATCAATGCGCTGCTCACCTGCGGCGAGGGGCAGCGTGTCGGAATCATGGCCGGGTCCGGTGTCGGAAAGTCGACACTGCTGGGAATGATCGCCCGCTATACCGAGGCGGACGTGAACGTCATCGCCCTCATTGGTGAGCGGGGGCGCGAACTGCGTGAATTCATCGAGAAGGACCTCCAGGAGGAGGGACTCAAGAAGTCAGTGGTCGTGGTGGCCACCTCCGATCAGCCTCCGCTGGTCCGGATGCGGGGCGCCTACATCGCCACCACCATTGCTGAGTATTTCCAGGCCCAGGGGAAGAAGGTGCTGCTGATGATGGACTCGGCCACCCGCTTTGCCATGGCCATGCGTGAGGTAGGGCTTGCCATCGGCGAGCCGCCCACCACCAAGGGATACACGCCGTCGGTCTTTGCGGCGCTGCCCAAGCTTCTGGAGCGGACCGGCAGCTTTCTGGACGGAAGCATCACCGGCCTCTACACGGTGCTCGTTGAGGGGGATGATTTCAACGAACCGATCTCGGATGCCATGCGGAGCATCCTGGACGGCCACATCGTCCTGAACCGCGAGCTTGCGGCCCGGGCCATCTATCCTCCCCTGGATATCCTGGCCAGCGCCTCCCGGGTCATGAACGACGTGACCGAGCGAAGCCAGCAGCAGTTCGCCTCCCGGTTCAAGGAGCTGCTCGCCGCCTACCGCCAGGCCGAGGACCTGATCAATATCGGTGCCTACAAGCCGGGATCGAACCCGACCATCGACTATGCCATCGCCAAGATGGACGGCATGATCAATTTCATCCGCCAGGGAATCCACGACGGGGTTTCCATGGAGCAGTCGATAGCGGAGCTTGCCGATATCTTTGATGAGGGGATGGCACTCTGATTGCAAAAGGAATGGCAGGGGGAAATTTCTCCTGAAACCGCAATGTTCCGGAGCTCGTCATGACGCACAAGCACGGCTTTCAATTACAGCAGGTTCTCAACTACCGGAAGGAAGTGGAAAAGGTCAAAAAGCTGGAGTTCGCCACGGCCCGGCACGAGTTCGAACATGCCACCGACGTGCTGAGCCGGCACGAGGCCGAGGCTGACCGCGCCCGGGTTGAGTACAACAACAAACAGGCGGCCGGCACCACGGCCAATGAGCTGCAGCTCTACGCGGACTTCTTCGCGCGCAAGCACATGGATATCCAGTTCCAGCGGATCGAAGTGGACAACTTGAACCGGAAGATGAGCGAGAAGCGCGAGGATCTCATGGACGCCGCCAAGGACAAGAAGGCGCTTGAGCTCCTCAAGGAGAAGCAGATGCTTGCCTTCCGCCGGGAGATGGCCGAGCGCGAGCGGGCTTTTCTGGACGAAATGGCGCTGCAGAAGGTTGCACGGTAATGAAGAAGTCGCTTTTGGCAACGGTTATGGTGATGTCGGGAGTGCTCTTCCTGGCTCCGCCGGTATCCGCGCCGCCCGCCGGTGCCCAGCCGGCGGCCGGCGAGCCCCAGGCCCCTGCGGCAGCGGCAGCGGGCAAGAGTGTTGTCGGCGAGATGGCCCTGGTGGAGGCCAAGCGCCAGCAGCTGGCGGCCCGTGAGGCGGCTCTGGCCGTGAAGGAACAGGAGCTGAAGAATCTTTCGGCCAAGCTCGAAGCCCGGGTGAAGGAGTTGGAGTCGGCCAAGGCGGCCCTGGATCGTTCCCTTGATGCCCGCAAAAAGGTACAGAGCGCCAACTACCAGAAGATGCTCAAGGTGTACAAGGCCCTCAAGCCCGCCGAGGCGGCGCAACTCCTCGACAAGATGGATGAGGGAGAGGTTCTCGAGATTCTGAACGAGATGGACCAGAAACGCGTTGCCAAGCTCCTGCCGCTGATGAAGCAGGAACGGGCGCTGCGCTGGACCCGCCACAGCCTGGCGGCCAAGTAGACGTACGAAGCAAGAGGCGGGAAGGCACGGAATGCCGCTCGCCGCACCAGTCAGGACGCACGGACGCACTATGCACCACCGGCAGCAATGCCGTGACAGGTTGCGTCCGTGCGTCGTTTTGTTTGAGAGTCAGTTCCTTGACAACTGAATAGCTTGGCATTAGGAAGCGCTCTCTGCAGCGTTTCCATCCCACACGAAAGGAGGTGAACACGTATGGAAATCATGCAGTTGCTCCAGATTGCCCCGCAGGTCGTACCGACCGGCGGAATCCCGTCTGAAGCCCCTGCCCAGCCTGCCGGCGACGACAGTCTCTTCGCCTCGCTCTTTGCCGGGTTGCTCATGCCACCCATCACGACGAACGCAGCCACTCAGGAAGTACCGGATGCGTCGAGCGAGTCCCTTGAGAATGCCGCCCGGAACCAGGACCAGGAGAATCCTCCCGCCACCGATGCAACCCTGGCAAGCCTGGTTCCTCCCATCCCGCTCCCTCTGCCCGCAGAGGCCGCACCCGCACCGGAATCCACTGCCTCTTCGTCCGGAACGGCAGCGGCGGCGCCCGTTGCGCCGGTTTCGTCTCCGGTCACCACGACCGTGGCCGAGCCGCCCGCATCGACCATGCCCCACGCCATGGCGCAGACCGCGCCGACGGAAGCGCCGGTTGCAGCCGCTTCTTCCGTCCCGGCCGGACAAACCGCAGCGGTTGCTGACGCAGGCGCGGCGGAAAAACCGGTGGAGGTGCTGAACGTTGCCGTCGAACGGACCCCGGTCCGCCAGGCGGGAGCCGATATCCTCCCTGAAGCGGAGCAGTCGCCACAGTCCGTCGGCATGACGGAGGAGGCGACCGCGGAAACCCGTTCTCCGGTGCGCACCATGGGGCCAACCGCTGCCTATCCCGATCGGATACCCGTCAGGCATGCGGAAGGTATTCCGGCAGGCAAGGCCGACACTGTCAACCCGGTCGAACCCAGGTCCGCTGAAGTCCGGGCTGACGCAACAACCGGGAGTCAGGTCAAGGCGCTGGACGTGGAAGTGACCGTCAGGGACGGCTCAGGCGAGCAGCACTTCGCCGAAGGCCACGAACAGGCGTTCACCGGCAAGGAGTCCGCGGCGATGAAGGATGTCGTCTCCGGACATGCTACTCACGAGGCGGGCAAGAGCACTACCGCCCAACCGACCGAAACCAGATCGACGTCGGAGTCGTCACATTCGCTCCGCGACAGCATCATGGCCCAGGTTCGGGATGCCGTCACGACCCGTGAGCCCAACGGCAACGGCCGGATCAGCATCAGGCTCAACCCGGTGGAACTAGGTGAGCTCACGATCAACGTCCGGGTGGCTGACCAGCAGGTTAAGGTGGATGTAGTGGCGGCCAATGGCCAGGTAAGGGACATTCTCCTCAACAACCTCGACAACCTGAAGGAGAATTTCTCCCGCCAGAACCTGACCATGACCGGTTTCGACGTCTCAACCGGCACCGGCCAGGGGTTCGAGCACCAGCTCTTCCGCGAGGGGGGGCAGGCAGGCCAGGGGGGAACCCATTTCTCCTTCTCCCGCGGTGACGACCTCGATGGGGACATCCAAGCCGCAGTGGAGGACACGCGACGCTACGTTACGGACCGGCGTGAAAACGGCCTCGTCGACGTGAGGCTCTGACAGAAGGAAAGGAGGTACAACAACGTGGTATACGGCGTAACCAATGACACCGCGGCGGCCGCAGCGGCCATGAAGAAGTCCACCGGCATGAACAAGGACGACTTCCTCAAGCTGTTCGTTACGCAACTCCAGAATCAGGACCCGCTCAATCCCCAGGACAGCACGGAGTTCATCGGGCAGCTGGCACAACTTACCCAGGTCGAACAGGCCTACAACACCAACAGCAACCTCTCTAATCTTCTCAACCTCGTGAACGGGGCAACGAGCCTCTCGGCGGTCTCGTTTATCGGCAAGGAGATCACTGCCAGCGGTGACCTGATCAAGCTCACCAGCGGCACCCAGCCTACCTTGGGCTACCGGCTTCCCGCCACCGCCCAGAAGGTGACCATCAAGATAATGGATGACACCGACACCGTTGTCAGGACCCTGACTCTGGGAGGCACCCAGGCGGGAGACGGCTCCATAACGTGGGACGGCAAGGACGAAAAAGGAAATGCGCTTCCGGATGGACGCTACACCTTCTCCGTCACGGGAACCAACGCCGAAGGAAAGGACTTCGACGGAGCACCGCTGCTCCTCGGCCGGGCCGAAGGGGTCATGTTGGAAGGGGAGGAACCCTACATCACCATCGGCGGCATTAACGTGCCGCTCGGCAACATACTCTCTGTGAAAGGAGCGTGATTCAGGGATGATTGATTCCATCTATTTCCCCGAACCGCTTCCCATCAACCCGGGTCGCTCGCAGTCGCAACCCCAGCCGGCACAACCGGCCGGCAAGCAGGGCGAGTTTGCCAGGATTCTCGACGGCAAGCTTCCGACCCAGGAGGTGAAGTTCTCGAGTCATGCCCAGCAGCGGCTCCAGTCTCGGGGAATCACCTTCAGCGATACAGACCTGAAACGGCTGGAAGGAGCCGTGGAGAGCGTGGCCCAGAAGGGGGGCCGTGAGTCGCTCATCATGCTCGGCGACGCAGCCCTCGTGGTGAGTGTCAGAAACCGGACAGTCATCACGGCCATGGATCGGGCAAGCATGCAGGGAAACGTATTCACCAACATTGATTCGGCAGTGATCATCTAGGAAACGGTAACCAGGGATCGGGAACCTGAACGAGCAGGGAAGAAACGAGCAACGCATAATGGGCCGGACCTTCACGGGGGCCCATGGGACGCCGACCGACCGAGGCGTTCCAGTCAACCCGGGCGGCAGCCGGAGCGCTGTCGCACCCACGGAGGCATATCAATGAGCGTAACATCCGCACTGTACACCGGCATCAGCGGTCTCAACGCCAACGGCGAGGCCATGTCCGTCATCGGCAACAACATTTCCAACGTCAACACCATCGGCTTTAAGCAGGGCCGGATGCTCTTCTCGGACGTCCTCTCCAGCACCATCAGCGGCGGGTCCCAGATCGGCCGCGGCGTCCAGATCCAGACAGTGGAGAATCAGTTCACCCAGGGCTCCTTCGAGAGCACCGAGAGCGGTACCGACCTGGCCATCCAGGGCGATTCCTTCTTCGTGGTCCAGAACACCAGCGGCCGCTACTATACCCGCGCCGGCGCCTTCTCCTTCAATAAGGACAAGACCCTGGTGAATCCGGAGGGATATCAGGTCATGGGGTACGGCATCATTCCCTCGTCGGGACTTTCCGACGGCGTGCTCAAGCCCATCGATCTGACCAACTTTGCCACCACTCCGCCGAAGCAGACTTCCACCGTCAAGTTCGTGGTGAACCTGGACTCCACCCAGACCACGCCGACCCTGGCGTGGGACCCCGCAAACCCGGTTGCCACGTCCAACTACTCGACCAGCCTGTCGGTCTACGATTCCCAGGGCAATGCCCACACCGCCACGGTGTATTTCCGCAAGACCGCCGACAACGCATGGGACTGGCACGTCATCCTCCCCGATGCCGCGGCAGGCACGCCGGGCAGCACCACTACCCCCATCGACGGGACCCTCACCTTCGATGCCACCGGAGCCCTCACCGCCCAGACTCCCCTGGCCGGCGCGGCCCAGAACATCACCTTCGCGGGCGGCGTCACCGCACCCCAGCCGATCTTCTTCGACCTGGGAGTCGGCGCTACCACCCAGTACGCCAGCTCGTCGGTGGTTTCTTCCCAGACCCAGGACGGCTACTACCAGGGCACCCTCACCAAGGTAACCATCGATGACAAGGGATACGTGAACGGCGTGTACTCCAACGGCCAGCTTCAGAAGCTCTACCAGGTGGCCCTGGCCAAGTTCTCCTCCACGGCCGGCCTGTCCAAGGCGGGTGGCACCCTCTTCGAGGAGACCCTCGAGTCGGGACAGCCCCTGTTCTCCGACGCCAGCACCCCCGGCGTCGGCAAGATCCTCGCCAACTCCCTGGAGCAGTCCAACGTTGACATGGCGGCCCAGTTCGTCAAAATGATCACCACCCAGCGTGGCTACTCCGCCAACTCCAAGACGATCACCACGGCCGACGAGATGCTGCAGGAAGTGCTCAGTCTCAAGCGGTAACCAGTAACTGACCGTCCGGCGGGGAGGGGAACACCCCCCCTTCTCCGCCGGACGTAGTGTTTTGGTGTCTTTCGGCGATTGTCGTTTTTTTGACAAGTCGCTGGTCATCGTGCAGTGAACGACAGTGTTCAGTATCTCCCGCCGCTGAATCTTTGCCTGATTTGTCAAAAGTCCGACGTGGCCGCACCCGTCAAGGGTGAACGCCGTGTCTCGCCTCTCGTACGTTTCTTCGCATTAGTTCTCAATATCATGATGTTTTTTTACGTAGGACTCCATTGATGCGACAACGCCGTTTCTGGCATTTCGGTTGCAATAGCCGTATCGGTACGTAGAGTCCCAAGGATTTCAACCATACAGAAGGAGGAGTCTGATGGCCGCGGACGAAAAGGCACCCGTCGAGGGTGCGCCAAAGGACAAGAAAAAGCTTTTCATCATCATCGGCGCGGCTGCCGTGGTGATTATCGCCCTGGCCGTTGTTTTCTTGGGCGGGGGCAAGAAAGAAAAAGGCAAGGAAGGCGAAGCTGAGGCCAAGGTCGAGCAGAAGGCCGAGGGCGGCCACGGCGGCGGCAAGGAAGGTGCGGCCGGGGCGGTTGCCACCGCGTTCGCGCTCGAGCCGTTCATCGTCAATATTTACGATGGCCAGGAGCTGCGCTATCTCCGGGTAAAGGTCGAGTTCGAAACCGCAACCCCGGACGCCAAGGCTGAGATAGAGTCCCGCCAGGCTCCCCTGCGCGACGCCATTCTGGTTCTGCTTACCACCAAGACCCTCCAGGACATCCAGGATCTGCAGGGGAAAAACCAGTTGCGGGATGAAATCCTCGTGGCGGCCAACAAGATTCTGCCTCCGGGCAAGGTAACCAAGGTCTATTTCACCGATTTCGTGGTCCAGTAGCTGACAGGACGTCAAGGGAGGCAGAGGAATCTCCATGGAGAAGATCCTCACCAAGCAAGAGATAGAGGCGCTGCTTGCCGCGGTATTCGAGGGGAAGATCGAACCCGACCGTGAGCTGGCAAAGGAGGAGGGCACCGTCCACTCCTACGACCTCTTCAACAGCGAAGCCCACAAGGGGCTCGTTCCCAACCTGGACATCATTTACGACGGCTTCATCCGCTATCAGCGGGGGACCCTGTCGAACCGGCTGGGGCGCATCGTCGAGATCAAGAAGCTCGGGGCCGGATCGTACAAGTTCGACGACTTCATCCAGACCCTCCCTTCACCGGTCTGCATGGCGATCTACAAGGCCGACCCGCTCAAGGGGGCGGCCCTGATCGCCTTTGACAGCACGCTCGTTTTTACCATCGTGGACTGCATTCTGGGCGGAACCGGCATGACGTCGGTCCAAACGAGCGCCAACCGGATGTTCACCTCCATTGAGCTGCGGCTGGTCCAGAAGATCGTGCAGGATATGCTCGTCGACCTGGAAAAGGCCTGGGCACCGCTCTATGCAGCCAAGATGAGCCTGCTCCGGATGGAGATGAACCCGCGGCTCGTGAATATCGTTCCCCCTGAGTACCAGGTGGTAACGATGGAGATGCAGATCCAGATCGACCAGTTAGAGGGGAAGATGGTTTTTGCCGTCCCCTATATGACCATCGAGCCGATTCGGGACAAGCTCAAGTCCGGCGCCCAGTTCGACCTCATGGCCATTGATCCCCAGTGGTCATTCCGGCTGTCCAAGGAACTGCTGGAGGCTCCCCTGGACGTATCGGTGGAGGTCGGCGGTGCGGTCATCAGCCTCAACGACCTGCTCAGCCTGGTCCCCGGTGACACCATCATGCTTGATACCCCCTGCACCAGCGATCTCACGGTCAAGGTCGGCGGGGTGCCCAAATTCACGGGAATGCCGGGCATACGCCACGGCAACAAGGCACTTCAGATCACGAACGTCGTAGGCAAGGGAGAACAGCGGTGAGCGACTTCACGAAAGAAGAAACCAAAGACGGTGAACTGGACCGCAAGAACCTGGAGTTCATTCTCGATATACCGCTTCAGCTCACGGTGGAACTGGGCCGGACCAAGATCCTGGTCAAGGATGTGCTCCAGCTCAATCAGGGGGCGGTGGTGGAATTGACCAAGCTTGCCGGAGAGCCCTTGGACGTTTTCGTGAACTCCAAGCTCGTCGCCCGCGGCGAGGCGGTGGTGGTCAACGAGAAGTTCGGGGTCCGGCTCGTGGATATCGTCAGCCCCAACGAACGGGTGGAGAAAGTACTGTGAAACAGCCGGCATCAGTTACGGCCCTGGCCCTGGCGGTCCCCGGCGTGGCCCGGGCCGCAGAGGCCGCCGGCGGAGCGAATTTCAGCTTCGCCACCGTGTTCATCCAGATGCTGGCCTCCCTCTCACTGGTGCTGGGGCTCATCTATCTGGCCTATTACGCGGCAAACCGATGGTTTAGGCCCGGCGTCCACGGCAAGGGAACCGAACGCCACATCCGGCTGGTGGAAACCCGCTACCTGGCGCCGAAGAAGTCGCTGGTCCTGGTGGAGGTGGGGGGGGAGTTTCTCCTGCTCGGCTCTTCCGGCGACAATCTCTCGTTCATCAAGCAGATAGACATCCTGGAAGAGATCGAGGTGCTCGACGAAACCACCGGGCGCACTCCCCTCGCCACTCTCTTTCAGGGAAAACTGGACGCGGTCACGACACGGCTCGCCGCCATGAAGCAGGGGCGTGCCGATGTCCCCGAGCGCCGCGCCGGGGAAGGAAAAGCCTGAGCACCATGGACGGTGTCCCGATATTCAAACGAATCCCTTTCATCGCCCTCTGCGTCATCCTGCTGACCGCCTCGCTGGCGGCCGCCGCCGAGCCCCTGGCGCTGCCCAGCGTTAGCATCGGGGTGGGCAAGGCCACCAAGCCGGGCGATGTGTCGGTGGTCCTCCAGATATTCTTCCTGATGACGGTGCTGTCCCTGGCGCCGGGGCTCCTCATGATGACCACCTCGTTCACGCGGATCGCGGTGGTGCTGTCGTTCCTGCGCCACGCCATCGGCACCCAGCAGGCGCCCCCAAACCAGATCATCATCGCCCTGTCCCTGTTCCTGACCTTCTTCGTCATGGCTCCGGTCTGGCAGCAGGTGAACACCCAGGCGATCCAGCCTTACCGGGCGGCCCAGATCACCCAGGATGAGGCCCTGAAACGGGCGGTGGCTCCCATGCGGAAGTTCATGCTTTCCCAGACCCGTGAGAAGGACCTGGCCCTGTTTCTGAATCTTTCGAAGCTGCCGCGACCCCGTACGGCCGACGACATCCCGACTCTGACCCTCATCCCGGCCTTCATGATCAGCGAGCTGCGGACCGCCTTCCAGATCGGGTTTCTGATTTTTATCCCGTTCCTGGTGGTTGATATGGTGGTGGCCTCGGTCCTCATGTCCATGGGTATGATGATGCTGCCGCCGGTCATGATTTCACTGCCGTTCAAGATCCTCCTCTTTGTCCTGGTGGACGGGTGGGGGCTGGTCATCGGCTCCCTGATAAAAAGCTTTGGGTAGCGGAGGTTTATCATGAGTCCCGATCTCGTCGTACAGCTTGCCCGCCGCAGCTTCGAGGTGACGCTGATGCTGGCTGCTCCGCTGCTTATTTCCGGCCTTGTGGTCGGACTTGCCGTCAGCATCTTTCAGGCGGTCACCTCCATCCAGGAGGCGACCCTTGCCTTTGCCCCCAAAATCATCGCCGTCATGGTCGCCCTGGTGATCTTTTTCCCCTGGATGATGAACTACATGAGCGACTTCACCCGGGAAGTTTACGCCCTCATCGCCACCATGCGACGGTGAGGACCGTCAGCTTCGGCGAGTGACAGTGCTCCGCCGGGACGCCGACACCCATGTTTCCACTGACCACACCATTCCCCACGGCCAACGACGTGGCCTTCTTCACTCTGGTGATGGGAAGGATGGCGGGCATCTTCGCAGCCATTCCCATCTTCGGCGGGCGGCGGGTGCCGACCCCCATCAAGGCCTTGCTCGTCTTCGCCATGACCATGGTCTGCTTCCCCATCATCAAGGAAAAGATGCCGCAGCTTCCGACCGACGTGCTCTCCCTGGGCTTCCTCATGGTGCAGGAGGTACTGGTCGGCGTGTCGCTTGGGTTGCTGTCCCTGATCATCTTCGCCGCCGTCGAGTTCGCCGGCCAGATCGTCAGCGTCCAGATCGGCCTCACCATCGTGACCGAATTCGATCCGTCCCAGGGAGGCCAGCTGTCGATCATGTCGATCATCCTGGAGATGCTGGCCACGCTCCTGTTCCTCTCCCTGGGCATGCACCACATCTTCATCGGAGCGCTGGTCCAGAGCTATGACGTCCTCCCCCTGGGGGCGTGGCACATGAGCGGCGCGCTTCTCCAATTCATCGTGACTACCATCGGCGAGGTGTTCGTCCTGGCGGTCCGGCTCGCGGCGCCGGTGATGGTCACCCTCCTGGCGACCAGCGTCATGCTCGGCATCATGGCCCGCTCGTTCCCCCAGATGAACGTCTTTTTCGTCAGTATGCCCCTGAACATCGGCATCGGATTCATTGTTCTGGGGCTTTCCCTCCCTCTCTTCCTCCATACCGTCCAAGGGCATTTCGGCTTGCTCGACGAACAGCTCAAGACCATGATGAAGCTCATGGGTAAGGGATGAGGGCATGTCTGACGACAAACATTCAAAAACAGAAAAACCAACAGCAAAGAAGCTGGACGAGGCGAAAAAGAAAGGGGTTCCCCACAGTCGGGACCTGACCTCCACCGTAACCCTTATCGCCGCCATGGTTGCCTTGTACACCACCGGCGGTTTCATGTTTACCACCCTGAAGCGGACCAGCGGCGAGCTGCTCGGTTCCATGGGTACGTTTCACCTGACCGAAGCAAGCGTCGAACATCTCCTCATCAAGCTGTTCCTGGTATTTCTCAGCGTGGTCATGCCGTTCATGCTGGTGGTGGTGATTTCGGGGCTTGCAACGACCATGGTCCAGGTGGGCTTCTCCATGAACAGTGAACGGATCACCTTTAAGCTGGACAAGCTCAATCCGGTCACTAACGCCCAGAAGCTCTTCAATAAGGACTCCCTGGTGGAGATGCTCAAGGCCGTCCTCAAGATCGTCATTGTCGGCTACATGTCGTACAAGATCATGCGGGACGAGATGGACGGACTGCTTTTCTTGGCCGATACCGATCTGGCTGGGATCCTTGAGGTTTTCAAGCACTTGGCATTCAAGCTGGTCATCCATACCTGCGGTGTACTTCTTATCCTGGGGGTTCTGGACCTGGCCTTCGTCAAGTGGCGTTTCATCGATAATCTGAAAATGACCAAGCAGGAGGTCAAGGACGAGCACAAGGAGTCTGAGGGGGACCCGAAGGTCAAGGGTAAGATTCGTCAGATGCAGTTTCAGCAAGCCCAGAAACGCCTGCGCAAGGTTATTCCTACCGCCGACGTGGTCGTCACCAACCCGACGCACTACGCCGTGGCGCTCAAGTATGAACGCGAAACCATGGCCGCGCCACTGGTGCTGGCCAAGGGCGTCGACCATATGGCCCAAACCATCAAGGCCATCGCCCGTGAGAACAACGTGATGCTCGTGGAAAATCGTTTCCTGGCCCGCGAGCTCTATGCCCAGGTCAAAGAGGGACAACCCATTCCCGAGAGCCTGTACACCGCGGTAGCGGAGGTGCTGGCCTATGTGTACAGCCTGAAGGGGAAGATCTGAACCGGCGCCGCTCCCGCGAGCATGCGGGGGCCACGCGCCGGCCTACGGGCTCTGCGACTTACAGCCCATTCCCCTCCACAAACTTCCGGTAGACCCATCCCTCCGCCGTTTTCCCGCCGTGCTGCCAGCGAACGCGCAGCCAGCTCCCCTCTTTCCCCAGCAACTCCAGTTGTGTGCCACCCTTCAGGACAGCTACCACTTTCGTACGGGGTGAAGACCCGCGCCGGACGTTCACGTACTTATGCTCCGGTCCAATGCGTAGCGATGCCGGCACGGCGACAGCCGGAGTCGCGGGAGGTTCCGGCGGCTGCGGCAGAGGGGCCTGCGGTGGGGGAGGCTGAACCATCGGCGTGGGGGGAGCATGCTGCCGGTCGGTCCGGTCGACGACTGCCGGTGCCTCCTCGAAGCCGATCCCCGGGGCCTGGGGACCTCCCCGTTCCTCGGTGACGGTGGTGCAGGCTGCAAGAAGAGGGACGACCAGGGCGAGCGACGGTATCAGCATTCGTGACTGAAGCCGAATCAGGGTCATGACACGTTTCTCCTTTCAAGGGGGAGGCTATCGTGCGGATGTCCTCGCGTCAAGTGTTACCATTCCATTACACGTTCAGCCACCACAGTGTTCCGTTTGTTTTCGACTCAGGCCCTCCGACATCCGCTGTCAGCGGCGCTGTGCACAGCTTCCCACCAGTCCATTGACAGTAAGCGACAATAAATGATAATACGTTAACATTAATTTTAATGTAATAAGCTACGTACCGCCTTGCTGTCCGTACCCTGTCCCATTGTCATCGCTCACTACGCCCCTGGAGAAGCCGATGAAGCGTCATTCCGCTTTGTTGCCGTGTTGGTCTGTCGTTGCGTGCCTCTGCTCCTGTGCCTCGTCTCCGGAGGTCAGGCCGCCGGTTGAGTGGGGGTTCGAAAGGGAGGCCATTCATCTGAGCCTCACCGGCGACCCCCGGCTGAATCTCTATCAGAACAGCCCCCACGCACTTGTTGCCTGCATCTACCAACTTCGCGATCCGAACGCCTTCAACCAGTTGCGGAACGAACCGGACGGGCCGGCAAGGCTGCTGGAATGCAGCAGGTTCGACCAAGCCGTGGCAACGGCCAGGCGGGTTGTCATCCAGCCAGGTCAGGTATTGAACGACGTCCTGGATCGGGCCGAGGGGGCACGCTACGTGGGTTTTGCGGCGGGATACTACCTGCTCGACAAGGAACGGTCGGTCCGGCTCTACCCGATCCCGATCAGTGAGGAGACGAAGGGATTCGTCAGCCGCACGAAGCTCGTCAAGCCGGGACGGGTCGATATTCGGCTGCATCTGGGCCCTCAGGAGATTCAGGATGTGAAGGAGGAGCCCCGAAAGCCATGAACGCCCATCCCCCCCTTTACTGGCACCAGGGGCTCTTTCTCCAGCCCCATCACTTTCAGCTCCAGGACCTGTCGGTCCAGGGGCGTCTCGCCCCCCTGTTCCGCCATCTCCACCCCCACTTCTGGGGGGCGGGTGAGCTGGAGATCGAGGCCAGCGCTCTCGGCACCCGGGTCTTCAGCATCCTTTCCGGCGAGTTCCTTTTCCCCGACGGCACCTGGGCGGTCATCGGCGAGAACGCCCTCTGCGAGCCGCGCTCCTTCGACGACTCCTGGATCGAAGGGGATCGTCCCCTGCCGGTCTACGTGGGAGTGCGCAAGTGGAGCGGGGATAGAGAGAACGTGACCGTCACCGAACGGCTCGAAAACCTCGGCGGGATCACCACCCGCTTCGCCGCCGCGGCAGATCCGGAGGAGATGCGCGATCTCCACGCCGGCGGCCCGGCAGGTCAGGTGAAGCGGCTGCGCCATGTGCTGAAAATCCTCTGGGACAGCGAGCGGGACCAACTGGGCGACTGGCACCTGATCCCGGTGGCGCGGCTGGAGCGCTTCGGGGCCGACGTGCGGCTCTCCGGCCGCTTCATCCCCCCTTGCCTCTCCCTCGAAGCGAGCGAGCCCCTCTTTCGCATCGTCCGGGAGATCCGGGACCAGGTGGCGGCCCGCGCCAGACAGCTGGAGGAGCACAAGAAGCAGCGCGGCATCCAGAACGCCGGGTTCGGCTCTCGGGACATGGTCTACCTCCTGGCGCTCCGTTCTCTCAACCGGCATGTGCCTCTCCTCTTCCACCTGACCGAGGCGCGGCAGGTCCACCCGTGGGACGTCTACGGGGCCCTGCGCCAGCTCATCGGCGAACTCTCCTCCTTCTCCGAGCGGGTCTCGGCCCTTGGCAAACTGGACGACGGCGTCCGGCTTCTCCCTCCCTATGATCACCGGGCACTCGGGGAGCGCTTTTTCGTGGCCCGTGACCTCATCGCCCGACTTCTGGACGAGATCACCGCCGGTCCCGATTACGTGATCCGCCTCACCCACGACGGCACCTTCTTCAGCGCCGACCTGAAGCCGGGCATCTTTGAAACCGGCAGCCGCTATTACCTGGCCCTGCGGACCACCACGGAGCCGGCTGCGTTCCTCCCGTCCCTTGAAGCCGCCGCCAAGCTCAGCGCCCGGAACCACCTGCCGGTCCTGGCCGCCCGCGCCCTCCCCGGCATCGGCCTGAGCCACCTGCCGGTCCCGCCCCAGGAGCTGCCGCGCCGCGCCGACACCCACTACTTCGCCGTTGATACTGCCGGTGACCAATGGCCCCTGGTGGAGCGGGAACACGCCCTTGCCCTCCACTGGACCGGCGCCCCGGCCGATCTGGAGGTGGAGCTGATGGTGGTGGCCAAGGGGTAGCTCATGCGCGAAGAACGCCTTCTGGAACGTATCCGCTCCCTGGAGCGGGATCCGTCGCGCCGCGGGGGGACTGATCGGGGCCGTCTGGTGGATTCAATCCTGGCACACGTCCGCCGGATTATTAACACGCGCCGGGGGAGCGTGCCTATCGCCCCTGACTTCGGCATCCCTGACATGCTCGACGTGCTTCAGAGCTACCCAGATTCGGTGCGGGAGATCGAACGGAGCATCCGTGCCGCCATCCAGGGCTTTGAGCCGCGTCTCGCCGACGTAAGGGTTGCCTTCGTCCCGCAGGAGGACGACGTGCTGGCGCTCCGGTTTGCCATCTCCGCCCGGCTTGGCAGCGACGGCGGAGCGGTCTGTTTTGAAACGCTGGTGGATACCGACGGGAAGGTTACGGTGAGACGTTGACCATGCCCGGGAAGAGAGAGCATACACGATGATCACCCGTCATTTTCAGGATGAACTCGCCCGACTCAAGGAGTTGGGGGCCGAGTTCTCCGTGACCCACCCGGCGTTGGCGCCGATGCTCGGCGGTCCGTCGACCGACCCGGATGTGGAGCGGCTCCTGGAGGGCGTTGCCTTCCAGACGGCTCTCCTTCGCCAAAAACTCGATGATGATTTCCCCGAAGTGGTCCACGATCTGGTTCGTCTTGTGGCCCCCCACTACCTGCGGCCGGTGCCGGCCACCACCATCGTCGCCTTCGAACCGAAGCCGTCACTGACTCGCTCACGGCTGATTCCGGCCGGGACCGAGCTTGCGTCGATCCCGGTGGAGGGAACCCGCTGCCTCTTCCGGACAACGAGCCCGGTAGAACTTCATCCTCTGGAACTTCTCGAGGCAACGTTTGCCCAACCAGCAGGGAGCGCTCCAGTCGTAACCCTGTCCCTGTCGCTCACTGGCCTCTCGCTCGACCACTGGGAGCCACGATCGCTGCGATTTTTTCTGGCCGGCGACCATGCCCCGGCAGCGGAGCTGTTCCTGATCCTCTCCCGGCACCTGAAGCGAATCGTGATCACCCCGGAGGAGAGAGGGGCGTCGGCCAGCCTGCCCGCAGCCTGTCTTCAGCCGGTGGGCCTCAATGACGACGAGCACCTGATTCCCTGGCCATCCCACGCCTTTCCCGGCTATCGGCTGTTGCAGGAATATTTTGCCGCGCCCCAACGGTTCCTGTTCCTGGAGTTGACCGGCTGGGAACGCTGGACCACCCGTGGCAGCGGCTCGAGATTCACCATTACCTTCGAGTTAGGCGAACTCACTATCCCTCCGCCCCCGGTGCGGCGGGATAGCTTTGTTCTTTTCGCCTCCCCGGCCGTGAACCTCTTTTCACACGACGCCGAACCGATTCTCCTCGACCACCGGGTCGGGAGATACCCGGTGAGGCCTGCGGGTCTGGAACCGGGGCACGGTCAGGTATATTCCGTCGATCGTGTGACCGGTATCGTCCGGGGGGCGGCAACGGAGCGCATCTATCACCCCTTCGAGCAGTTCAGGGATGGCGCAGATGCCCAGCCAACCTTTCATACCGCCGTATCCGCTTCGCCGGTCCGCGCCGGATTCGATGTGCACCTGGCCGTTGCCTACCCACAGGGGGAGGGGTTGCCGGAGACGGAGACGCTTTCCATCGCTCTTACCTGCAGCAACGGCCGCCTGCCGGAAAATCTGTGGCTCGGCGACCTGTGCGAACCGACCTCCTCCTCACCCGAGAGTGCCACCTTCCACAACATCACGCCACTTACCCCGACGCTGCTGCCGCCACTGGGGAAAAATCTCCTCTGGCGACTCGTTTCCCATCTGTCCCTTAACCGCCTCTCCCTGGCCAGCGCCGACAATCTCCGCACTCTCCTGGCGCTCTACCTGTTCGAGGAGGGAGGGGACCGGGGTGACTTGGCCGCCAACCGGAAGCGGCTGGACGGGATCGAAGCGGTTATCGCCAAGCCGGCCGGCCGCCTCGTGGGGGGGCACCTACTGCGGGGCAGCGAGATTGTCCTTACTCTGCGGGGGGACCACTTTGCCAGCCCGGGCGATCTGTTCCTCTTCGGGGCGGTGCTCGACCGCTTTCTGGGGGGCTATGCCTCGCTCAACAGCTTCACCCGCCTGACCGTCCGCGAAAGCGTTCGGGGAGAGGTGTACTCATGGGCTCCCCGCCTTGGTCACCGCCAGCTTCTCTAGAGACGCAGCTGTTCGAGCGGGGGCATGAGTTCTCCTTTGCCCAGGCGGTGCGCCTGCTGCGGCTTCTTGCGGCCGCTCAGGGGAGGGAGGGCGCTTGCCCGTGCGGGGTACGGGTCCGGCCCGAGCTTTCCCTCTCCTTTCCGGTTGCTGATGTGGCGCGGATCGAGCGGCAGAGCGACGGCTACCGGATAACGGCCCGCTTCCTCGGTCTCTACGGCCCGTCATCTCCCCTGCCAACCTTCTACACCGAAGAACTGATAGACGAGGAGCGGGAAGACGGCTCTGCTTCACGGGATTTTCTCGACGTGCTGAGCCACCGGATCTTTGATCTCTGGGTCGCCGGCGACGCCAAGTATCGCCTGTTCAACCGGGTTGTGGAGGACGGAAGCGGGGATGACCTCGAACGTCTTTTTTGTTTGGCTGGGCTCGACCTGGCCCAGGGGCAGACAGTCCTGCCGGAGTCCGGCCGCTGGCTCCGCTATGTGGGTCTCCTGGGACAGGTTCCCCGCTCTGCCCTGGGGTTGCGGACCATGGTCGCCGACGCCCTCGGCGTACCGGTTGAAGTCATCCCCTGCCAGCACCGGCAGGTGTCGATTCCCCCCGGACAGCGGCTAGCCGTGGGCATAGCCGCGAGCAGTCTCGGCATCGACACGGTCGTCGGAACCAATCTGGATGACCGGCTGGGCATGTTCCGCCTGTGCCTGGGGCCCCTTTCCCGCGAACAGTTCGCGGATCTCCTCCCCGGCGCCCCTGGCCGCTCGACTCTGGACCTGATCGTGGAACTCTACCTGGATGCCCCCCTCGCCTGGGACGTGGAGTTGACCCTGGCCCCGGGAGAGACGCCGGAAGCACGTCTCGGCGCTTGTCGGGGGGCACGGGTCGGATGGGACACCTGGCTTGGTGTCGCAGCCGGCGAATCCCTGCCTTGCGTTGTATTTCCCGGACATTTTCCCTAAGGAGACCCTTCCGTGCTGACCGTCGACCTTACCGCTCTTCTCAAGCGACTCAACCCCCTCTGCACCCGGGTACTGGAGGGGGCCGCAGGACTCTGCGTGGCCAGAGGGCACTACGAAGTGACTGTTGAACACTTCCTGGCCAGGTTGCTCGATGAGGCGGGGGGGGACCTTGTTGCCGTTCTGCGGAACTCTAACATCGACGCCTCCCCGCTGAAGATCGGAGTCGTCCGGGTTCTCGACGAGTTGCCCACCGGCAACGGGGGGCGGCCGGTCTTCTCCCCGATCCTCCTGGAGTGGCTCCAGGCGGGGTGGCTCACGGCCTCCCTCGATCTGAACGAGGAGCGGGTCCGCTCCGGAGCGCTCTTCGCGGCGCTCTTGGCCCGGCCGCTGCGGTTCGCGGCGGGCCGCTACGTGGACCAGCTCATGCCCGTGGGACGGGAGGGGCTTCTCTCCGGCTTTTCGCGCGCTGTTTCCGGCTCGGAGGAGAACTCCTGCATGGGCGGCGACACCGCTTCCGTCGCCGGGCCCGGCCGGGATGGCACGGCACTTTCCCGCTTCTGCACCGACTTCACCGCACGAGCGGCCGAGGGGGGCATGGACCCGGTCTTCGGCCGTGATCGGGAGATCGGCCGGATGATCGACATCCTGGCCCGGCGGCGGAAGAACAACCCCATCGTGGTGGGAGAGGCGGGGGTCGGCAAGACCGCCGTGGTGGAGGGGCTGGCACTCCGTATCGTTGAGGGGGAGGTGCCGGAGGCATTGCGGGAGGTGAGGCTCCTGGGGCTTGATCTCGGCCTGCTCCAGGCGGGGGCAGGGGTGAAAGGGGAGTTCGAGAGCCGTCTGAAGAGCGTTATCGAAGAGGTAAAGGGGGCTTCCCGGCCGGTGATTCTCTTTATCGATGAGGCCCACACCCTGATCGGTGCCGGCAACCAGGCGGGCGGGGGTGATGCCGCCAACCTTCTGAAGCCGGCCCTGGCCCGGGGTGAGCTGCGCACCATAGCCGCCACCACCTGGAGCGAATACAAGAAATATTTCGAGAAGGATGCCGCCTTGGCCAGGCGCTTCCAGCCGGTGAAGCTGGACGAACCGTCGGTGGAGACGGCGGTGCTGATCCTGCGGGGCCTCAAGGATACGTACGAGGCGGCCCATGGGGTCACCATCCGGGATGACGCAGTCCGGGCGGCGGCGGAGCTCTCGTCCCGCTACCTGTCGGGCCGGCAGCTGCCGGACAAGGCGGTGGATCTCCTTGATACGGCTGCGGCCCGGGTGAAGCTCCTGCTCACCGGCAAGCCGGGAAGGGTAGAGGAGGCGGAGCGGCGCATCCAGGCCCTGGAGCGGGAAGAGGCCGCCCTCCGCCGTGATCGGCTCCAGGGGCGGCCGGAGGACGAAGGACGGCTGGCGGTGCTGAAGGAGGAGCTGGCGCTGTTGCGGGAGGAGCTGGCTGCCGTAACGGCTCGCTGGCACCGGGAACGAGAGCTGGCCGGGGCGGTGGTGGCCCTGCGGAACGAGGCAGCGGAGGGCCGTGACGCAGGTGGGGACGCAGTGGGGCTGAAGATGGCGGAACCCGCGGCAAAGCTGGCGGAAGTCCAGGGGGATGAGCCGCTGGTCAGGATCGAGGTGGACCCGGAGGTGGTTGCGCAGGTGGTGGCCGACTGGACCGGCATTCCCCTAGGGCGCCTCCGCAAGGACCGGACCGCCGGGGTGCTTGCCCTGGAAGAGGGCCTGCGCCGGCGCATCCGGGGGCAGGAACCGGCGCTGGCCGCCGTGGCCGAGGTGCTCCGTTCCTCGGCTGCTGGCCTCAAGGACCCGCGCCAGCCTCTGGGGGTCTTCCTGCTTGTCGGCCCCTCCGGCGTCGGCAAGACCGAAACCGCCGTGGCCGTGGCCGATCTTCTTTTCGGCGGCGAACGGTTCCTCACCGTCATCAACATGAGCGAATTTCAGGAGCGCCACACCACCAGCCGTCTCATCGGCTCGCCGCCGGGGTACGTGGGGTATGGTGAGGGCGGCGTCCTTACCGAGGCGGTCCGCCGCAGCCCCTACTCGGCGGTGCTGCTGGACGAGGTGGAAAAAGCCCACCCCGACGTCCTCAATCTCTTTTACCAGGTGTTCGACAAGGGGATGCTGGCCGACGGGGAGGGGCGGGTGATCGACTTCGCCAACACGGTCATCTTTCTGACGAGCAATCTGGCGGCGGATGTCGTCGTCTCGCGCTGCGCGGAAGAGCCGCAGCCCACGACAGAGGAGCTGGCCGCCGCCATCCGCCCCCATCTCGCGCGGCACTTCAAACCGGCGCTCCTGGCCCGCATGACCGTGGTCCCCTACCTGACCCTGGCGCCGGACAGCCTGGAGGAGATCGTGGGCCTCAAGCTCGGCCGGGTGGCGGAGCGGCTCCGGGAGAACAGCCGAACGGAGCTTGCGTGGACCCCGGCGGTTGCGGCCCGGCTCGCTGCCCGTTGCTCCGAAGTGGAGAGCGGCGCCAGGGCCATCGACCATATCCTGCGCGGAACCCTCCTGCCGCTCCTCTCCCGGGAGATCCTGGCGCGGATCGGCGGAGGAGAGGAGCTGGAGGCAATCCGGCTCGATGTAGCAGCCGACGGTTCCTTTACCGTCGGCTGTGGGGACGGTGCGGCGGTCCGGTGACCGGAGGCGTCAAACGCGGTACTGCTCGATGCAGGTTTCGGAGAAGGTGTGGGAGACCGTGAGCATCTGTTCGCTGCCGTCGACCGTGACCTTGATCCGGCAGTCGCTGCCGGGCTCGGCCTTGGTGTAGCGGAGGAGAACCTTTGCGGCGGTCTCAAGGAGGACGTCGTCCACCGTTCCCATGAGGACGCCGAGGGGGCTTGATCCGTCTAGCCACCGGATGGCGGCTTCGCCCGGCTGGACATGGTGGGAAAGGAGTTCGTTCTCGGCCTCGTTACGGCCGATCAGCACCTTGGTGCGGGGGCCGACGCGGAAGTGGCGCGCAACTTTAAGCAGGCGGAAATCACGCAGGTTGAGCTGGTCCGAGTGGTCGAAGACGTCCCTGACCTTGGAGACGAAGGAGACCTCAGTGAGAAGGCAACCGCCGGCCGGGCACGGGTAGTTCTTCACATCGAGATCCTCGGCCAGCTGCATCTGTTCCTTGCGTGAGCGTCCCTGGATAGCCAAGAGCTTTTCGCGGTCGACCCATCCCTCCCGCTCGGGGCGCGTCGGCTCGAAGTGCTTGGCCGAAAGGGGGCGCAGCAGCAGCCCCTCCAGCCCGCTTTCCCGCTCGATGACGCGGAGCGTGTCCCGGCGCTGGCTCATGGGGCGCTGCCCCAGCACCTCGCCGGTAATGACGAAATCGGCACCGCTTTCGGCCATGTACTCCTTTGCCTTGCGGAGGAGGAAGATGCGACAGTCCACGCAGGGGTTCATCCCCTTCCCGTAACCGTGCCGCGGCGCGCGGACCACTTCCAGATAGTCGACCCCCTTGTGCATGACCTTGATGGGGATGCCGAATTCTTCGGCCACCCGAATCGCTTCGGATTTGCAGCCGGCGTTTTTTCCCGTACAGGTGCAGAAGGGAGAGGTGAAGTTGAGGGCCTCGACCTCGATTCCCTGCTCAAGCATGACCTTGACCGCAAGGGTAGAGTCGAGTCCCCCCGAGAGGAGGGCAAGGGCTTTTCGTTTCATGTCGTCTCCTGGGGCGCCATGACGGGCGTCGGCAACCGCGGTGCCCGTTACGGAACCTGATTTTTCACGAGGGTAGCACGGGGGGGCGAAAAAAGTAAAGGGTGCTCGCGCCTGAAAATAACCCTCAAGTCACGGCAGGTTCCGGCCGATTGGATGTAGAGGGAGGAGCACCCATGGAAAGCATCGTCAAGGAAGGGTCTCTCGGGTCCATTCTCTTCAAATGCCAGATCATCAGCGAGGACGACATCCGGCGGGCACTCGATGAGCAGGAGCGCACCGGAGGCCGCTTCGGCGAGGCACTGGTATCACTCGGCATTGTAACCCAGGAAGACATCGACTGGGCCCTGTCGAACCAGCTCAACATCCCCTACGTACGCCTCAAGCCGGCCATGGTCGACCGGGATGCCGTGGCGTTGGTCCCGGCGGTCATGGCCCGACAGCATAATCTCATCCCCCTGATCAGGGCCGGCGAGGAACTGAGCATCGCCATTGCCGACCCGCTCAACGTGGCGGCAGTGGCGGCCGTGGAAAAGGAGACCGGGTGCGCCGTGTCGGTTTCCGTGGCGCTCATCCGGGAGATCCGGGAGATGCAGGAGCGTTTCTACGGACCGCCCGACACGGAGGAACGCCTGGGGTTCACGTCGTCGGCGTTCCCACCCCAGGCCCTTGCCGCCATGAATCACGACCTGACAGGGGGGAAGTTCATCGATTACCTGTTGCTGTTCGTGGCCCAGCAAAAGCTCAGCTCCCTTTCGCTCCACCCCCTGGGGGACAGGGTGTCGGTGATTGGCCGGCGCGGCGGCACCACGCGGGAGGTCGGACAGCTTGCCCCTTCCCGCTATCCCGACGTGGTCATGCACGTCAAGAAACTTGCCCACATCGACGGGGCCCGGTTCTCCGCCCGTGGGGGGCTATCCTTTGCCCTGAAGGGCCGCTCCATTCCCTTTCAGGTGGCTACCCTGCGGGGAGAAGGCGGCGATCACCTCACCTTCAGGATGACGGTGGCGGCATTGTTCCCGACATCCCTTGCCGACCTGGGGCTGACGGACGACCAAGTCCGGCAGTTTGCCGATCTGGCGGCGGCCGGTCGCGGCATGGTGGTGACCGGAGCCCGGGATCGGGAGATTCGCCGCCGGCTCACGGATCTCTACCTTCAGGAGCATGAGGCGGAGGGGAAGACCGTGCTGGTCGTCGGCAGCGGCGCCGGCACGGGAGAGCAGCGGTTCCCCCGTATTCCGGTGCCGTCCGACGCGGATCTGAGCGCTGTGGTTTCAGCCTGTCTGGAGCATGATCCGGATATTCTCGTCCTGGAGGATGTCACTGACGGCCAGGCCTTTGCGGCAGCATGCCGGGCAACTCTGCGCGGTAAGCTGGTGGTGGCGGGGATCGGCTGCGGTGACGCCGTCGGCGCCCTGGACCAGCTTATCGCCTTCCGGGACATGCACGTTCTCGTGCCTGCGTATCTGCGGGGGGTGATTACCTGCACGCCGATCCGGCCCCTGTGCCCCGCATGCCGGCGAAGCGAGCCATTCCCCGCCGCAGAGCGGGCGGCTCTGGGGATCGGTGCCGACGTCACCTCTTGCTGGCGGTCGGCGGGATGCGAATCCTGCGACCAGACCGGCCATGACGGCAGGCGCTACCTGCTGGATGTGCTGGTTTTGGACCACGACCTCCGGGAGCGGTTCGAGGCGGCCCGCAACGGGGCAGAGGTGATCGAGCATTTGCGCGGACAGGGTTGGCGCGGGATCACGGACGAGCGGCAGACCCTGCTGGCTGAAGGCACTATTTCGCTGGAGGAGTACGCCTCCTCCCTGCACGGTTGACGGAGACGGTTTCATGGCACGTATCGACGCACTGTTCAAGCTGCTGAAGGAGCAAGGGGCCTCCGACCTCCACCTGTCGTCCGGGGCTCCGCCCATTTTCAGGCTTCACGGAGAGATGGCGCGGCAGAACTTCAAGGTTCTTTCCCACGAGGAACTGACGGCCATCCTCTACGAAATCCTGACCGACAAGCAGAAGGCCGATTTCGAGGAGCGGCGGGACCTGGACTTCGCCTATGCCATTCCCGGCCTGGCCCGGTTCCGGGGGAACTACATGATGACCCACCGGGGCATCGCCGCGGTCTTCCGGATCATCCCCAGCAAGATCCTCTCGGCAGACGACCTGAGCCTTCCCGACGGGGTTCGCCGCATGACCCAGTTCAAGAAGGGGCTCGTGCTGGTCACCGGGCCCACGGGGTCGGGCAAGTCCACCACCCTTGCCGCCATGATCGACCTCATCAACGCCACCCGCAAGGAGCACATCCTCACTCTGGAAGATCCTCTCGAATTCATCCACGAGAACAAGATGTCGCTCCTGAACCAGCGGCAGATCGGCGAGCACTCCCTGAGTTTTTCCGCCGCCCTTCGCGCCGCCCTGCGGGAGGACCCCGACGTGATCCTCGTGGGCGAGATGCGGGACCTGGAGACCATAGGCCTCGCCATGAGCGCAGCCGAGACCGGCCACCTGGTCTTCGGCACCCTCCATACCAACTCGGCGGCCAAGACCATCGACCGGATCATCGACGTTTTTCCCACCGATCAGCAGGAGCAGACCCGGGCCATGCTCTCCGAATCTCTCAAAGGGGTCGTCTGCCAGCAGCTTCTCAAAACCGCCGACGGCAAGGGGCGGGTTGCGGCACTGGAGATCATGCTCGGCACACCGGCCATCGCCAACCTGATCAGGGAGGGGAAAACCTTCCAGATCCCCTCCATCATCCAGACTGCCAAGCGTGACGGCATGCAGCTCATGGACCAGCACCTGCTGGACCTCTTCAAGACCAAGCGGATCACCGCCGAAGAGGCCTACCGCTGCGCCCAGGACAAGAAGCAGTTCGAGCAGTACCTGACGGAAAAGCCGGGCCAGTAGGATGAAAAAAACCTTGCCAGAGCAGCAGGTCGCATGATATATAAATTGCTTCTTAGTCGGGGCGTAGCGCAGCCTGGTAGCGCACCTGCTTCGGGAGCAGGGGGTCGGAGGTTCAAATCCTCTCGCCCCGACCATAAAAAGATCAAGGGGTTACGGCGAACGCTGTAGCCCCTTACTTCTTTTGCGATCTCTCTGCGCAGAGCTTCTCGCTTCTTTCAGGTCCGCCCGACAGCTACATCCCCCACCGACCTGCTTCTAAAGCCCTTGTTCCGTCCGACCGTTTCGGGCATCCCGTTCCGCGTCGTTAAAAGGGTTGTCACCCGCGGGTCGAAATGCTACAAGATTTTATTTGGCGTCATTTCGCACGGTTCTGTCTGAACTCCATGGCTAACGGTGATCTTCACGATTTTCTTGCCGAGTTGGAACGGCTCGGTGACCTTCATCGGGTGGCGGCTGAAGTCGACCCGGTGCTTGAGGTGGCCGCCATCACCGACCGGGTGAGCAAGCTGCCGGGCGGGGGGAAGGGGCTTCTTTTCGAGCGCGTGAAGGGCTCCCGCTTCCCACTGGTCACCAACGTCTTCGGCTCGGCCGGACGGGTGGCAGCCGCCCTTGGCGCGGCAACCCTCGACGACTTGACGGCGCGGATGGAGTCGCTCCTCGCCGCCGTGCCCCCCGCGAAAACGGCATCCCCCCTGGAGGCGATGGCCTCCCTGGCCGAGATGCGGCGCTTTGCCCCCATGATCGTGGAGAAGGCGCCCTGCCAGGAGGTGGTGGAGGCGCCGGACCTCCTGCGCTACCCGTTTCCGCACTCCTGGCCCGGCGACGGTGGCCGCTTCATCACTCTTCCCCTTGTTGTTACCCGTGACCCGGAGACGAACACTCCCAACTGCGGCATGTACCGCGTGCGGGTGGTGGATGGAGCCAGCGCCGGCATCCGGTGGTATGCGGGGAAGGGGGGCGAGCTCCACTGTCGGCGCCATCGGGAGCGCGGGGAGCGGATGCCCGTGGCCGTGGCCATCGGCGGCGATCCGGCGGCAATCCTGGCGGCGATCCTTCCCCTTCCCGAGGGGTTCGACGAAATGCTCTTTGCTGGTTTTCTCCGGGGGCGCCCCCTGGAGCTGGCGCGCTGCCGGACCAGCGACCTGCTGGTCCCGGCCGGGGCGGAACTGGTTCTGGAAGGCTATGTGGAGCCCGGCGAGACGGTCATGGACGGCGCCTTCGGCAACCATACGGGCTTTTACGCCCCGGCGGCATCGGTGCCCCTCATGCGGCTCACCTGCATAACGCGCCGCGCCGATTGCCTCTGCCCGGCCACGGTGGTGGGCCGGCCCCCCATGGAGGACTGCTATCTGGCCAAGGCGGCGGAGCGGCTCCTGCTGCCGGTGCTCAGGATGCGCTGGCCCGAGATCGTCGACATCAACTATCCGCTGGAATGGATATTCAACGGAGGCGCTGTTCTTTCGCTGCGGGAATGCTCTTCCTCCCGGGTCCGCCGGATCGTCACGGAACTTTGGAGTTCGGGGCTTGCCGGGCCCGGCAGGCTTCTGGTGGCGGTGGACGAGGGGACGCGGGTCGATGATCCCGCCGACGTGGCTTGGCGGGCCATGAACGCGGTGGACTGGCGGACCGATCTGATCATTGCCGAGCGTGACGCCGCAGCCGCCTGGCCCGGCCTCGGTTCGCGGCTGGCCATCGACGCCACCCGATCCGCTGCCCGCCGCTACGGAGCAGAAGAACTCGTGCCGGACCGGGAGACGGCCCGGCGTGTGGACTCGCGTTGGAGGGAATACGGATTCTGATGATGTTCCGGCTTGGCTGGGGAATACTCGTATGCCTCTTTCTGGCTCTGGCAGCGGGATGCTATCACTTGCGGCTCGAGCCGGCTGCGTTGCCGGTTCAGCGGGCCGTTACGGCCCGTTCGGCTGCCGATGTCTTTGATCGGGTGCGGGATGTTCTCGTCCAGGACGGATACGCCGTGGAGCGGGACGAGAGGCGGGACAACGGCGAGGGGGGCGTCATCACCTGCGGATACCGCCACTTCTCGACCCGGGCCGGGGGAATTTCCCAGCCGGTCGGGGGGCGCCTCTACTATCACCGGTTGATGATCACCGTGAACGGCGGCGAAGAGGGGGCCGAGATCCTCATGGAATCCACCGGCCTGGAAATCCGTTCCAGCTACGTCTATGAGGAGGGGGGCGCAGTTCGTTCGTTTGCCAAGCGCTACCCCTACGAGCAGTATCCCGGCATGTTCGACCTGAAGGCGGTGGATCGAGAACTGGCGCGGGTGAGAGGGATGCTGGAGGCCGCTCTGCGGCAGGGGGAACGATGATGGTGAGCGAGGAAGGGCTGGAGAAGGGTATGTTTGCCAAGATCAGAGTATTTCTGGAGATGATCAAGTTTTCCCACACGGTGTTCGCCCTGCCGTTCGCCTTTACCGGCGCGGTGCTTGCGGCCGACGGCATGCCGTCGGCGCACCAGGTGTTCTGGATTCTGATGGCTATGGTGGGGGCGCGGACCGCCGCCATGGGCATGAACCGCCTGATCGACGCCGAAATCGACGCCCGGAACCCCCGTACCGCAAGCCGCGCCATCCCGGCAGGGCTCATCGGCACGGGGACGGTGGCCCTTTTCATCGTACTCTCCATTCTGCTCATGCTCTACGCCGCCTGGCAGCTCAATCCGCTCTGCCTCTATCTTTCGCCCGTGGCCCTTTTCTTCCTGGGGCTCTATTCCTACTGCAAGCGGTTCACCTCCCTGGCTCACGTGGTCCTCGGCATCTGCCTGGCAGCCGCGCCGCTGGGTGCCTGGATCGCCATCAGGGGCACGGTGGAGGTGCCGGCGATCCTGCTGGGACTCGCGGTCCTCTTCTGGGTGGCCGGGTTCGATATCCTCTATGCCCTCCAGGATCTGGACTTCGACCGCGCCAGCGGGCTCCATTCCATCCCGGTGCGGCTCGGGGTAAACGGCTCACTCTGGGCAGCCCGGGTCTTTCATCTGGTGATGCTGGGGCTCCTGGCCGGGCTCTACCTAAGCGCGGGGCTCGGCCCCTGGTTCCTGGCCGGCCTGGCCGCCACCATCGCCATGCTCGGCTATGAGCACTGGCTCCTGCGCCACGGCGACCTGACCAAGCTCGACGCAGCCTTTTTCACCATGAACGGCTACATCAGCATCACGCTGTTCGTGGCAACCCTGGCCGATGTGCTGGCGGGACGGGGGGGCGTATGAGCGGGCGGCACGTGGTCTTGGCCATCACCGGCGCATCCGGGGCAGTGTACGGGCTTCGCCTGGGTTGTGAGCTTCTGGCGGCGGGCTGTCGGCTCACTCTTCTGATCAGCCGGCCGGGTTTTACCGTCATTCGGGAAGAGTGCGGCCTCGATTGGGGGGATTGGCCCCATGAGACCCTGGGCGCCCTGGAGGAGTACTTTCGGCCTGCGCCGGGGATGCTCGCCTACTATACGGAGGACGATCTCATGGCTCCGGTGGCGAGTGGTTCCCGTGCGCCTGACGCCATGGTCGTCTGTCCCTGCTCCATGGGGAGCCTGGCCCGGATCGCGGCGGGCCTTTCAAGCACCCTGACCGAGCGGTGTGCCGACGTGACCCTCAAGGAGGGGAGACCCCTGGTGCTGGTGCCGCGGGAGACCCCCTTGTCGGCCATCCACCTGGAAAATATGCTGAAGCTGGCGCGGCTCGGGGTTCGGATCGTGCCGGCCATGCCCGGTTTCTACCACGAACCGCGCACCGTGGACGACCTGGTCGGTTTTGTGGTGGGCAAGGTGCTGGACGCACTTCAGATTCCCCATGAGTTGTTCACCCGCTGGGGTGACGTATCCCGGGTGGAGGAGTGATGGGATGAGTATTTCATTGGCGACAATTAGCGGCCGGGTCCATGCCGGCGAACGGATCAGCGACGAGGAGGCCCTGTTCCTCTTCGAGAGCCGCGACCCCCTGGCCGTGGGAGAACTGGCCGCAGCCGTCAACCGCCGCCGCAACGGCGACCGGGTCTTCTTCAACGTGAACCGGCACATCAACCACACGAACATCTGCGTCAACCGCTGCTCCTTCTGTGCCTTCTACCGCGCCGCCGACGAGCCGGGGGCATACCTCTACGACCTGGAGGAGATCCGCAACCGCGCGGCCGAGGCCCACGCCCAGGGTGCCACCGAGATTCACATCGTGGGCGGCCTCCACCCCGATCTTCCCTTCGACTTCTATCTCGCCATGCTCCGGACCGTGAAGGAGGTCTCCCCGGACCTCCACGTGAAGGCCTTTACCGCGGTTGAGATCGAGTACCTGTCGCGGCTCGCCGGCCTTTCGACGGCCGAAACCCTGACAGTGCTGAAGGAGGCGGGACTCGGCTCGCTCCCCGGCGGCGGGGCGGAAATCTTTGCTCCGGCCGTGCGCAACCGGCTCTGTCCCGAGAAGATCTCCGGCGACAAGTGGCTGGCCATCATGGAGGAGGTCCACCGGGCCGGGCTCAAATCCAATGCCACCATGCTCTACGGCCACATCGAGAGCTACGCGGACCGCGTGGACCACATGCGCCGCCTGCGTGAGCTTCAGGACCGCACCGGCGGCTTCCAGGTCTTCATCCCCCTGGCCTTCCAGAAGGATAACAACCCCCTGGGGCACCTGAAACGCCCCGGGCCCGGTGGGGTCGACGCCCTGCTCACCCTGGCCGTGGCCCGCATCTACCTGGACAATTTCGCCAATATCAAAGCCTACTGGGTCATGCTCGGGGTAAAGATCGCCCAGACTTCCCTGGCCTTCGGGGTAAACGATCTGGACGGCACGGTGGTGGAGGAGAAGATCGGCCATGATGCCGGCGCCGCTTCCCCCCAGACCATGGGGCGCGACGAAATCGTCTCCCTGATCCGCACGGCCGGCCGGGTGCCGGTAGAGCGGGATACGCTGTACAACGAACTGCGGGTGTACTGATGCCGATACGTGCCATGGAAAAAGCAACCGCCGGGAAACTCCTCACGCGGGCCGAAGCGCTCAGCCTCCTGACGGAGGGGGACCTCCTCGCCCTGGGCCGGCTCGCCGATGCTGTCCGCCGGAGGATGCACCCGGAAAACCTGGTTACCTTCGTGGTGGACCGCAACGTCAACTACACCAACGTCTGCGAGTCCAAGTGCAAATTTTGTGCGTTCTACCGCGACGAGGCAGCTCCCGACGCCTATCTGCTGGCCGAGGAGGCCATCTTCGCCAAGATCGCCGAGCTGGTGGAACACGGCGGGACCCAGCTCCTCATGCAGGGGGGGCTCCATCCCCAGTTGGGGATCGACTGGTTCGAGGACCTTTTTCGGGGGATCAAGGCCCGCTTTCCGCAGGTACAGAACCATTCACTCTCGCCGGCGGAGATCACTCAGATCGCCACGGTCTCGAAACTCACCATCCCGGAGACGGTGCGCCGGCTCCGGGAGGCGGGGCTCGACTCCATTCCCGGCGGCGGCGCCGAGATCCTGGTGGACAGCGTGCGGCAGGAAATCTCGCCCCGCAAGATCGGCTGGGAGGGCTGGGCCGCGGTGATGAGTGAGGCAGCCCGCCAGGGAATGGCCACCACGGCTACTATGATGTTCGGCAGCCGCGAGACCCCCGAGGATATCGTGGAGCACCTCTTCCGCGTCCGGGAGCTCCAGGCCGCCGGAGGGTCCTTCACCGCCTTCATCCCCTGGACCTACCAGCCGGGCAACACCGAGCTCGGCGGCACGGGGGCCACCGGCGTGGAGTACCTGAAGGTCCTGGCCCTGTCGCGGATCGTCCTCGACAACATTCCCAGCATCCAGGCCAGCTGGGTGACCCAGGGTGCAGCTATGGCCCAGGTGTCGCTCTTCTTCGGCGCCAATGACCTGGGCGGGACCATGCTGGAGGAGAACGTGGTGGCCGCGGCCGGCTGCACCTTCCGCATGAGCCGCGAGGAGATGGTGGAGCTCATCCGTGAGGCCGGGTTCCGGGCTGCCCAGAGGACGACGCTCTATTCGATAATCCGCGAGTATTGACCTGAATAAGCAGTTGAAACACAGAGCAACAGAGCAAAATCTGGAAGAGCCTCCGTTCAAGTTCAACTTCGCCTCTTGATGGCATAAGGCAGAATGTTACCGACGCGCTGAATTCTCTGCTACCCTGCGTTATTGCCGCAGTTTAATCCCATGACTGGAGTTTTCCTTGCCTCTGCAACCCGCTTCACCTGAGATCATCACCACCGTCGATGGAGTGCGCCGTCTTGCCGACCGCCTCGGGAGCGAGCCCATCGTGGCGTGCGACCTGGAAGCAGATTCCATGCACCACTATCAGGAGAAGGTCTGCCTGATCCAGTTCGCGGTACCCGGCTACGCCGCCATCGTCGACCCCCTGGCAGCCCCGGACATCTCACCGCTGGCGCCGCTGTTTGCGAACGCCGCCATCCGCAAGGTCTTTCACGGGGCCGACTACGACATCCGCTCCCTCCACCGGGATTTCGGCATAGAGGTGAACAATCTCTTCGACACCATGATTGCCTGTCAGCTGTTGGGCGAGCGGGAGTTCGGCCTGGCCGCCCAGCTGCGCAAGCGGTTCGGCGTGGAGTTGGACAAGCAGTACCAGCGGGCCGATTGGAGCAGGCGCCCTCTCACGGTGGGGATGATTGAGTATGCGGTGAAGGACACGACGCTCCTGATCGAGCTGTACCGGCAGCTGGTGGCCGAACTGGAGGAAAAGGGGCGACGCGGCTGGGTTGAGGAAGAGTGTGAGCTGCTGTCGCGGGTGCGGGTGGCGGAGCGGGGCGATGAGCCGTTCTTTCTCCGGTTCAAGGGGGCATCCCGGATGGACGGCCGGACCCTGGCGGTCCTGGAAGAACTTCTGCTGTTCCGCGACGGACGGGCCCGCCAGTTTGATGTACCGCCGTTCAAGGTGCTGGGTACCGATACCGTGCGTGAACTGGCTGAGCGGCGTCCTCGCCTCCCGGAGGAGCTGCAGGGAATCACCGGCCTGACGGACAAGGTCGCGGCCCGCTACGGCGAAGGGATTCTGCGTGCCGTCGAACGGGGGTGCGCGGTACCGGCGCAGCAGTTGCCGGCGTATCCCCGGGAGGAGCGTCGCAAAATGGAGCGGGGGGAAGAAGATCGGCTGAAGCGGCTCAAGGAATGGCGGACCGAAGAGGCGGGACGGCTCGGCATCGAGCCGGGCTACATCGCCAACAACGCTCTGCTGGAACTGGTGGCCGTCAAGGCCCCGCGCACCATGGGGGACCTGGAGGCTCTGCCCCCCATGCGCTGCTGGCAGCGCAGCGAGTTCGGCGAACAGATCCTGTCCATCGTGAGCCCGAGGCGCTGACGGCACATCGCAAACAAACTCTGTCGTTCCGGCGGCTCTGCGGCGAAGCTTCAATCGTACCATGCCCGACGTAGCCCTGTTGCTCAGTCGCGCCAGGGCTGCTCGCTGCAGGGCATGGGCTGGCCCTGCAGAAATGTCTACTTCTCCTCCTCTCCGGCATCGCCGAAGAGGGAGTCAAAATCGGTCCCCGGAAAACTTTCAACTCCCGCCTCCGGCCCCTTGGGGGCGGCAGGCGTCGTCGCCGTTTTCGTCTCCTTATCGTCCCAACTGAAGCTTTCCAGGTCAAAGTCGCCGGCTGCGGCCGGTTCTGCCGCGGGCGCGGGTGTATCTCCGAACCCGCCGAAGCTGTCAGTCGGCACTTCCCAGGGGCTTTCCATCTCCGGCACCTGCGCGGCGCCGGGCGCGGCAGCCGTTATCTCACTGTTGTCGCCGGTTTCCAGGAGCGTCGCGAAATCATCGGTGCCGGCGTCGGCATCAGTGGTTGAGGGAGCGGGTACGGCGGGTGCCGCAGGGGTGTCGTCGAAGGAAAAGTCGCCCAGGTCAAGCCCGGCGGATGCCGGCTCAGCCGGCGCCGGTGACGGTGAGAGCCCCAGGTCCAGGTCGGAGAAGATGTCGTCCCCCGGCTTGAAAGACTCCGGCGCCGCAGGGACTTCCCAGGTGAAGCTTTCTTCGGCATTCGCAGCGTTTGCTGCCGACGGCGCCGCAACGGCGACGGCCGGTGCCGCTACGGTCAGTCCCGCCAAGGGGAGCACCACGGCCCGGATACCGTGGGTCTGCTTGAAGGCGGAGAGATCGTGGCTGCACTTCTTGCAGTTATCGAGGAATTCGAAGCTGTTGTAGCCGCACTTGGGACATTTCATCGTGGGAACTCCTTGTGCGGCCGGCTTCGATGCTGGCCGCTATGGTATCGGTTGCGCCGGGGCGGGGCGGGGATGCGGCCCGCTGCCCAGGTCTCCGTACAGGTATTGCAGTATCGCCACCAGGGCGATGCCGGCGGTTTCGGTTCTGAGAATCCGACGGCCGAGGGTGACGGGAACGAATCCCGCCTCCCGGGCCTCGGCTGCCTCGGCCGCCGTGAATCCCCCCTCGGGGCCCACCACCACGGCGATGCGTTTCGGTGTCTGCGCTGCGGCCAGGACTCCGGCGAGGGTCGTGGTCCGTTCGTCCTCCCAGAGCAGAAGCTTCAGGTCGTGGTCCGTTCCCCGAACCGCCTCGGTCAGCCCCCGCGCCAGTTGTACCCGGGGTACTGCTGGACATCCAGCCTGGCGGGCTGCCTCTTCGGCCACCCGTTGCCAGCGCCGTAACCGCTCCTGCTCCCGCTCCGGCGAAATGCGGGGGACCGAGCGCTCGGCCAGGAAGGGAACCACTTCGGATACGCCGAGTTCAGTGGATTTCTGCAAGATGAGTTCCATTTTGTCGCCTTTGGGCAGACCCTGGCAGAGGGTGAGCCAGAGGCCGTCTCCATCCCCCCTGATCTGCCGCCGCTCGCTGATGGTCACCGTCAGGCTGTCTCGTCCCATGGCCGTGATGACTCCCGTGCACTCGGCCTCTTTCCCATCCGCGAGAATGACCTCGGTGTCAATTTTTAGACGAAGCGACCGGGCCATGTGACGAAAAAGGTCCCCCCGCACAACCACGTTTTTACCCGACAGATCAAGGCCCGTGACGATAAACCGGCGCATGCTCACCCCTCGTTCCGGTATACGAGACAACTCCATTCCCCTTCCCGGGAGACTGCCACCAGCGCGAGACCGCTCCGGCCGAATCCCTCGACGACGAAGGCTTCCCGCTCCGTGAGGATGCCCGAGAGGATCAGGTGCCCGCCAGCCGCGACCTTTGCGGCCAAGTCCCCGGCCATGCGGACCAGGTCTTCGGCCAGAATGTTGGCCAGCACCACATCGAAGCGTCCCGGAATCAGGGCCAGGGGGGTGGTGACCAGTTCAACCTCAACGCCGTTGAGCGCGCAGTTCTCCCCGGCCACGATCACGGCGTCCGGGTCGATATCGGTGCCGATCACCTGCCGGGCCCCCAGCCGGACGGCCGCGATGGCCAGGATGCCCGACCCGGTTCCCACGTCGAGTACCCTGTCGGGGCGCCCGAGCGTTTCCAGGGCCTCCAGGCAGAGTCGCGTGGTGGGGTGCGTGCCGGTGCCGAAGGCCATGCCGGGGTCCAGCTCGATGACTTGGTCTCCCGGTTCTGGGGCGAACGGTTCCCACGTAGGCTTGATGACCAGATGACGGCCGATGCGGGTGGGGACGAAGTGCTGGCGCCAGCCGGTGGCCCAGTCTTCGTCGCGGATGAGGGTGACGGTGGGGGCGGGGATGGGGGCGCCGCCGAAGGCGGCTGCGTTGTCACCAAGGAACCGCTCGATCTGGGCGATCTGCCCTGCCATGTCCGTTGCCGGATCGAAGTAGGCCCGCACGGTTGCGGTGTCCAGTTCCTCGATGCCGTCCAGGGTGAAGGTGTCAAGCGCCCGGTTGTCGATGCTGACGCCATTGCCGGAGAGCTCCACGAGAAAATCGGCCAGCAGGTCGACCAGTCCGGCCGGGACCTGGCAGCAAACTTCGGCCCATTGTTTATCCATGCCTGTACCTCGGTAAGTTTGAGTCTGCCGGGGGGGTGGCAGGGTGTGCTAACGTACCAAAACTAAAAGATTATGACAATAAAAACCTTGACAAACCGTCTGGTCTGGGTTCTAATTCTCATTAAAATAGATTCGGTGGACTCCATGGATCTGGAACAAATCAAACAGGAACTGGTTGCGTTTGTCGATGCCCGGCGCGACGACTTTATCCATGTATCGGAGGAGTTGTTCCACAATCCCGAGACAGGTCTCAACGAGGTGCGAAGCGCGGCTCTGCTGGCCGATCGTCTGGAAGCCGAGGGATTTCGGGTGGCCCGCGGGGTAGCGGGGCTGCCCACGGCGTTCCGGGCCGATTCCGGTGAAAAGGGACCGACCGTCGGCATTATCGCCGAGATGGATGCCCTGCCCGGGCTTGGCCACGCCTGTGGTCACAACGTGATCGCGGCGGCGGCTCTGGGCGCCGCCATCGCCCTGCGCCGCGTGCTTCCCGCCGACGCGGCGCGCCTCGTGGTCCTGGGCACGCCGGCGGAGGAGATCGGGGTCGGCAAGGTTGAGATGATCCGGCACGGCATCTTCGACGATGTGGAGTTCGCCATGATGGTGCATCCCTCGTCCCGGCGATACGTCATCAAGCACTACCTCGGGCTTGCCAAGATCCGGTTCGTCTTCCTGGGCAAACCGGCCCACGCTGCCGCCTATCCCGAAGAGGGGATCAATGCCCTTGACGGCGTGATCCAGGCCTTCAACGCAGTCAATGCGCTGCGTCAGCAACTTCGGCAGGACGTGCGGGTCCACGGCATCATCCCCGAAGGGGGTGTCGCGCCGAATATCATCCCCGAGAGGGCATCGGCGTTTTTCTACGTGCGGGCCGACGACATGGCGGAACTGGAGCGGGTGAGGGAGCGGGTCATCGCCTGTGCCCGGGGTGCCGCCACCGCCACCGGCTGCAGGCTGGAGATCGAGGAGGACCCGCGAGTCATGGCCCCCCTCAAGGTGAATTACCGCTTTTCGGATCTCTATGCCGAACAGCTGGCGTATCTGGGGTTGGAGCTTTCCGAGAGCAGGCCCGACAGGAACAAGGGGTCGTCGGATATCGGCAACGTCTCCCAGATCATGCCGACCATCCATCCCCACGTTCCCATCGGAGAGGGGATCAATATTCACAGTGACGCCTTTGCCCGGGCCACGGTCTCGGCCCAAGGGAAAGCCGCCGTCGTGGAAGGGGCAACCGCCCTGGCCCTGACCGCTGCCGAACTGATCGCTCGCCCGGAGCTGCGGGAAGAGATCCTTTGCGAGTTTCGCCGCTGAGACCCCTGCAATCCCCTCATTCGCTCGCGCCTGGGGGAAAAAGGAAAAAGCCTCAAGGAACGGTCATTTTTTTGCCTTGCGGAAAAAAGATGGTATACCTTAATGAAAAATCGCTTGAGCCGGTGCCGGGACTGATATGAAGAGGAGCATCAAGCACATTTATCTGCTATCTGATGCCACGGGTGAAACCGTGGAGCGGGTCGTGCGCGCAGCCCTTTCCCAGTTCCGGGACGTTGAGGCGCGCTTCCACCGGGTAACGAGGATCAGGAGCCGCGAGGATGTGATCTGGGCGCTGGAGGAGGTGCTGCGCGAGCCGGGGATGGTCGTTTACACCCTGGTCGACACGGAGCTGGCCCAACTGCTGCGGGACGAGGCCGAAGCCCACGGGCTTGACGCGATCGACCTGATCAGCCCGCTCCTGTTCAAGCTGTCTGACTTCTTCGGCGAAGCACCCCAGAAGGAACCGGGGCTCCTCCACCAGATCAACTCCGAATACCACAAACGGGTCGATGCCGTCGACTTCACCGTGAAGCACGACGACGGCCAGGACCCGAGGGGGCTGGCTAAGGCGGATTTCATTCTGGTGGGGGTGTCGCGCTCGTCCAAGACGCCCCTCTCCATGTACCTGGCCCACAAGGGGTACAAGGTGGCCAACGTCCCCATCGTAAAGGGGATCGATCCGCCGCCGGAGCTCTACAAGGTGGACCAGAAACGGGTGGTAGGCCTGATCATCGATGCCGAGCGGCTCGTGCAGATCCGCACCGCCCGCCTGAGGAACCTGGGGCAGATGCCCAAAGGGAGCTATGCCGATTACGAACGGATCGAAGAGGAGCTGGAATTCTGCCGCAGGCTCTACCGACGCAATCCCCAGTGGCTGGTCATTGATGTGACGAAGAAGTCGGTGGAGGAGTCCGCGGCCGAGATCATACAAAAACTCGCTGGTTGAAGAACCCGTCCCGATGAGCGGAGACGGAGTTAAGAAAGGAGCGCTCAATGAAGGTTCTCGTGGTCGAAGATGAGAAGAAGGTGTCCAGCTTCATCAAGCGGGGGCTCGAGGAAGAGAAGTACGAGGTCGATGCCGCGTTCAACGGCGAGGAAGGGCTCAAGATGGCCCTGGACAAGGGCTACGATCTGATCGTTCTCGACGTGATGCTGCCCAAAAAGGATGGTCTCAGCGTGGTACGTGAGCTCCGGGAGCGCAAGAACAGCACACCGGTTCTGATGCTGACAGCCAAGGACTCGGTGGAGGATATCGTGGCCGGTCTCGATTCGGGTTCCGACGACTACCTGACCAAGCCCTTCGCTTTTGCTGAGCTTCTGGCCCGGGTCCGGGCCTTGGTGCGTCGCAGCGAGCAGGATCGCGGGGCAGAGATCCGCTTTGCTGATCTGCGGCTCGACCCGGTGACCCACAAGGTCTGGCGCAAGGACAAAGAGATCGACCTCACCGCCAAGGAGTATTCGCTGCTCGAGTACTTCATGCGGAACCCCAACCAGGTCCTTACCCGCACCATGATCGCCGAGCACGTGTGGGACTACACCTTTGACAGCTTCACCAATATCATTGACGTCTACGTCAACTACCTGCGCAAGAAGATCGACCGGGAGTCCGACAAGAAGCTCATCCACACCGTCCGCGGCGTGGGCTATATCCTGAAGGAGGAGGATTGATCGTTGTTTTTCAGGTCAATCCGCTTTTCGCTCACCCTTTGGTATGCGGTGACGCTCGCGGTCATTTTGGTTCTGTTCAGCTCGTTCATCTACCTGGTTCTGAGCAATCAGCTCAACAAGGGGATTGATCGTGAACTGCTGACCGTGGCCGAGGCCGTTGCAAGCCCGACTCTGGAGCCTTTCCGCCATGCCGCTCCGTCGGTCTTCGACCAGGTGCTCGAAGACTTCATCGGCACGCGCCTGACGGGCAAGCACGTCCAGGTGCTCGACGGCTCCGGCGCGGTTGCCGCCTCGTCCAAGAGCATGGAGGAACTGCGCATTCCTCTGGGCAAGACTGCGTTGCGTCGCGTTCAGGCCGGCAAGGTTTCCTATGAAACCAGGGTCAATCTGGACGTGTATCCGGTCCGCACCATCGTGTACCCCATCATGACCGACGGCCGGCTCGACCAGATCGTTCTGGTCGGAACGTCCATGCGGGGGCCGGCCGAGACCCTTGAAAAGGTCCAGCTGGTCTTTGCCGTCTCCATCCCCCTGGCTCTCATCCTGTGGAGCCTGGGCGGATGGTTCCTGGCGGGCAGGGCGCTGAAACCGGTTGACCTGATAACCCGCAGCGCCCGCAAGATTACTGCCGAAAACCTGGGACTGCGCCTGGAGGTCATCAATCCCCAGGACGAGATCGGCCGGCTCGCCACTACGTTCAACGATACCCTGGAACGCCTGGAAAACGCCTTCAACCGGATCAGGCAATTCACCGGTGACGTCTCCCACGAACTGCGGACGCCCCTCACCATCCTGCGCGGCGAAGCCGAGGTGGGGCTCAAGTGGGCCAAGGAGCCGGAGGAGTTTCGTGAGCTTCTGCGTAGCAATCTGGAAGAGATCAACCGGATGTCCAAGATCATCGAGACGCTCCTGGAACTCTCCCGGGTTGAGGGGGGAGTCAAGCTGGAGCTCGCCGATCTGGATCTGAGCGACCTTCTTGCCGAACTGGTTCAGCAGTCGCGCCTCATCGCACCGGACAAGAGTCTCCGCATCGCTTTCGTGGGGCAGGAGCCGGTTACCATCCTCGGCGACTGGCTTCGGCTGCGCCAGGTTTTCATGAACCTGCTGGACAATGCCGTCAAGTATACCCCTGCCGATGGGGAGATCTCCGTGGTGGTTGATACGACCGGTGACAGCGCCCGCGTGGCGATCATCGACAGCGGCCCGGGTATTCCTCCCGAAGATCTGCCGCACATCTTCGAGCGGTTCTACCGGGTCGACAAGGCCCGCAACCGGGCCGACGGCGGTTGCGGCTTGGGACTCTCCCTGGTCAAGACGTTCGTGGAGGCTCATGGCGGACGCATTGAGGTGGTGAGCGAAGCGGGCAAGGGGAGCATCTTCACGGTCCTGCTGCCGCGGGTCGTCGCAGGATGATCCCCATGGAACCGATTCTTGTTGTTGCCGCAACCCGGCAGGAGCTGACGCTGCTGATCCGAAGTCTCGGCGCCCGGGAGCGTGGAGGCGCCGGTCGCCGTCCCAGCTGGCTCGGCAAGGTGGGGTTGCTGCCGGTGGTCCTGGCCGAGACCGGCATCGGCAAAGTCAATACCGCGGCTGCCCTTGCCGCGCTGTTCGAGAACTTCATCCCCCGACTGGTGATCAATACCGGCTGCGCCGGCGCGTACACCGCGAGCGGTCTTCGGGTCGGCGACCTGGCCGTTGCCTCAGCCGAAATTTCCGGCGATGAGGGGGTCCTCACCCCCCAAGGGTGGGAAGGCCTCGATCTTATCGGTATCCCCGCCTTGGAGCGTAAAGGGGTGCGCTACTTCAACGAGTTTCCACTTTCTCTCCATCCCGCCGAGCAGGCGGTCCAACTGGCCACGGCCCTCGGCATCCCGCTCCGCCGGGGGAAGTTCGTCACCGTCTCGACCTGCAGCGGCATCACGGCCCGCGGCGACGAACTGGCCAGCCGCTTCGATGCAATCTGCGAAAACATGGAGGGGGCCGCCATGGCCCAGGTCGCCTTGGACTACGGTGTCGACTGCCTGGAGGTACGGGGGGTCAGCAACATGGTGGAAGACCGTGACCTCTCCCGCTGGAACCTGCCCCTGGCCGTGGAAAAGGCCCAGCGTTTCATTATCAAATATCTCGAAACCTGCGGGGAGGAGCAGTGATGGACGCGCTCTCGCTCGGCTTTTCGCCCTGTCCCAACGATACGTTCATCTTCTATGGCCTGATCCACGGACGTGTGCCGACCAGCGGACTTACCTTCCGGGAGAGGCTCGAAGATGTGGAAACCCTGAACGGTCTTGCCCTGGCGGGAGCTCTGGATATTTGCAAAGTTTCCTACCATGCCCTCGGCTATCTGCGCGACCGTTACTGTCTTCTCCGCTCGGGAGGGGCGCTGGGGCGCGGCTGCGGTCCCTTGGTGGTGGCGCGGGGGGGGGCAACCCTCGCCGACCTGAGGGGGAAGCCCGTGGCCGTGCCGGGGCGTTTCACTACGGCCGCACTGCTGCTGCGCCTTGCGGACCCCGCCATCGACACCCTCGTGTACATGCCGTTCCACGAGATCATGGGGGCCGTGGCGCGGGGCGAGGTGGCTGCGGGGGTCATCATTCACGAATCGCGCTTTACCTTCCGCGACTACGGGCTCACCCAGCTTCTGGACCTGGGGGAGTGGTGGGAGGGGGAAACCGGCTGCCCCATCCCCTTGGGCGGGATCGTTGCCCGACGCGACCTGGGCGTGGAGACCATCATCGCCGTGGAGCAGGCGCTACGGTCGAGCGTGGCGTTTGCCCAAGCAAACCCCGGCGAGGCGAAGGCTTACATTCGCGCCCATTCCCAGGAGATGAGCGACGAAGTCTGCGCCGCCCACATCGACCTCTATGTGAATGATTTTTCCCTGCAACTGGGGCCCGAAGGGGAGGCAGCCGTGATTGAGCTCTTTTCCAGGGCCGAGGCTGCAGGGGTGATCCCTCCGTCGGACGTGCTACTGTTTCCCTCTCTCTAACTGTTTGAATTTAAAAGGTATTGCGTGGAGCCGCCCTTCTTTGGGCTTGACCTCGTCCCCTTGGTTGTGCTATAGGAGTGCCTCGCCCAGAAGGAGGTGCCTATGGTATCTGCACTCCGGAAAGGGCGTCTGGCCATCTTGATCATTCTCTGCCAGGCGTTCTTCCAGATCCAGACACTGTCCTTGCAAGCAGAGGAAATTGCAGCAAAGGAAACATCCGACAAAGAGGCCGCAATTGCGGCCGCGGCCGACGAAGGGGTCACGGGGACCGCTTCGTACTACGCCAAGCGCTATCACGGAAGAAGAACGACATCGGGGAAGCGGTACGATCCGAAGAAGCTTACCGCCGCACACCCCACCCTCCCTCTCGGTACCAAGGTCAAGGTGGTTAACCTGACCAACGACCGTGAGGTGACGGTCACCATAACCGATCGCTGCCGGAAGAGGGTGAACCATTTCATCGACCTCTCCCGGGAAGCGGCCAGGAGGCTTGGATTCCTCGGCAAAGGGGTGACGCAGGTGCGAATCATCACCCTCGACGAAACCGCATCCTGAAACAACACATTTTGGGCGAAACAGGGAATAGGGCCGGCAGCGATGTCGGCCCTATTCTTTTGTGGAGAGGCCGGCCGGTTTACGGCTGCGTCGAAGCCCCAGGAAGGCGGGAAGAGACACCAGGGCGAAGAAGGCCGTGGCGCCGATGCCGAAGTTGGTGGCCCAGCCGATGGACGACATGGCACCATAGTCGGTAAAGGCCAGAGAGCCAAACCCGGCGACGGTGGTGAGGGCGGAAAGGAGTACCGCCCGACCCGCCTGGACATAGCGGTCGCCTGCTTCGCTGCCATCTCCCTCGCGCAACCGGTGGTAGACGTGGAGCCCATAGTCGCTTCCCATGCCGAGGATGGTGACCAGGACCATGGCGTTCATGAAGTTGATCTTCATACCGGTGACGGCCATGAGACCGAGCATGGAGATCACCCCTGCAACGACCGGCAGGAGCGATGCTGCGATGCCGGCCAGGGATTCGAAGTGGACCACCAGGAGAAAGAGGATCAGGACTCCGCCGATGGCGAAGCCCTCCAGAAAGCTTCCCCGAACCGATTCTGCCAGCTGGCGGCTTATGAGGTCGGGACCCGTGGCCCGCGCGCCGGGGGCCACGGCTTCCAGCTGGGCCAGGAAGCGCTCCTGGGGAAAGGCATCGCCTCGATAGTGGAGGGTGAGGAGAAGGTGCCAGCGTCCGTTTCGCTCCACCAGGAACCGATCCACCATGCTGCCGAGGGGAGATCCCCTGAGAAGTGCCACCGCCTCTGCTGTTGGAACCGGTCCGGCCGAGGAGAGCCGACCGAGGCCGGAGACGGCTTCGGGGAACATGGCCGCGTCGAAGTCTGCCCGTTCAAGCGCAAGTCCCAATTCTCTGCCCGCTTCGCGCACTGCCGACCGCTTCTGGAGCCGTTCCAGCACCTGCTGCTGTTCCCCTGCACCATTCATGACGCTGCCGAGCCAGGTTATGGCCACCACTTCCCGGCGTTGCCGGTACCCCTCGGCCAGAGCCGCAACCTCTCCGCCCTTTCGCATCACGTCGGAAAGGTCGCTCCCTTCCACCGCGACCACCATCTGCCGCGGGGAAATGCTCAGGTGTCGCTCGATCCGTTCCTGGGTCAGGAACGCTTCCGAGTGCCGCGGCTGCAGGTTCTTCAGGTCCCCTTCGAAGGAGATGGAAAAGGCGGTCAGGGTCAGTCCGGCAGCGGTGGCCAGGGAAATGAATGCGATGGTTCGGGGCCCTCGTTGGGTAAGGCGCCAGAGGCGGGCCAGCCCCAGGCTCGGGAGAGGGTTATGGCGTACGTCGGGAGCACGCCGCTCGGCAAAGATGAGAAGCGGCGGCAGGAAAAAGAAGGTGGCATAGAGGGAGTAGAGGACACCCAGCCCCACCAGGAGTCCCAGTTCGGAGAGCGCCCGTACGTCTGAAATCACCAGGGCCAGGAAGGGGAATGCCGTGGTGGTGGCGGCTGTGAAGACGCCGTGGCCGGTGTCGACCACGGCGAGCCGCAGTGACTCTTCGGTGTTGCGACCCGCACTTCGTTCCGTACGGTAGCGGTCGTAGAGGTGAATGGAGTAGTCGGTGCCGAGCCCGATGATGAGCGCCGTGAAAGCAAAGGATATGATGTGGACCGACGGCAGGAGGAGCCCTGCCGTGCCCAGGGCCATGACCGTGCCGAAGGCGATGATGACGGGGATGAGAATGGTCGGCAGCACCCGGCGGTAGGTCATGAAGAAGAGCCCGAGAACCACCGCCAGGGATGATGCGATGCAGGCGAGAATGTTACGCTTCATGACCGCTTCATCAATGACCGCCGAGAGATGGGCTCCGGCGCAGGAAACCGAAACCCCCGGTCCCACGGCGGCCCGTGCCTCGTTGATACCCGCCACGAGCTTGCGGGCGAATTCCATGTCCTGTACCGGCCGGGCCGGCTCCGCTATCATGACGAGGAGCTGTCCGTCTCGGGAGAGAAAGTAGGGGGACTCCGGATCCAGGTCCAGCGCCTGACTTGCCGACTGGAGACGCGGCAGGATCAATTCGCGGAGGGCCAAGGGGTCGGCGGCCACCAGATCCCGGCTCCCCACCCCTCCTCCGGCGGCCAGTTCCGCCGTGGCGCGTCGCAATGCCGCATCCATGCGGGAAGCATCCAGGCGGTTTGTGAACTCGTCCGCCTGATCAGGGGAGAGAAAGAGATGGGGCAGCGTTACAGCCCGCCCGACAAAGGCTGCGAAGTCAGGCAGATCGGCGGATTCCACCACCCGGTAGGAGACCGAGCGAAGGGCGGGTTCGCCGTCCACCCGCAGGGCGCGAAGCCGTGCGGCCAGGACTTCTGCCTCGGCGGGGAGCCGTTCACGGTTCCCTTCAAGGAGAAGGTACGCCTCGCCGGCGCTGCCGGTCCACTCAAGGGTATCCAGGAAGAGGCGAAGTGCCCCCCGGTCGGTGGGGAAAAGTTTGAATATGTCCGCTTCGAAGCGGATGCCGGAGATAGATGTGATTGCCAGGCAGAGGGCCAGAAGTGAGCCGGCCAGGGTCGCCCGGGGATGATGCCAGGTGACCCTGAAGAGCCATGCCAGGTGCCGGCCGATGGCTGAATGAACAAATGCGACGATGCGCCGCATTTAAAGCCCCTTCAGGTTAGCCAGCGGCATGACCGTCACCCCCTCCAGGGTGGGGGTGAGCGCTGCATCGTCAAGGGGAGCGTTCACCTCCGGCTCGTCGAAGGTTATCTTCACCCGCACACCGTGGCTGTCGCTGAACTCGACCAGGGCGGGAAACGGCACCCCTTCCAGGGAGCGGTAGTTCCGGTAAATCACCTCGCCCCGTGCCGACCGCTTGCGCTCCAGAAGTCCGTCGGGGCCATAGGTGGCGAGGGTGACGCCGCCGTCGTCCGACTGCTCTTCGGTCCGCCCGGCCGCCTCGGGGCGGTAGAGGGGGGAACCTTCCACCACCCACTGCATCATGCGCCACCCCTGGAGCCCTCCCTTGGCCGGCAGGTCGGCGAAGGTTCCCACGTAGGCCTGCCCTTTGGAGGGGAGCAGGATAGTGATCCGCTCGCCGGCGGCGAAAAATTCCAGGGCCGTGGTGCCGAAGGGGGTGAGCATGACCATGTGGAAGCGGTCGGGACGGCGATAGAGGAGATAGCCGTTGCCGCCGGTGCTCCCGTCGGGCGTTTTAACCGAAAGTGAGACCGTGGCGGCCAGGGTTTCCACCCTGGCCCCCGGTTCGAGAGGCACCTGGGGCTGCGGCACCGTGGCACAACCGGCCGCAAGGGCGACGGCAAGGATGAGGAACAGGGCGAGTCGTCTCATGGCGGCAGTGCCCTCACTCTATCCTGAAGTCGCGGTCGGTGAGCCCCACGTTGCGGCGGACATTGCGGAAGGAGATGACGGTCCGGTCGCGGTTCTGCTCTTCGATGATCACGCGTCTCAGTTTCCCGTCGGCGGCGAGGATGACCTGAAGGTTCTTCACTCCCCGTCCCTGGGAGGGGGCTATGGAAATAGTGACGGCGTCGCCGTTTCGCTCCGCCTGGACGGCGACCCCGTCGGGGAGCGAGGTGACCGGGTTTTCCATGAGCGCAAACCAGCGGGCAAGCCCTTCGTCAGGAGGGAGTACGATCTTCTGCCGGACTCCGTCGGCGGGGAGCAGGGTGGAGATGACGTTGTCCCGCAGCAACACCCGGCTGGCGTGGGGAGGATTGAGTTCCATCATGAAGCTGTCGGGCTTGCGGAAACGGACCATTCCGTTCGTCACCAGCTTTTTTTTCATAAGGGCGATCTGCTTTTCCTGCGTGATCTCGGCGGTGAAGTCATTGACCCCGGCGAAGGCCGAGCGGAGGAGTTCGAGCCCTTCCCGCGGAGAGATCCGTGCTGCCTGGCCGGGCGCGGGGACGGCCAGCGCCAGGACTGCCAACGCGAGCAGAATGCGTGCGAGGCGGCTTGTCGTCATCAGAGGTTTCCTACCTTGAGGGTTATTGTGGCGGAGGCGGCCGGGCGCCCGTCGGCCGTCACCTCGCCCGCGATCAGGTGGAGGGGGCCGAAAGATTTTACGACCGTCACGGAGACGGTCAAGGTATCTCCCGCTTCCACCGTGCCGTGAAAGTCAGCGTGGTCAACGGCTGCAAGGATGCCGCCGCCGTTTGTGTCGTCCGCCGCGGCGATGCCGCCCAGCTGGGCCATGGCCTCCAGCAGGAGCAGGGAGGACCATCCCCGCGTACCGGCGGCGGTCGTCCGCATGAGGGCCGTGGCCGATCGGCCGGGCTCCTTGGCGATTATACGGTCGAGGACGAGAAAAGGATAGCGATGGGGCAGGAAGTCCCACGGAGCGGGGCTATGCACGCATACCCCCGGTGACGTCGATGGCGTGGTACGGTCCTTCGGGCGACGCTGCCAGGTGGAGCCCCCGGGCACCTTCGGGGAGGACCAGCAGGAGCGAGGCCAGGGCAAGCCCCCCCATGGCCAGGGATCGTCCGATAAGGTTGCCCGATTCCAAAGTCGGCACGGCAGGGAGTGGAGCGATGAGGGCTGTGATGTCGGCTGCGATTCCCGAGAGCGACACCAGGGCCGGTGCCGCGGGTGGCATGAGTCGGTCGACCGTCTCCTGTTCCCGGCCGGCGGGCAGCATGCCCACCGTTCGCAGTCCCGTGATTCGGCCCCGCAGCCTGGCGGCGCGTCGTTCCGCATGGTCTCGCCGCTCAAGGACCAGGATGCCGCACCCCTCGCTGAAGGAGCGGGCATAGGTCCGCAACTGGCCCACGGCCTGGAAGCCGGCCATCATCAGCGGGGTCAGCTCATCCACTCCGCCCGCCAGCATCACGTCGGCCCGCCCTTCCTCCAGGAAACGACAGGCCATCTGGATAGCAGCCTCTGCGGAGCAGAAGCGCTGTACTTGGGTCACGTTGGGCCCCTTGAGGCCATGCTCGATGGAGGCGTTGCTGGCGGCGGCATTGGCAACGGTATTGGGGAAGAGCATGGGCACGAGCCCTTCCACGCCCCTGGAGAAGTAGCCGCCCAGAAACTCCACGGAATTGGCGATGCCGCCGAAGCCGCAGCCCAGGGCGATGCCGATGCGTGTGGGATCGCCCCCCTTCGGGTCGATGCCGGCATCGGCCAGGGCCATGCCTGCGGCCACAGTGGCCAGAAGGCTGCACCGGTCGAACTTTCGGGCCTTGAGGGGAGGCATGAAATCGGCGGCCCTGAAGCCATCCGCCTTGCCCCAGAGATATCCGTCTTCACCGAGGACTTCAACGGGGACGGGGGTGAGGCGGCATTGACGCTGTGCCACCGTTTCCCGCAACGGTTCGATTCCCACCCCGGCGGCGGAGATGGCGGCGAGGCCGGTGACGGCTATGTCCATTGACGGGATGCTCATCGTCCGATCACCACCGAGGTAACGTTGCCGCCAAAGGCAAAGGAATTGGAGAGGGCGACGGTTGCCGAGCTCTCCCGTGGGCCGTCGTGGCAGTAGTCCAGGTCGCACTCCGGATCGCTCCCCCGGAAGTTGAGGGTCCGGGGGATAATCCCTGCCCCCAGGGCCGTTACGGTGGCGACGATTTCGATGGAGCCGGCGGCGCCCAGGCAGTGGCCGGTCATCCCCTTGGTGGAGACCAGGGGGACGTGCTGCACGTCAGCGCCGAACACGAGTTTCATGGCCTTGCTTTCCACCACGTCGTTGAGGGGAGTGCCGGTGCCGTGGGCGTTAACCCAGCCGATTTCGCCGGCAGAAACCCCTGCATTGTCGAGGGCGGCCCGCATTACCCGGGCCGCTTCCGATCCGGATGGCTCCGGTGCGGTCATGTGATGGGCCTCGCCGGCCAAGGCATAGCCCAGAACGCGGCCGTAGATGCGAGCGCCCCTGCTGCGTGCCGTCTCCTCCCGTTCCAGGACCACGAAGGCCGCCCCTTCGCCGAGGGATATTCCCTGGCGGCCCAGGCTGAAGGGGGAGCAGGGCTCGGGATCGACGACCCGCAGAGAGTTGAATCCGGCATAGGTGAGGATGGAGAGCGTGTCGCTTCCGCCGCAGAGGCAGGCGTCGAGCTGACCTGTGGCGATGAGGTCGGCACCCCAGCCGATAGCCGTGGCCGACGAGGAGCAGGCGGTAGTGATGCTTCCCTGGTAGCCCCAGAGGCCGAAGCGCTCCGCCAGGGCGGTGGTGGTCCGGTCCGGCAGGATGCAACGCAGGTCGCCCGGCCTTCCCTTCCCGCCCGCAAGACGGTCACGGAGCCAGGCCTCGCCGTGGATCATCCCCGATGCACCGGCCCCCACGCAGATCCCCACGGTAAAGGGGTCGTAGTGTTCCCTTGCGCCGCTCATGCCGAGGGCCTCCGCGGCTGCAACGGCGGCGAACTGGTCGGTGCGGGAAAGCCGCCGGGCGTCGGCCCGGTCAAAGTAGTCCAGGGGGGAGTAGTCGCGCACCTGGGCTCCGATGTGGGAAGGGAAGGGAGAGACGTCGAAAAGATCCACCGGACCGATGCCGCAGCGTCCGTGCAGCAGGGCGTCGGTGAAGGATGCCAGGTCTTTGCCGGCCGCGCAGAAGATGCCGAGACCGGTTATGGCGATGCGGGTTTTGTCCATCGTGATTCGTTCGAACGGCTCGAAGTGCCGGGCAAGGCTCTTTAGTGGATAACTGCCATATGGTGATATTGTAGCCGGACGGTCCGGCGAAGGCAAAGAAAAGTTGCCGGTCTTCGACAGTGTTGCGTGGCCCGTCAGAGGATTCCGCCGTCGACCACGAGGCACTGGCCGGTTATGTAGGATGCCCGGTCCGAGGCCAGGAAGGCCACTGCTTCGGCCACTTCCTCCGGGCGCCCGGTGCGGCCGAGGATGCTGCTACCCACGATCCGATCGACCATCTCCCGCTTCATGCCGGCAATCATCTCCGTTTCGATGAGTCCCGGCGCCACGGCGTTCACCCTGATGCCGAGAGGGCCCACTTCCCGGGCCAGAGATTTGGTGAAACTGACCGCGGCCCCCTTGGTTGCGGCGTAGTTGGTCTGCCCGGCAGTGCCGGCAAAGGCCGATACGGAAGAGAGGTTGATGATGGCGCCCCTTCGTCTGGCGAGCATCTTCCGTACCCCCCACTTGCAGCAGTGGAAGAGGGGAGAGAGGTTGGCCCGCATGACCGCATCCCAGTCGTCCTCGGCCATCATGGCCAGGTAGCCGTCCCGGATGATCCCCGCGTTGTTCACGAGGACGTGGAGGGTGCCGCTCTCCCCGCTCGCCGCGTCGATGACGGCCATGGCCCCCTCTGCCGTGCCCACGTCCGCCCGTATCACGGCAATGGAGCCGGGCAGCCCCGCCGCCTCGGCTTCCAGGGCGCGGGCCGCCTCATCGTCGGCGCGGTAGGCGGCGGTCACCAGTGCCCCTTGCCGGGCGAAGTGAAGGGAAATGGCCCGGCCGATCCCGCGGGTCCCTCCGGTGACGACCACGATGCTATCCTTAAATTCCATGGGATTGTCTCTCCTGTAGGTGGCGGGCGATGCCCCGTGTGATGGCTGTCAACGGCCCGAGGGAGCGCCTGCTCCGTCACCGCTCGTCATGAAGCGCCTGATCCGTTCGTCGGTGGCCGGGTGGGTGGAGAAGTAGTCGCTGAGCGAACGCTCTTTCTTCCGGTCCTCTCCTTCCCCGGCTCTGCGCTGGTGATCCTGTTCGAGCCGGGCCAGGATATCTGCGTACCGGGAAAGCGGTATTCTTTTGCCGTGGAGATATTCGACCGCCGCGTCGTCGGCCTCCACCTCAAACTCGCGGGAGAACCGGGCGTCGACCAGAGCCGTGGGGAGCCCTGCCGACAGGGATGTCACCGAGGTGATGTCGCCGGTGATGGTTGCCAGCAGAAGTCCCGTAGCGGAATTCTGGAGAACGTGGCGCAGGGCGTGGCGGTTGCGTACATGCCCCATCTCGTGGGCCAGGACCGCGGCGATTTCGTCGTCGTTTTTTGCCAGTTTCACCAGGCCGTCGGTCACCACGATGATTCCCGAGGGCAGCGCCAGGGCATTGGCGCCGAGCCGGTCGCTCCGCCGGAATTCGATTCGGTATCCCCCCGCGTAGGGAAGCTCGCGGGTCATTCGGGCGAAGAGGCGGGTCAGTTCCCGGCGGCGCGCGGCAGGGATCTGCGAGGGGGTGAAGATCATCCGGTCAAGGAGTGCAAGCCCTTCCCGCCCCAGGGATTCTTCGGTGGATGGTGGGATAGCGAACGCCGCTTTTCTCGCCAGAGCGGGAATGCCATACGTCACGAAAGCCGCGATGACCGCGACGGTCAGGACGAGGGCCACGAGGGCGCGCGGCAGGCTTCTCTCCCACCGGTGAAGCGCCGCCGAGCTTCGCCCCCGTCCCTGGCGGTGGAGAAGGCCGTCAGCGAACCGTTCGTCGGAGAGCTCGCAGAGGGCGCCGTCGGGGAAGCGGATGGAGCGGCGGACCGTTGCCAGCCGGGGTGAAACCGTCACCTCGGTGATGAGGTAGGTTCGCTCCATTCCCTCTCCCCGCACCCTTAGCTTCGAGCCTTCCACAACCAGCGTGACCGCGGTTTGGGCTGAACTGATCCCGTCGTAGAACAGGCCGCGTGCTTCACTCATAGGGCCACATCGATGCCGAAGATGTCGCCGATCTCCTCGCCGGTGGCCGTAACCTCCTCGGTCGGTGCCGCGGCAAACTCCTCCAGGTCTCCGGTGGCAAGGACTGTCAGGTTCTCCATCCGGTAGCGGAGGACCCTCACCGTGGCCCACGGGATCATGAGCCCCAGGGTCAGGAAGATGGCCACGGCATTGGAGAGATAGAGCCATGCCATGTGACGGGCCCGGAGCGAGCAGGTGAAACGGGCGCCTGCTACCTGCGTGCCGCTCCAGACGAGGTTCGTCTCGTTGGTGCTGATATAGATGACGAAATAAAGGTAGGCCAGGGGAATGAGGAACGCCGGCAGCACGGCTGCCAGTCGCCAGGGGCCTCCCGTACCCGCAGGCAGAAACGCCCCTCCGGCCAGGAACAGAAACGGGACCGCAACTATCACGATCGCAACAAAGCCTGCCACGGCCTTGAGGTAGAGGAGGTAAAAATCCCTGGTCGTGGCGGTGAAGGAAAATGAAGTCGTACCGTAGGCGGAGTTTTCCACGAGGAATCGTTTTCGCCGGTAGGCCGCATAGGGGTAGAGGAGTCCCAGCGTCAGCGGCACCAGCAGGGAGAGGAGCCCGTAGACCAGGTAGGCCTGGCGGTAGTCGGCCCGGAAGGTGAAGCGCAGGTTACGATAACTCGTGTTGCGGAGGTTGAAGAGGCGCGAGCGGACCACGAGCCACGGCACGGCCGCGAAGAACAGGGCGCCGATGACGAAGGAGAGGGTGGGGCTGTAATTGGTCCCGAGGGTATAGAGCAGAAAGGCCAGCACCCCGATGAGCCAGCCCCGGAACAGGACTCGGGGATTGGCCAGGTAGTCGAAGGGCGCACCGTGGAGCATGGTGTTGCCGTAGAGGTAGCGGCGCTTGCGGACCTTGGCCCAGGCCGAATAGACCCCCAGGGTGAGGATCTTGAGAAGGGTGTTGACGATCCAGATGCCGAAGTATTCCCTGGCCGCGCCGGTGAAGCTGAAGCGAAGGGTCCGGGGGCAGGCCGTTGGCGGGGCTGCGGGGGCGGCAACGGCTGCTTCCGGACCCTGCGGAGACGCGATCGTCGGAACCGGGTCGGCTTCGGCAGCAGCGCCTCGGGCGAACATGAACGTATCCCTGCACCGGGGACAGGTGACCTGGGCGCCGTCGGGAATGGTCCCGGCCGGCATGTCCCTGCTGAACCCACAGGCGGGGCAGCTTACGGTTTCACGGTCCACAGCCGCTCCTTGGTTACTCAATGACGAAGCACTCGCCCGCCACCTCCACCTGGTCTCCCGGGCGAAGCTTGCGGCCCCGGCGAAGCTCGGTTTCGCCGTTCACCCGCACGGCACCTTCTGCGATGATGATTTTTGCCTCGCCGCCGCTGGCAACCAGGTTCGCCGCCTTGAGAAAGCTGTCGAGCTTGATGTGGTCGGTATCGATCTTCATGGGCTCTCCGCGGGGCATCATGCCCCGTTCATACGGTTGTCTTTGTAGCATTTTTCTGGTAAGAATAGCGAGATTTTTTACCCATGGAGAACGACACATGCTTACCACATCCGATTTCAAACGCGGCCTTGTCATCAAGCTCGACAACTCCCCGTGCCTCATCCTCGACGTCCACTTCCAGTCCCCGTCCGCCCGGGGGGCCAGCACCATGGTCAAGACCCGCTACCGCAACCTCCTGACCGGCCAGGTGCTCGACAAGACCTTCCGCTCCGGCGACAAGGTGGAAGAGGCCGACTTCGAGCGCCACAAGGGGCAATACCTCTACGCCGACGGCGACCGCGGCGTCTTCATGGATATGGAGACCTATGAACAGTTCGAGATGGACGCCGAGTCCTTCCAGGTCATCCAGCCCTACCTCCTCGACGGAACCGAGGTGGTCCTCGGTCTCTTCCAAGAGCGGCTCGTCAGCGTCGATCCGCCCCAGGTGGTGGAGCTGACCATCACCGATACCCCGCCGGTCATCAAGAATGCCACCGCCACTGCCCAGACCAAGGAGGCCACCCTCGAAACCGGCCTCACCCTCCAGGTCCCTCCCTATCTGGAGGTTGGCGAGAAGATCAAAGTCGACACCCGCGACTGCCGGTTCATATCCCGCGCCTGAGCGGGGATCAGGGGGCTGAGTATCCTCGTGCCGGCTCCGGATTACTCGAAAAAAGGGTTGACACAAACCCTGCTTCGGTTTATAACCTAAAGCTCTTTTCGCCCAGATAGCTCAGCTGGTAGAGCAGAGGACTGAAAATCCTCGTGTCGGCGGTTCGATTCCGTCTCTGGGCACCATAAAAATCAAAAGGCTTCGCGGATGATCCGCGAAGCCTTTTTTCGTTGCCGGTGCAAAGCGCTGTCAGTTGCTGACCGGCCTGGGGGTATCGTCCGAGTTGGGCGGCAGGACAGGGTGCATCACCTTCGGCTGCGCGCCGGTGAGGGTGTTGAGGAACGTGACAATCTTGTCAGCGTCGGCGTCGGTGATGGAGATGCCGAGTTGAGCGCTCCCCATGATCTTGACGGCGTCCTTCAGTTTCCAGACCTTGCCCGAGTGGAAGTAGGGCATGGTGATGGCCACGTTGCGCAGGCTCGGCGAACGGAACACGTATTTGTCCGCGGCCGTGCTGGTCACCTTGTAACGGCCGGTGTCGTCCACGGGTCTCACCACCGGCCCCGGATCTTCACGGACGCCGAAGGGGAAGTAGCCGGTTCCGCCCATGTTGACGCCGCTGTGGCAGGCCGCGCATCCTTTGTCCAGGAAGAGGGCGAGCCCCTGTTCCGCTGTGCTGCTGATGGCCTTGCGGTTGCCCTTCAGGTATTTGTCGAAGGGGGCATCGGGGGTGACGAGCGTGGCCTCGAAGACCTCGATGGCCTTGGCCACGTTGTCGAAGGTTACCGGATCACCCTGCCCGGGGAAGGCCTTGCGGAAAAGGGGAGGGTAACCGGGAATGCTCTTGAGGGTGGCGACCAGGTTTTCGGGCTTGTTGTTCATCTCCACCGATGCCTGAACCGGCCCCTTGGCCTGGGCTGCCAGGTCCTCGGCACGGCCGTCCCAGAACTGGGCGATGTTGTAGACGGCATTGAGCACAGTGGGGGAGTTGCGTGGCCCCTTTTGCCAGCCGTGACCGATGGATGTCTCCAGGATGTCGGTGCCGCCCAGGCCTACGTTGTGACAGGTGTTACAGCTGATTAAGTGCGAAGCCGAAAGCCGCGGATCGAAGAACAGCATCCTCCCCAGCTCGACCCTGGACGGACTGGCCGGATTGTCCTTCATGACCGGCGGCTTGGCAGGGATCGGCTTGAAGAGCCCCTGCGCACGTTTCATGACATCCTCTTTCCCCCAGGCGACGCCCGCTACCAGGGTGAGGGCCATTCCCCATGCGAGATTTCGGGTTTTCATTCGAGTTCCTCCTGAACGTGAAATGAATTAACAGGGTTAAGTATAGAGCAGCACGGCGGTTGCGCAAGACGACCGGACTGCTGCTCCCTGCCCGTCAAAAGTCATAGAAAACCGCCAGCCCTGCGGCGAAGTCGGGGCTTGCGTCTGACAGCCCTGCAGCCACATAGCCTTCCAGAGCCATAGAATCAAAGGCGTAGACACCCTTGAGCCGCCCCTCGAACGGCGCGTCGGAATCCTCTGCCGGGGCCGTTGCGCCACGACCGAGGATCGCAGCATAGAGAGATGGCGTGAACTGCCTGCCGAGGCCGGCCTCGTAGCTGAGGTAGTCCTTGGTGGCGTAGAGGTCGGAGGAGCCCTGGACGATCCAGACAGCTTCACCGAAGGGACGCCAGTCCCCGAGCCACTTGTCCAGCGAAAGGCCTCCACCTGCGTCGAATTTGCCGGTACCGAGTCCCTTGTCCTCGTCGGCGGTGGGGAACTTCAGGTAGAGGAGCGGGCGTACCCGGGGCGCCACCGTTCCCTCGGGAATGATGATGTAGCCGGCCGTGAGGGTAATGTCGCCGAGGCCGTTGGCCGAGCCCGTTGATCCGCCTGCCGTTGAGCCGGAATTGCCGCCGGCTCCCGCCTGAAACCGGGTGCCCGCCGCCGTGGCGGCACCGCGGGCATATCCCTGCCGGTAGGGCATGACCGTGCCGTAGGCATTGTCGCCATTGGTCTGGTACACCCAGGGGATAACCAGTTCAAGGTCCAGCCGCTCGGTGGGGTAGAGGTCCACGATGAGGGGCACCGAGATGAAATCGGTCCTGGTCCCGCTGCCGTAGTCGCCCGTGGCGAAATCGACCCCCAGCCCCACGGCACCCCATCGTCCCTCGACGGAAACGTCTCGCCGCTCAGAGGCAAGGGCCGCTGTCCAGCTGAGGCAAAGCAGGGCACACGCGAAAAAAAGCGGAAGCAAGAGCCTTCCGCGCCATAGCATGATCTTTGTTGTTTCATTCATTCGCTTCATCTCCCGTGTCGTCCTCCTCCGCGTCGTATCGGAGCCGTGGGCCGGGTCGTATTGCCACGGCCGCTGCCGGACCAGAAGGGGCGCCCTGCATCGCTCCGGATGGCGGTTTCCTCGCCGGTTAAGCTATTGCCGACCTTTTGGGTCAGGAGGTAGATTGTGCCGTCCTTGCCGATGGCCTTGGCCCCCTTGGCAGTGAGCCGGTCGCCCGGTTTCAGGGGGAAGCCTTTTTCATTCCAGTACCAGCGCGGACCGAGCGCCAGGACAACGGCGTCTTCCCCCTCTTTGATCGCTACGAGCATATGCTTGCCATCGCCGCCTGGCTCGACGGAGGCGATAGTGCCCGTCACTGTGACTACCGTGTTGAGGTCGTAGCCTTCATCGAGATCGAGGCCGCTCTTCTCCCATCCCCATCCGAAGCCGAATCCCCAGCCTGCCGTGGCGTTTCCCGCATGGAAAAGGGCCAGGAAGACAAGAATCGTGAGTATGAGGGTCGAGCGGCCTCTGATCATGGTTGTTCCTTACCTCTTGGTGAGTCGACTACCGGGCGGTTCCGCCGGTATAGGCGGAGCCGTAGCCGGTGCCGTCCTGGGGAGGAGTTACGTTGCCGGTGCCGTCGCCGGGGCCGAGGCGCCTCATGGCTCCCGTCCCGACGCCCTGACGGGCGGTGCCGGCTCCGCTGCCATCACGGAGTTGCTGGCGGGACGAGGTCGCAGCTGACGCCGCCGTTGCCGTTGCCGTACTGGAGAGGCAGCTTCCGTCGCGGAGCTGGAGCCGGTCTCCGGTCCCCTGGCCGGCCATGGGGCCCTTACCGCCCCGAGCCATGGCCTCGCCGCCGAGGGCAAGGGCGCCGGCTGCCACCATCACTGCTACTGCAAGAACTTTTCTGGTCATTTCTTTTTCCTCCCTGTGTGGTTAGTGGTGTCGATGCGGGATCGACAATCTCTGTCAATCAGTATTCCACGCACCATGCCAGGGTTGGTGTCTGGTGTATCATGCTGAAATGGCTTGTAATTTTTTGTAGCGACGAAATGTTTCACAGTTATTTCAGTGCAGAAATTGCACATGTTCACGACTAATTTGCACCGTCCCGATCATCCCCCACCAACCCATACTCCCGAAGGCGGTACTGGAGGGTACGCCGGGAGATGCCAAGCTTTTCGGCGGTCAGGCGCCGGTTGTTGCCGCAGCTTTTGAGGGCGGCCAGGATTGCTTCCCGCTCCAGCCCCTTGAGAACTCCTTCCCCGTCCTGCCCGGCAGGAAGAGGTGCCCTGAAGGTCTCAGGGAGATCGTCCAGGGTCAGGGCGTGCCGGGCGAGGATTACTCCTCGTTCAATGACGTTCTGGAGTTCGCGGATGTTGCCGGGCCAGGGGTAGCGCTTGAGGGCCGCCATAGCATCGGGTTCGATCCCCCGGATTTTTTTGCCGGTTACTCCCGAAAATCGACGGATGAACCAGTTCACCAGGTGTGGCAGGGCGTCGCGGCGCTCCCGTAGGGGGGGAAGCGCGACGGGGAACACGTTCAGGCGATAGAAAAGGTCTTCCCTGAAGCGCCGTTCGCGGATTTCAACGACCAGATCCCGGTTGGTGGCAGCCACTACCCGCACGTCCGCCCGAATTTCCCGGTTTCCTCCCACCCGCTCGAAGGCCCGCTCCTGGAGGACCCGCAGGAGCTTCGCCTGAAGGGGGAGAGAGAGCTCCCCGATTTCGTCAAGGAAGAGAGTTCCCCCCTGGGCCAGTTCGAATTTCCCCCGCCGGGCCTGGACCGCGCCGGTGAAGGCTCCCCGCTCGTGGCCGAACAGCTCGCTTTCGAGCAGGGTTTCGGGGATTGCCGCACAGTTTACCGCCACGAAGCCGGCACCGTGTCGGGGTGACAGGAGATGCACGGCCCGGGCGATGAGCTCCTTGCCGGTGCCGCTTTCCCCGCTTACCAGAACGGTGGTGCCGGTGGGGGCGACCTCTCCCACGAGTCGCCGTACCGGGGCCATGGCCTCGCCGGCGAAGATGAGATCCTCCGGCGGGAGTCCCGCCGCTTCGGTTTCCTTGAGGGCCAGGTATTCCCGCTCACGGCTCTTTCCGGACAGGACCCGTCCTACGAGAACTCGCAGGGTGTCCGGGTCCTTCAGGGGCTTGGTGAGGAAATCAGCCGCCCCCTCTTTCACCGCGGCCACTGCTTCTTCGATGGTTCCGAATGCCGTGAGAATGACGAATGCAGGCGGATAGTCATCATCACGGCTCGCCCGGAGAAGTTCCAGTCCTCCGATGCCGGGCATCCTCAGGTCAGAGAGGACCAAGTCGAAGGATTCGCGGCGCAGCAGGGCCAGGGCTTCTTCTCCGTCAGCGGCCTCCCTGATGTCGTATCCCTCTCCCTTGAGGACTGTCCTGAGAAATCCCCGGAAGGTGCTGTCATCTTCGGCTATGAGTATGCGTGTCGTCATGTGTGTAGTATGCCTCTCATCGGTGAAGGGGGAGTGTTACCCGAAAAACGGTGCCGCCGCCGGGATTATCCGCCACGCTGATGCTCCCCCCATGGGCTTCGGCTATCTTGCGGCAGACGGCGAGCCCCAGGCCGCTGCCCCGGGCCTTTGTGGTGAAGAACGGGGTGAATATCCGCTCCCGGTCGTGGGGGGCGATGCCGTGGCCGTGGTCTGCCACACTGATCTCGACCGTTTTACCTTCGCGCCGGGTGACAACGGTGAGCGTTCCCCCGTCCGGCATGGCCTGAATGCCGTTCTTTGCCAGATTGAGAATGAGTTGCTCCAACCGCGCTTCATTTCCTCTTGTGGCCAATCCTTCGGCAAGGGATGCCGCAATGGTGACGCCGGCGGCCCGCGCTTCGGGGTCCACCAGTGCCAGCACATGGTCAATCACCGCGTTTACCTGGAGCGGCCCTTCTGGCCCGGGCTCCGGCCGGGCGTAGGCAAGAAGGTCGCTGACGAGCGATTCGAGCCGGATTGCCTCGGTGACGATCAGTGCGGAGAACTCCCGGTTTTCATCGTCGTTGCTCCGTTCCATGAGCAGTTGGGCGTAGCCCTTGATCCCGGACAGGGGGTTGCGCACCTCGTGGGCAAGCACCGCCCCCATTTCTCCCAGTTGCGCAAGCCGCTCCCGTCGGACCATTTCGAGCCGGTGCTCCTGGGCCCGGCGGGCGTAGCGATAGAGGAGCACCCCCATCGTCCAGGCCGCCGCCAGCAGCGAAAACAGCACGACCATGCCTACCCTGGCCCGGTGGATCACCGCATCGGCTCGCCAGGGGTGAAGTGCCAGGCGCAGGGCCAGGGTTCGGCCGGGGAGGTGGAGGGGGGCATGATATTCGTACACCTCTTCGCCCGTGCCGAGTCTGATGCGGTTTTCCGCCAAGCCCCGTCCGCCGAGAACCGTCACGTACCGTTGATCCGTCACCCGCGATCCGATCAGGTCGGCATTGGAGTGAAAGACGATGGTGCCGTTGCGGTCGATGACCGAGATATAGGCGATGTCCCGGGCGCGAAAGGCGGCCAGTGAAGCCAGGGACGAGTCGCGTGCCGCAATCGATTCCAGCGCCGACGTGAGTGAAAGGGCAAGCCCCCGGAGGTTCCCTTCGGCAATGGGGCGTGCGCTCCGGTAGTTTCCCACGGCGAACCAGCCGAGAAGCAGTGACAGGATGACTCCGGCCGCAAGGGCGATGAGGGAAACGATATTGCCGCGCATACGTAGGATTGTTGTCGAATCCATTTAATCTGTTTATTTGAATGTACTATAGCATTGCCGGCTGTCCGTGCAAACGGATATGATGTCTTGCCCCGAACGGTTTCGGAGGTATGCTGGAAGAAGGGCTGCCGTCATTATGCGCGGCCAGGTATGGAGTTTTCAATGAAAATGTATCAATTGTCCAGAACGCAGATCCTGCCCGTGCCGTTGACGGTAGCCTGGGACTTTTTCTCGGATCCGCGCAATCTTGCCGCCATTACCCCGCCGGATATGGGGTTCGTCATTACCTCGCCGGTGCCGGAGCGGACCCATGCGGGGATGGTGGTAACCTATGCGGTCTCACCATTCGGTGGCCTTCGGTTGCCGTGGGTTACCGAGATCACCCATTGCGCGGAGCCCTCTCTTTTCGTGGACGAGCAGCGTTTCGGGCCATACCGTTTCTGGCACCACCAGCACCACTTTCTGGAAGTGTCCGGCGGGGTAGAAATGCGAGATATCGTCCACTACATACTCCCCTTCGGCATCATCGGACGTCTTTCCGCGCCCGTTGTGGCGAAGCGGCTTAAGGCGATCTTCGACTACCGGCGCGATACGCTCGCTGTCCGCTTCGCCGCTCTTTCACGGGGCGCCTGACGGTCATATCCTCCCCGGCTGGGGGGCAGGCTGCACGCAGCGGCACGCCTGTCCCGGTCGGCCTCCGGCGGACCTTTTTCCGCTTTTCCCGCCTTCTGTTCCGGGCTATCATCCCTTCCCCAGGAGGTGCCCCATGAAAAAGGGAAAACCGGCGAAAAAGTACTCCCAGGCAGCCCGGGTCCATGACCTCATCCGCCTCATCGAGGCGCGGCACGGCGTGACCATTGCCGAAATGGCCGAGGAAACCGGCGTGGACCGCCGCACCATTCACCGTGACCTGGCCGCCATCCACGAGGCGGGATATCCCCTGATCTCCGACTGGGAGGATGGGCGCAAGGTCTACCGCTTCATCACCCGATTCCGGGACGTTCCCCCCATTACCTTCACCCTTCAGGAACTGGTAGCGCTCTCATTTTTCCGCACCCAGCTTCATTTTCTTGACGGCACCCCCTTCCGGGAGGACCTGGATGCGGTCTTCCGCAAGGTGAGCTCGGTCCTCCCCCCACGCTACGCGGCCCATATGGAGCGGATTGCCGAGGTGTCCGTTCCGCTTCTGCAGGGACGGCGCGACTATTCACGGGTTGGGGATGGGCTGCGCAGCCTGCGCGATGCCCTCATTTACCAGTACCGGGTACGGCTTTCCTACCAGGCCAAGGGGCAGGGTCGTCCCGCCCTGTACGAGGTAGACCCCTATACCCTGGTCTTCTACAAGGGAGGGCTCTATCTGGTCGGTTACGCTCACAACCGGCGGGCGCTGCGCACGTTCGCAGCCGAACGGATCACCGCCGTTGAGGTGACCCGCGACCGGTTCGAGATCCCCGATGACTACCGGCCGTCCGAGCGGCTGCGGGATGCCTTCGGGATCGTTGAGGAGGAACCCCTGTCGGTGGCGATCCGCTTTTCGCCCGAACTTGCCCACACAGTCCGCGACCGGATCTGGCATCCCACCCAGCAGGTCCGTATGGAGTCCGACGGCGCCTGCATCCTTTCCTTCACCGCAGGCGGCCGCATGGAGATCATCGCCTGGGTTCTCTCCTACGGTGCTCATGCCGAGGTCCTCTCCCCTCCCGATTTGCGGGCCGAGGTGGCCCGCGTCGCCGCCGCCGTTGCCGCCCGTTACGTGTCTGTCGGGGGGTGACGGTCATCGGTGACAGAAGGCGGTAAAGTTTGCGCGACGGATGCCGATACGTATTGAGTAGTGTTCCCGTATCCCTGATGTCCCGCTGTCGCGCGGGCCGGGCGGGCTATTCCCCTCTCAGCGGAGTTCAGCATGGATTTCACAAAAATCTCCGCACTCCACTACCGCCTTCCTTCACCGGTGCGGCAGTTCATCGTGCTGCTTTCGATCATTTTTCTGATCGAAATGCTGCTCATGGCGGTCCTGCCCCAAGTTACCGGCCGTGAAGTCGAGTTTAAGGATGCACTTGTCGACAGCATGGGGCTCGTCACGGTTGCCGCGCCGTTTCTGTGGGCTTTCATTGTGCGTCCCCTGCGCCGCACGGCCGTTGCGGCCGTTTTCCGGGAGGAGGTACTCCTCCGCCAGATGGTCGACGGGGTGATTACTTTCGGGGAAGACGGCACGATCCGTTCCCTCAATCCGGCCGCCGAGCGGATGTTCGGCTATCGGGACGATGAGGCCGCCGGCATGGCCATCGACTGCCTGCTGTCGGCCGACGGGGGCTATTTCCGATTTGCGGTACAGGCATCCGGCGGCCATGGCACACGCCAGCTCGCCTATGAACTGGAAGGGATCCGCCGGGATGGCAGCCGCTTCGTTGCCGATCTTTCCGTCAGCCGGATCGTTTTTGAAGATCACCGGGCAGTGATCGGCATTGTCCGGGACATCACCGCCCGCAAACGGGACGAGCAGAATCTCCTCGTCTTCAAACGGGCCATCGAGTCGAGCGTAAACGGCATCACTATCACCGACGCGACTAACGGCGAAAACCTAATCATTTACGTGAATCCTGCATTCGAGCGGATGACCGGCTACGCGGGACACGAGGTTCTTGGGAAGAACCCGCGTTTTCTCAGGGGGGATGACCGGGACCAGGTGGAACTCAGGAAGCTGGCCATGGCCCTGGAGGAACGCAGGGAGGGCTACTTTGTCCTGCGCAACTACCGCAAGGACGGCAGCCAGTTCATGAACGAACTTTACGTGGCGCCGGTGCGCGACCGTGATGGCGCAGTCACCAATTACATCGGCATCATGAATGATATCAGCGACCAGCGGCGCTACGAGGAACAGCTGGTCTACCAGGCCACTCACGACCCCCTGACCGGCCTTCCCAACCGTAATCTCCTGCAGGACCGCCTTGGGCAGGCGCTCGCTCTGGAATCCTTCCGCCGTCGCAATCCCATCGGCGTCATGTTCCTGGATCTCGACAACTTCAAAAAGATCAACGATACCCTGGGGCACACGGTGGGAGACATGCTGCTCAAGGCCGTCGCCAACCGCCTGCGCAACTGCGTGCGCGGCGGCGACACGGTTTCGCGGCTGGGAGGGGACGAATACATCCTTATCCTTCCCAATGTAAAGGAAATGCATGACGTGACCACTGTGGCCAAGAAGCTGCTCGGCGTATTTTCCACGCCGTTCCTGCTCATGGGACACGAGCTCTACATCACGGCAAGCATCGGTATCACCCTCTTCCCCTCCGATGGCGACACGGTGGATGCGCTCCTCAAGAATGCCGATGCCGCCATGTATCATGCCAAGGAGCAGGGGAAGAACAACTACCAGTTCTATTCAGAGGAGATGAACACGCGGGTCTTCGAGCGGATGGCTCTGGAAACGAGCCTCCATCGGGCGATTCGGCAGCATGAGTTTCTGCTCTGCTACCAGCCTCGGGTCGATCTGCGGACCGGAAGGATCAGCGGGGTGGAAGCCCTTGTGCGTTGGAACCACCCGGAGATGGGGCTCGTGCCGCCGGCCAGGTTCATCCCTCTGGCCGAGGAAACGGGGCTCATCGTGCCCATCGGCGAGTGGGTCCTGCGCACCGCCTGCGCCCAGAACAAGGCATGGCAGGATGCGGGGCTCCCGCCACTGAGGATGGCGGTGAACCTTTCGGCCCGGCAGTTCCGTCAGGAAAATCTCATCCAGATGGTCGCCGACGCCTTGGCCGAAACGGGTCTCGACCCCCGCTGGCTGGAGCTGGAGCTGACCGAAAGCCTCCTCATGGAGCGGGCCGAGCAGTCCGTGTCGATCCTCCGCTCCCTGGCGGATATGGGGATCGACATCGCCGTGGACGATTTCGGCACCGGCTATTCGTCTCTGGGGTATCTCAAGCGGTTCCCGATTACGAACCTGAAGATCGATCAATCGTTCATCCGCGACATAGCGAGCGATCCGGACGACGCCATTCTGGTGCGGACCATCATCACCATGGCCCACGGCCTCGGCATGAAGACCGTCGGCGAAGGGGTCGAATCTCTTGAGCAGATTGATTTCCTCTATCGGCACGGCTGCGAAGAAGTGCAGGGATACTATTTCAGCAGGCCGCTTACCGCTGAGGGATGCGAGGAGCTGCTTCGCGAGGAGAGGTTTCTGGATCTTCGGGCGCTCCGGGATGGGTTGCCGGGCCAGAGGAGCGAGGAGCGCATTCGCGCCCTGGCGTCATCCGCTGATGACTGCCGCGTTACAGCGTAAAATAGAATACGGCTCCGGCGCCCTCTTCCCCTTGGGCCCAGATTGTGCCACCATGGCGGGAGATGATCCTGTGGACCGTTGCGAGGCCGATGCCGTGCCCCGGGAATTCGCTCCGGCCGTGGAGGCGCTGGAAGGGAAGAAAGAGTTTGTCGGCCTGTTGTGACGAGAACCCCGCTCCGTTGTCCCGGACGAAAAACACGGTTTGACCCTCCATCTCTTCCTTGCCGAACTCGATTACGGCCTGTTCCCGCCTGCCCGTGTATTTCCAGGCATTGCCCAGCAGATTCTCCATCACAACCCTCATGAGCCCCGGATCGGCGGTCACGTCGGCGTCATCGATAATGATGAACTCTGCCATGCGCTCCTGGTCCTTCATCCTGAGCTCCAGGGCAATTTCCTCTGCCAGCGTGCTCAGGTTGACCGGTACCCGTTCCAGTTCTACGCGGGCCACGCGGGAAAAGTCGAGCAGGGTGCCGATGAGTCCGTTCATGCGCCCCGTCTCTTCCCCGATGTGACGCACGTAGCTGCGGCATTCATCGTCGAGTTTGTCTGTGCAGATCTCGAGCAGAACGTCGCTGAAGCCCCGGATCACGGTCAGGTGCGATCTCAGATCGTGCGAGACGCTGTAGTTGAACGCCTCCAGGTCGCCATTGGCCACTTCCAGGTCCATGGCCCGGGAGGCGAGACTTTCGTTGAGTCGCTCGATCTGCCGGGCCGCACGCCGCTGCTCCGTCACGTCGGTCATGACCGACAGGGAACGCACGATTTCTCCCTCTTCATCTCGTTCCGCCTCAGACGAAAGGAGAACGTCGATGACCTTTCCGCTGCTGGTCAGCAGATGGAGCGGGATATCTCTGGTGCGTCCGGTACGGAGGAATTCCGGGACGACCGTCCCGATCACGTACGACCGTGACTCGTCAGTCATGAAATCGGCGGAAAGCCTGCCCAGCACCTCGTCGCGCCGGTAGCCGAGGGTTTCCAGCCAAAAATCGCTGACATTGACGATTTTTCCCTCCCGGTCAATGGAGTGGAGCATGACGGGAGTCCTGTTGTAGAGGCTGCGGTAGCGCTCTTCGCTTTCTTTCAGGTCACGGAACAGCAGATCGTAGGGGCGTTCCAGCCCCGTTTCCACCATGGCGCGGTAGATGAGTATGAAGCCGCCGAGCGTAAGCAGATGTCCCGTCATGCCGGTGAGGCTGGAGATGCCGGTGTTGAGAGCAAAAACGAAGCCGCTCGTTGCAAGAAAGACCAGGGAGAGCGAAAGCATCCGGAACACTCGGGCGTCGAAGTGCCGGCGCTTGGTCAGCAAGCCTGTCAGGGCAGCGAGAATGAATATCCCAGCCAGGAACTCGGCGCCCTTTTTGAACGGGGTGAGCCCCACCTCGTCCGAGAAGCAGAGGGGGAAGATATCCCCGCACAGGATTGACAGCAGGAAAAGTGACGTTGCGGCCATGTAAGCGGTAACGGTAACAGAGGGATTGAGCCGCTTTCTGACGAACAGCGGTGCAAGCGCCAGCGACGCTCCCTGCAGCAGTCGCGAGCCGATCCAGAGCTGGGTGGAGAGGTTTGTGCCCGCGCCGGGGAAGACCCCCATCCCCCGGTAGCTCAGGGCGTGGAACAGGGTAATGATTGCCACGAACAGGTGGGAGATGCCGATGAGCAGAATGCAGTGGTTATCGATCTGGCGCCGGGCGTGCCAAGCGACCATGAAGATGCCGCATCCCGCGACTACGGTGACGATTTCGGTAAGCGTATGAAATAAGAGATAGTTGACGCGGCTCGTCAGGACGAGCGCGGCGAGGAACAGCATCACCAGGGCGAAGCGTGCGCTTCGCGATACGAGGTCGGAGCTGGTCATGAGTAGGGATGATCAGTTATTATTTTGATCCTGCTAATTAAGCTCGGATCACAGATACCATATCATTTCAAGTTGGCTTCGCAAGGGAGAAATACCCCCTTGTGGCCGGAATTCCGGCCATGACCGTCAGACGCTGAACCATCCCACCATGCCGCACGGGGCTGGATGAGTTGTACCGGGGCCGCCGGTGGACGGCGGCGAAGGCTGCTGCATGTTCACACAGATAGTTTGTACCACTGTCCTCTGCTGAGAGCAAGAAATCGTTGAGCCGTACCGGTGATTGACAAATAGCGGCCCTTACACTATACAATCGTATTTTTCGGGAGGGTTTGTGGAACAGATCGACGATTCCAGGCTGCGCGGCATCATTCACGACCGGATCAAGGAGCGGGGCGGACGTATCCCTTTTGCCGACTTTATGGCGGCGTGCCTGTATGAGCCGGGCCTCGGCTACTACACGTCCCCGGGCCGCAAGGTGGGTGCCGAGGGGGATTTCTACACCAGCATCAACGTTCATCGGGTCTTCGGCCGACTCATCGGACGGGAGATCTGCCGGATGTGGGAGGTCATGGGATGCCCGGCGCCTTTCACCCTGGTGGAGGCCGGCGCCGGCCACGGCCGTCTGGCGGCGGATGTGCTCGACGCCGTCCGGGAGCTGAACCCGGAACTCTATGCCAGCCTCACCCTGCGGCTCGTGGAGGCTGAGCCGTCCCTGGCCGAAGCCCAACGGCAGGTGTTGGCCGAGCACCTCGATCGCGTGGCGTGGAACGATCCTGCCGAGCTGATGGGGGGTACCCTCACGTTTACCGGCTGCCTTTACTCCAACGAACTCATCGACTCCTTCCCGACCCATGTGGTTGAAATGACCCCTGCCGGCCTGCGGGAAGTCTTCGTTACCGCCGACGGCGATGGCTTCGCCGAACAGCTCGACCTTCCTTCGACGCCCGACCTGGCCGACTATTTTCGGCGGATCGACGTCAATCTCCAGCCGGGGCAGCGGACCGAGATCAACCTCAATGCCTGCCGATGGCTGGAGGGGGTCGCCCGCTGCCTGGAGCGGGGCTTCGTGCTGACAGTCGATTACGGTTTCCTCTCGCCCGAACTTTACGGCCCCATGCGCCAGAACGGAACCCTTCTCTGCTACTTCCGCCACACGATCCAGGAAGACCCGTACCAACGAGTCGGTCATCAGGACATCACGAGCCATGTGGATTTCACGACGCTCATCCTACGTGGTGAGGAACTGGGGCTGCACAAGGCTTGGTTCGGCGAGCAGTACCGCTTTCTCATGGCTGCGGGGCTCATGGAGGAACTCATGGCCCTGGAGGCGGCGGCCGCCACCGAAGAGGAGCGGATCAAGATCCGGTTGGTGCTGAAGAAGCTCGTCCTGCCCGAGGGGGGGATGGGCGACACCTTCAAGATTCTCGTGCAGGCAAAGGGGGTCGAGAATCCCCGCCTGCTCTGCATGCGCGACTGGAGCAAGCTCTTTTGACAGCCCCGGCTCAGGTGATAGACTGTTTCCTGCGACAGCCCGCGCCATTGTGGCCCCGGAGATACGCTTCATGCTGACCGGTATCGGGGCCATCGTGTTCGATCTGGACGGCACTCTCTACCAGAGTGAGTCGTTGGGAGGGCAGATCGCAGCCTGCGCCGACCGCTATCTGGCGGATTTGCTCAGCGTGAGCCCGGAAGAGGCGGGCGAGATTGTCCGGCGGGTCCGGCGCGAACTGACCGCCCGCTTCGGCAGGGAGGCCTCCCTGAGCGATGCCTGTCGGGAACTCGGCGGAGACCTCAGGGAGCTTCATCGTCGCTTTGCCGCCGAGGTGGCACCGGAACCCCACCTGCGGCGCGATAGTCGGGTGGTGCAACTCCTGCGCACTCTCGGCGCTAACCGGGAGCTGTACCTCTATACCAACAACAACCGTGCCCTTTCCGGCCGGATCATGGATGCCATCGGCGTGACGGGGCTCTTTCGCCGTGTCGTCACTATTGAGGACAGCTGGCGGCCTAAGCCGGATCTCCAGGCGTTGGAAGCTCTGTTTGCCGCCCTCGGCCGGAAACCCTCCGAATGCCTCTTTGTGGGCGACCGTTACGATATCGACCTGCGGCTTCCGGCGGAACTCGGCTGCTCGGTCTATCTCTCCCGCACCGTTGATGAACTGCTCGGCTTGACACTACCACTCAGCGAGGAACAGCAATGAACGAACACGGCAAGGAAATGCTCGATGCCATCATGAGGGCCATGGAGATCGAGAAAGAAACCTTCGACTTCTACACACGGGCCGAGCACAAGACGTTCAATCCGGAAGGCAAACGGATCTTCCGCTGGCTCGCCCGCACGGAGGAGCAGCACTACCTCAAGCTCAACGAACTCTACCAGTCGCTCCACGAGGGGGGCCGCTGGGTCTTCTACGGCGGCTCCACCGTCTCCCTCGACCCGGCCGGCCCGGGCGAGAAGCAGGTGGCGTTCGACACCGATGATCGCCAGGCACTGGAAATAGCCATGGAGATCGAGAAAAAGGGAATCGCCCACTTCGAAGAGCTCATGGAGAAGGCAACCGACCCCCAAGGCAAGAGCATGCTCCGTGCCTTGCGCGACGAGGAGGCGGAGCACTTGCGGATCGTAACCGAAAAGTACAATGCGCTCCAGCGGTAAGCGGGGAGCCGGGACAGGAAGGGGTTGACGCGTGACGTTCCGGGTCGAGAAGGATACCCTCGGTGAGGTGCGGGTTCCGGCGGACGCCTACTACGGCGCCCAGACGGTCCGGGCCGTGGAGAATTTCCCCATCTCCGGGCTGCGGCCCCATCCGGCCCTCGTCCGGGCGACGGTGCTCGTCAAAATGTGTGCGGCCCGGGCCAACATGGCCACGGGCAGGCTCGATTCCCGGCTTGGAGACGCTATCGTCCGGGCGGCCGACGAGTGCCTGGCCGGTGCCTTTGATGCCCACTTCGTGGTGGACCCGTTTCAAGCCGGCGCCGGCACCTCCCACAACATGAACGTGAACGAGGTCCTCGCCAACCGGGCCAATGAACTGCTGGGAGAGGAGCGGGGCAGGTATGCTCCCGTCCATCCCAACGACCACGTGAACATGGCCCAGTCCACCAACGACGTCTTCCCCACGGCCATGCGTCTGGCGGCCCTTCGGGTGGCGGGGGATCTCCGGCCGGCCCTAGAGGGACTCGTTGCCGCGCTTCGGAAAAAGTCCGCTGAATTCGACGGCATTCTCAAGAGCGGCCGGACTCACCTGCAGGATGCGGTGCCGATCCGTCTCGGCCAGGAGTTCGAGGCGTGGGCCGTGGCGCTGGAGAAGAACCTGGCCGCCATCGAGGGGGCGGTGCCGGGCCTTGCGGAACTGGGTATCGGCGGCACCGCGGCAGGTACCGGCATGAACGCCGAGCCGGCCTACATCGATCTTGTGGTGGCAGAGCTCGCCCGGGAAACCGGCTTTCCCCTCGTACGGGGTGCGAACCTGGTTGAGCGGATGCAGAACATGGACCCCTTCGTGGCCCTCTCCTCCGCTCTCAAGGGACTTGCCGTAAACCTCGCCCGTATCGCCAACGACCTGCGGCTCCTTTCCTCTGGCCCCCGGACCGGGCTGGCCGAGATCGCGCTGCCGGCGCTGCAGCCCGGCTCCTCTATCATGCCGGGGAAGGTCAACCCGGTCATGGCCGAGGTGACCGACATGGTCGCCTTTCAAGTGATGGGTGCGGACACGACAATCATGCTCGCCGCCCAGGCAGGGCAGCTGGAGCTTAACGTCATGATGCCGGTCATCGCGTTCAACCTTCTGTTCAGCCTTGAAATCCTGAAGAACACGGTGCCCAAGCTGGCTGATGCCTGCATCGCCGGCATCACTGCGGACCGGGAGCGCTGCCTCCGGTACCTGGAGCAGTCGGTAGGACTGGCCACGGTGCTCGCGCCCTACATCGGCTATGCCGCGGCCGCGGAGGTGGCCAAGGAATCGACTGCCACGGGCCGGAGTATCCGGCAGATCGTGGAAGACCGGCAGCTCCTGTCGGCCGGGCGTCTGGCGGAGATCCTCGACCCCTTCCCTCTCACCAGCCCTGGCGTTCCGTGAGCCACACATCAAGCAGAGAACACAACCCAAGGAGGAGACAACAATGCTGGAAGACGTTAAGAAGGTTCTTGATCTGGTCCGCCCCGCGCTCCAGGCGGATGGCGGTGACGTGGAGCTGGTTGAGGTTACCGAGGACGGCGTGGTGAAGGTTAAGCTGGTCGGTGCCTGCGGCCACTGCCCCATGTCCACCATGACCCTCAAGATGGGGATCGAGCGGACCCTGAAGGAGAAGGTGCCGGGAGTGAAGGAAGTGGTATCCGTCCAGTAGTGGACCCGCGGCGAATCGTCGTAAAAGGAGGATGACATGGGTTACAAGGTCAAAACGTTTGGCATGGAGCTCCGTCCCCTCAAGGCCATGCAGGAGCTTTTCGCCCTGGATGCCATGGTCAACGCATTCGTAGCTGAAAATGGCGTGAAGCGGATCGTTTCCGTCTCCGACTCGCCGACCACCGATGACAAGGGCGAAACAATCGGCCTCGTCAGGGTGGTCGCCTACGAGGACTGAGGCGACCACTGGCGAAGCCGCACTAGTGGGTGCCTAGGGGCGCGGGGGAAACTCCGCGCCCCTTTGTTGCGTCATGCCCATCTTCCCTTGCTCCCCCGGCGTGCCTGCGTTACCCTTGAAGCAGGAGCAAGGCCATGTCCATCGTTCGCCGCAAAATGATTATGGGCACTCCCCGCGCCCCCCGCTTTCTGAGGGTCTTCAGGCGGAACGCCGAGGCAGCCCATTCCCGGGGAAACAGGGTGAAACTGTTCACCTCGGGGGCTGATTTCTTTCCGGCCATGCTCGGCGCCTTTGCCGAGGCGCGCCACCATATCCACGCCGAGTTCTATATTGTGCGCGACGACGCCACGGGCGCGGCCTTTGCCGAAGCACTGCTGGCCGCCGCTGCCCGCGGGGTGGAAGTCTCCCTTATCTATGACTACATTGGTTGCTTCGACACACCTTCCGCCTATTTCCGCCGGCTGGAACAGGGCGGAGTTCGCTGCCTCGCCTTCAATCCTCCCCCCTTCAAGGGGGGAATCGCTTGGTTCGACAAGCGGGATCACCGCAAGATGGCTGTGGTCGACGGGGAAACCGCGTTCACGGGCGGAGTCAATGTCGGCGACGAGTATTCGGGGTTCGGCTTTCCCCATGAACGGTGGAGGGATGTGGGCATCAGGATCGACGGACCGGCGGTCATAGATCTGTCGCGGCTCTTTCGGGGGTTCTGGCTTGCTGAGAAGGGGAGTTCCTCACCGGCTTGGCATCAGGAGCGCCTGCCCGTGGCCGCGGTCGGTGATGCCGACGTAATGGTCATCAGTGACGGCCCTTACCATGCCCGTTCCTTTATCCGCAATGCCTTCCGTATCGCCATGGCCGGCGCGGGCGAGTCGATCCGGATCATGAATCCTTACTTCGTGCCGGGACCGCGGGTGGTTCGGTCTCTGCTGCGGGCCGTCCGGCGGGGCGTCAGAGTCCAGATCATACTTCCCGCCAAGAACGATGTGCCCATCGTGCGTCTCGTGAGCCGCAGCTACTATACCCCCCTCCTGCGGGAGGGAATCGAACTCTTCGAGCGCCAGGGGCCGGTTCTCCACGCCAAGGTCATGCTCATTGACGACGCCTGGGGGGTCGTCGGCTCGGCAAATCTCGACCAGCGCAGTTTTCACCGCAACTATGAGGTGAATACCATCGTTGCCAGCCACGAGTTCGGCAGCCAGGTGGCGGAAATGTTCGCCGAGGACCTTGCCGGATCGCGACGTGTGGTCCTTGAGGAACACGAGCAGCGGGGCTGGCATGTACGCTTGCTGGAGCGTCTCTGCGGATCGGTGAGCTGGTTTCTGTAGTGTCTTCACCCTTGTCCCTCATCCATTCCTGTTGTACGATGACTCTGGGCTTCCATGCCCATGAAACGCCCTGTCCGGCGAGGTATTCCCATGACTAGAAAAGCCGTTGTCCTTTACAGTGGCGGCCTCGACTCCACCACCTGTCTCGCCATTGCGCGGGCCGAGGGATTCGAGCCCCATGCAATGAGTTTCTCCTACGGCCAACGCCACAGCGTAGAGCTGGAACTGGCAAAAAGAAATGCGCGGCCCGCAGGGGCCGTCGAACACATGGTGGTGGAGTTCGATTTGCGCAAGGTCGGCGGCAGCGCCCTGACTGCCGATATCGCCGTGCCAAAGGAGGGGGTGGGGGATGATATCCCGGTTACCTATGTGCCGGCGCGCAACACCATTTTTCTCTCCTTCGCCCTGGGGTGGGCCGAGGTGCTCGGTGCCTTCGACATCTTCATCGGCGTGAACGCCCTGGATTATTCGGGCTACCCCGACTGCCGCCCCGAGTACATCTCCGCATTCGAAACCATGGCCAATCTGGCGACCCGGGTTGGTGTAGAAGGGACGGGCCGCTTCCGTATCCATGCCCCCCTCATGCGTCTCACTAAGGCGGAGATCATCCGGAAGGGGCTCGCTCTGGGAGTCGACTACGGGCTCACCCACTCCTGCTACGATCCCTCTCCCGCAGGAGTTGCCTGCGGGCTTTGCGATTCCTGTCGCCTGCGGCTCAAGGGGTTTGCTGAAGTGGGAGTGGCGGACCCGGTTCCGTACGTGACTGGTGGACAGGGCCTGGGGGGCGGGAAGGAAACGCCATGAAGGGACAGAAAACAGAAGAAAGCCGTACAACGGCCTCCGAGACACGGTCGTCGACGTCCGCGCCAATGCCCGATATGCAGACCAGCCGCGACACCCGCAAGATCCCCATCAGCAAGGTGGGGGTGAAGGACATCTCCTATCCCATCGTGGTGATGGACAAGAACCGGAAGTTCCAGCAGACCGTGGCCCGGGTGAACATGTATGTGGATCTTCCCCATCATTTCAAGGGAACCCACATGAGCCGCTTCATCGAGATCCTCAACGCCTACCGCGAGGATATCGCCCTGGACAAGATGGAACCGATCCTCCAGGAGATGAAAAAAAAGCTCGGTGCATCCTCGGCCCACCTGGAGATTGAGTTTCCCTACTTTATCGAGAAGCGGGCGCCGGTGTCCGGGGCCAGGAGCCTCATGGAGTATACCTGCACCTTCACGGGGACTCTGGCCGAGACCTTCGATTTCGTGCTCGGGGTCCAGGTGCCGGTAACCTCTCTGTGCCCGTGCAGCAAGGAGCTTTCCCGCTATGGCGCCCACAACCAGCGCAGCCATATCACGGTACGGGTCCGGTATGCCGGCTTCGTCTGGATCGAGGAGCTGGTGGAACTGATCGAGGGCTGCGGTTCCAGCCCGGTGTGGTCGCTTCTCAAGCGTGCCGACGAGAAGTTCGTGACCGAGCGGGCTTACGAGAATCCGAAATTCGTGGAGGATATCGTCCGTGAAGCGACCCTGGCTCTAGCCGCCCATGAGGCCATAACCTGGTTCTCGGTGGAAGCCGAAAATTTCGAGTCGATCCACAAGCATTCCGCCTATGCCGCCATTGAGCAGGATAAGCGAAAGGCATGAGCGTAGTTCATGTACTCACGCACGTTCCTTGTTAATACGCGCCGAAGCGGCTGACGACATCCCGTGTGGATAACTATGTGGAAAACCCCCAAAGTTGTGGATAACGCTAGCCGTTGTCCGCTGTAAACCCCCTGCCCATGAGCCTTCAGCCATGTCGAAAAGCTTTGATGATCTTCGCCAAAAGACCGATGGCCGGCCGGGTGAAGACACGGCTGACCCCCCCCCTCTCTCCCGGGGATGCCGCTGAGCTCTACCGGCGGATGCTGCTGGATATCCTTGCGAAGTGTGCCCGAATGGTCGGCGTGGATCTCCTGCTCTTCTACGAGCCCGGGGAAGGAAGCGGCCGTTTCTTTGAAGAGGCGGCTCCGGGGTGGGCATGTCGTCCCCAGGAGGGGGGTGATCTGGGGGCGCGGCTCGATTCGGCCTTTCGGCTTGCTTTCGGTGAAGGGTATGGTGAAGTTGCCGTGATCGGTACCGACTCCCCCGACCTGCCTGAAGAGTATGTGCGGCTGGCGTTCGATCTGTTGGACCACCGGGCGGTGGACGCGGTCTATGGTCCCTCTGAAGATGGCGGTTACTACCTCCTGGCTCTGAAGCAACACCGGCCGGAGCTTTTCCGCGATATCCCCTGGTCCACCGGGGAGGTCCTGGAGCACTCGCTGGCTCGAGCCAAGGCGGTAGGCGTGCGGGTCGAGCTCCTCCCTGTCTGGTATGATGTGGATAGCATCGCCGATCTGTGGCGTCCGGGGCTGGCCGGGGCCGGCACCGTGGCACCACTTACGGCGGAATTCGTTTCCGGCCTTATTTCAGCACATCCACCAGATACCCCACCCCCTGCAGGTGAGAGATAACCTCCTGAATGTGCTCGAACCCCCGGGTCTCCAGCTCGATGAGGACCTCGGTCTTGCCGATGGGGAGCGATTTCGAGCGCCGGTCATGGGTGATGATGGAGATGTTGGCTTTAGCCTCGGCAATTTCCGTCGCAAGTCGCGCCAGGGCACCGGGGAGATCGTCCAGCTCCACCTTCAGCTTCAGGTAGCGCCCGGCAGCCACCAGACCCCGTTCCACCACTACTGAGATGGTCTTCACGTCGATATTCCCGCCCGACAGCACGCAGACCGTTTTTCCCGAAAGATCAGTCACCCGCCGGTTGAGAAGCGCGGCCAACGGAACGGCCCCGGCCCCCTCGACCAAGAGCTTGGTTCGCTCCAGCAGCGCCACGATGGCAAGGGCGATCTCCTCTTCTTCCACCAAGACCACCTCGTCCACCAAGTCCCTGATGATGGGAAAGGTGTTCACCCCTGGCTTCTTGACCGCGATGCCGTCGGCAAGGGTGACCGTCACGGGGACCTGGACGATCTTCCCCTTTTGCAGCGAATAGTGGGCGGATGGGGCCGCCGCTGTTTCAACGCCGATGATCCGCACGTGGGGGTGGGTTTCTCTGATGGCCGTGGCGATGCCCGCGATGAGACCGCCGCCGCCGATGGGGACGAGGATATTGGCTACATCGGGAAGCTCCTGGAGAACTTCCAGGCCGATGGTGCCTTGCCCGGCCATCACGAGCGGGTCGTCAAAGGGGTGGACGAAGAGGGCGCCCCGTTCCTCCTGCGCCTGGACCGCTGCAGCGTATGCCTCGTCGAAGTTGCGGCCGGTGAGTACCACCTCGGCGCCGTAGTCACGGGTGGCAAAGACCTTCTGCGGCGGCGTGCTTTCCGGCATGAACACCGTGGACGGCACTCCCAGCAGGTCGGCCGAGAACGCGACTCCTTGGGCATGGTTACCGGCAGAAGCGGTAATGACACCCTTTGCCAGTGCCTCCCGCGGCTGCGACGTCATGAAGTTCAGGGCGCCTCGGATCTTGAACGCACCGGTGCGCTGGAGGTTCTCGCACTTGAAATAGATCGGGATTCCCAGTTTCTCGCTGAAGTGATGGGAGTGGATGAGCTCGGTGCGACGAACCCGCTTCCTGAGTCGGTCGTCGGCTTCCTGAATCAGTGTGTAGGGGAGCATTGCGATTGCGCCTCCGGCCTGCTAGTGTGAATGCCCGTGATGATGTCCGTGGGGGCCGTGGGTGCAGTGCGCATGGGCGTGGTGATGGTCGTCATGGCTCTGGCCGTGGCGCGGTCGGTGCCGGAGGTCCTTGATGACCGGCCCGTCGACGCAGCGGGTGCACTCGGCCTGGAGGGTCGTGTGGGTGATGTGGTAACGCTCAAAGAGCAGTTGTTCGATCTGTCGTAGAACCTCGGCTTGCTGTCCCTTGTACTCGGGTTTTACGTCCACGTGGGCGGACAGCGCCAGGATATGGGAGCAGATGGTCCAGATGTTCATCTGATGAACGGCATTGACCCCTTCCACGCCTGCCATCTCGTTGGCCACCTGCTGCGTGCTCATTCCCCGGGGTACTCCTTCCAGGAGAATGTGGGCCGCCTCCCGCAATACCCGCCACGAGCCTGCGAAGATGACGCAGCCGATGCCGATGGAGATGAGGGCGTCCAAGACGTACCAACCGGTGAAGTACATGATGAGCCCGCCGACGATGACTCCCACTGATGCCGCCGCGTCGCCAACAACGTGGAGGAAGGCGCTGCGGACGTTAAGATCGTCGTGGGAGTGCCCATGGAGGGCCGTGGCCGAAATGAGATTCATCACCAGACCCAGAGTGGCGATGAGCAGCATCGGCAGGCTCTTCACCGCTTCGGGGTTCATCAGCCGTCCCACCGCCTCGTAAAAGATGCCCAGTGCCATGAGAAAGACCGTGGCGCCGTTGATGAACGAGGCAAAGACCTCCGCCCGGTGCCAGCCGAAAGTTTTGGTGTCGCTGGCGGGGTATGACGCGAGCTTGATGGCGGCCAGCGAGAGCACCAGGGCGAAGAGATCGAGAAACACATGGGCCGCGTCCGACAGGAGCGCGAGCGAGTTGGTCCAGATGCCGCCGACAATTTCCGCCACGAGGGTCAGCGCAGTCAGGGCGATGGCATATTTCAGCCGTCCGGTAATGCTTCTGTCCAGATGAGAGTCTGCGTGCATCAGAGGTCTCCCGGGGGGGCACCGCTTGTGCGGGTCGCTTGTCGGCGAAGTGTATCAAAGCGCCGACTGGCCGGTCAATGGTAAAGAGCCCGTCTACGCTTGCAATTCCCCAAGGTTGCTGGTATCTTGTCGCGATAGTTTTTTGGAGGGCTTTAATATGCAAGCAACCCACCATCGTCTCCTTATTCTCGGTTCCGGCCCCGCCGGCTACACCGCTGCCGTCTACGCGGCTCGCGCCAACCTGAGCCCAGCCCTCATCACCGGACTCCAGCAGGGCGGCCAACTCATGACCACCACCGAGGTGGACAACTGGCCCGGCGACCCCGACGGCGTGCTCGGTCCCGACCTCATGGACCGGATGCGGCGCCACGCCGAGCGCTTCAACACCGCCATGATCTATGATCATATCCATACCGCCAATCTTCGGGAGCGCCCGTTCCGGCTCGAGGGGGATTCCGGTATCTACACCTGCGACGCACTCATCATCGCCACCGGTGCATCGGCACGCTATCTCGGGCTTCCTTCAGAAGAAGCGTTCAAGGGCAAAGGCGTATCCGCCTGCGCCACCTGCGATGGCTTCTTCTACCGCGGGAAACCGGTGGCGGTAATCGGCGGCGGTAACACGGCCGTTGAGGAGGCCCTCTATCTATCCAACATTGCCAGCCACGTCACGCTCGTCCACCGGCGCGACAAGCTGAGAGCCGAGAAAATCCTGGCTGACAAGCTGATCGAAAAGACGCGCGGCGGCAACGTCACCATCGAGTGGAACCACGTCCTGGATGAGGTCCTCGGCGATCAGGCCGGGGTGACCGGCGTCCGCATCCGCCATACGAGCGGATCCACCAAGGAGCTCGATGTCCACGGCTGTTTCATTGCCATCGGGCATACTCCCAACACTCACCTGTTCGAGGGACAGCTGGAGATGGACGAGGGGTATATACGGACCCAGTGCGGTGCCGAAGGGAACTTCACCGCCACGAGTATTCCCGGTGTCTTCGCCGCCGGCGATGTTCAGGACCAGCATTACCGCCAAGCGATCACCTCTGCCGGCACCGGTTGCATGGCTGCCCTCGACGCCGAGCGCTATCTGGATATGCTCAAACCCTGACCGCCATGCTCGCCAAAGCCCTCTCCAGCGCCCTTCTCGGAATCGATGCCGTCATCGTCGACGTGGAGGTGGATATTTCGCCGGGGCTTCCCCAGTTCGCCACCGTCGGCCTCCCCGACGGGGCGGTCAAGGAGAGCAAGGACCGGGTCAAGTCGGCCCTCAAGAACGCCGGGTACGACTTTCCGCCCCGAAAGATAACCGTCAATCTGGCCCCCGCCGATCTGAAAAAGGAGGGCGCCGCCTTCGACCTGCCCATCTCCGTCGGGATACTCGCCGCCACCGGTGTCGTCGAAGGAGGGCGACTAAAGGAGTATCTCCTGTTGGGAGAGCTCTCCCTGGACGGGATCATCAAGCCCGTGCGCGGCTGTCTTTCGGTGGCCGTTGCAGCGCGCAACGCAGGCCTTGCTGGCATCGTCGTTCCTCGGGAGAACGCGCCGGAGGCGGCAGTGGTTGAGGGCGTCGACGTCATTGGCGTGTCGGAGCTGGCCGAGGTGGTCGAGTTTCTGAACGGTGAGCGGCGTATCGATCCCCACCGGGTCGATGTGGCGGAGCTCTTCGAGCGCAACGCCGAAACCGGCGACGATTTCGCCGAGGTGAAAGGGCAGGAGCATGCCAAGCGTGCCCTGGAAGTGGCCGCGGCCGGCTCCCATAACCTCCTCATGATCGGTCCCCCGGGCTCAGGCAAAACCATGCTCGCCCGCAGGATCCCGACCATTCTCCCCCGGATGTCCTTTGAAGAGGCCATTGAGACAACCAAGGTGTACAGCATTACCGGCCTGTTGGACCGAGAACATGCCCTCATCGCCCAAAGGCCCTTTCGCAGCCCCCATCACACCGTCTCCGACATCGGGTTAATCGGCGGAGGCAATACGCCCCGCCCCGGCGAGGTCTCTCTTTCCCATTACGGCGTTTTATTTCTGGATGAACTCCCCGAATTCAAGAAGAATGTCCTCGAGGTGTTGCGCCAGCCCCTCGAAGATGGCAAAGTGACCATTTCTCGGGCACTCATGTCTCTCACCTATCCGTCGCGCTTCATGCTTGTTGCGGCCATGAACCCCTGCCCGTGCGGCTATCTGGGGGACGCCCATCACGCCTGTTCCTGTACGCCGCTCATGGTTCACCGCTACCGTTCGCGCATCTCGGGCCCCCTGCTCGACCGGATCGATATCCACATCGAAGTCCCTGCGGTCAAGTACCGGGATCTGGCCGACGGCCGCGAGGGGGAGGGATCCCTGGATATCAGCAGGCGTGTGGAGTCGGCTCGCGAGGTCCAGCGTGACCGTTTCCGCGGTTCGAAGGTTCACAGCAATGCCCAGATGACCCCCCGCTTCATCAAAAAGTACTGCGAACCGGACAGTGCAGGGAACCGCCTCCTGGAGCTCGTCACCGACCGACTCGGCCTCTCGGCCCGTTCCTATAGCCGCATCCTTAAGGTGGCCCGTACTATTGCCGATCTCGCCGGCAGCGAACAGGTGCGGGAAGAACACCTCTCCGAAGCGATCCAGTACCGTACTCTTGATCGCAAGACGTTCTGATTTTGTAGAATCCCGCTCTTCCCCTTGATCATTTTTATGTATGCAGTATACTGTATGCGAAAAGCTAGCTCATGAATCATTAATGACTTTTTAGCTTGACTAAAGAAATCCACTTAAGTAGAATCCGGTTCTACTTTTTGGTAGACGGTAAAGCGTTCAGTAGCGTTGATGTTATGCAAATGAGGTAACGGCGAAGTTTCGTTAAGCCGCAGAACGTCGCTGTAAACAACAAAACAGAACGGAGGTAAGAGATGTCAGAGTACGGCACACTGCAGGACCGCGTACGTTGCAAGTCACTGCTCAACAAGGTTATGTCGGCCGAGGAGACTATCCAGTTCTTCAAGCCGGGCATGAACCTTGGCTGGTCCGGCTTCACCCCGGCAGGTTATCCTAAGGCAGTGCCCATCGCACTGGCAGATCACGTTGAGAAGAACAGCCTGCAGGGCAAGATGAAGTTCAACCTCTTCATCGGCGCCTCCGTCGGGGCCGAAACCGAAGACCGCTGGGCCACTCTCGACATGATCGACCGTCGCTGGCCGTATCAGACCGGTAAGAACATCGCCGCCGGCATCAACGAGGGCCGCATCCGGATGGGTGACAAGCACCTCTCCCTCTTTGCCCAGGATCTGGGCTACGGCTTCTACACCAAGGACAGCGAAACCGGCAAGCTTGACCTCGCCATCATCGAGGTTTCCGCCATCACCGAAGACGGCGGACTGGTCCCCACCACCTCTTGCGGCGTTATTCCCGAGATCCTCATGATCTGCGACAAGATCATCGTGGAAGTGAACACCGGTCAGCCCTCCTTCGAGGGGATGCACGACATCGTCGTCTGCAACCACCCCCCGAAGCGCCAGATTCTGGGCATCACCCATGCCGGTGAGCGGATCGGTACAACCTACGTACCGTGCGACCCGAGCAAGATCATCGCCGTGGTTGAGTCCAAGTACCGTGACAAGGGGCGTGCCTTCTCCGAGCAGGACGACACCTCCGAGGCCATTGCCAACAACATCATCGACTTCTTCAGCCATGAAGTAAAGATGGGTCGTCTGCCCAAGAACCTGCTTCCGCTCCAGTCAGGCGTCGGTTCCATCGCCAACGCTGTAATCGGCGGCCTGGCCAAGGGTCCTTTCTCCAACCTGACCGTTTACACCGAAGTTCTCCAGGACACCATGCTCGACCTGTTCGATTCGGGCAAGCTGGATGCCGCTTCCTCCTGCTCCCTCTCTCTCTCCGAGACCCCGGGCTTCCCCCGTTTCTTCGAGAACTGGGAGAAGTACTTCGACAAGATCACCCTGCGTCCGCTCTCCATCTCCAACGCACCGGAGCCGATCCGCCGTCTCGGGTGCATCGCCATGAACACCCCGGTCGAGATCGACATCTATGCCCACGCCAACTCCACGCTGGTCGGCGGCACACGGATGATCAACGGCCTCGGCGGTTCCGGCGACTTCCTTCGCAACGGCTTCTTGAAGATCATGCACACTCCGTCGAGCCGTCCATCCAAGACCGACCCGACCGGTATCTCCTGCGTGGTGCCGCACTGCTCCCACATCGACCACACCGAGCACGATCTGGACTGCGTGGTCACCGAGCAGGGTCTGGCCGACCTCCGTGGTCTGGCACCGAAGGATCGCGCAAAGCGGATTATCGAGAAGTGCGCCCACCCGGACTACAAGCCGATTCTCAGCGAGTACTTGGCAATCGCCAGTGCCGATTGCCTCAAGCGCAAGGTGGGCCACGAGCCGCAACTGTGGGACCGCGCCTTCAAGATGCACCTCAACCTGGAGCGCAACGGCACCATGAAGATCAAGAACTGGGACGTGAAGGTCGATCTCTGCGAGTAAGGTCGACAGTCAGTATCAGGCATGAAAAAAGCCCCGCCGAACTTCGGCGGGGCTTTTTCGTATCTCTCAACGGGGGAAAACGGGAACGGTATCCCCTGGCGAATTATGATGATCTACGGGGTTGTCCTGCTCCGTGCCTCCCTGTCCGGTATTCCACAACCGGATCTTTTGACCGTCTGCTCCCCCAGGATGTACGGTCCGACGATTTACCGGACCGGCCGGGCGCGGCGCCGGAGGGGCGGTTCGAGGAGCCCTTCCGGGCGGGACCGGCTCCCATTCCCGGTTTACGGCCTGATCCCGCTGATACGCGGCGAAGCGGGCGCGAGGGTTCCAGCCCAGGGATGTGGTGTTCGGGGAGTGTCTGGCCGATGTAACGCTCAATGCGGGCCAGGTAATTGACCTCGTTGAGCGAGGCGAAGGAGATGGCGATTCCCGAGGCGCCTGCCCGGCCGGTGCGGCCGATGCGATGGACGTAATCCTCGGCGAACTTGGGCAGGTCGAAGTTGATGACATGGCTGATGCCGGTAACATCCAGCCCCCGGGCTGCCACGTCGGTGGCTACGAGAAGCCTGATCCGTCCTTGCTTCATGGCGGCAATGGTTCGATTCCGGGCGTTCTGGGGCATGTCGCCATGGAGTGCTGCTGCCGAATGGCCCTGGGCCTTGAGTTCCAGTGCCAGGTTTTCGGCATCACGCTTGGTCGCCGAAAAGATAATTGCCCTGCGCAGGCTTTCGTCGGTAATCAGGTGCCGCAGCAGCCGGTTCTTGTGGTGCAGGTCATCTGCCACGTGAAGGCGCTGTTCAATGTGCTCATGGGTAGTTTTGGTGCCGGCGATGTCGATCCGCTCCGGCTCACGCAGGAGCCGGCCCGCCAGTCTGGCCATGGCGCTGTCCATGGTTGCCGTAAACAGCAGGGTCTGACGCGTGGCGGGGGATGCGGCGGCGATGCGGTCCACGTCGTCGCTGAACCCCATGTCGAGCATCCGGTCCGCTTCGTCGAGGACCAGCAATTCGAGACGGGAAAGATCGAGACTCCTCCGGTCGAGCAGGTCTACCAGCCGACCCGGCGTGGCCACGATGAAATCAACGGGCGCGGAGAGAAGGCGGAGCTGTGCGTGGTAGGGCATGCCGCCGAGGATGGCGCCACTGCGTACCCGCATGAATGCCCCGTACGTCCGCACTGCGTCGGTAACCTGCTGGGCCAGCTCACGGGTAGGAGTGAGCACGAGCACACGCGGCCCGCGCCCGGGGCCCTGAGGCGGAGAACTCAGCCGTTGCAGGGCCGGGAGGACGAATGCGGCGGTTTTGCCGGTACCGGTCTGGGCGGTGGCAAGCAGGTCCACGTTCTCCAGTGCGCGGGGAACTGCGGCAGCCTGGACCGGCGTCGGCTCTGTGTAACCACAGGCGGCTACGGCTTTGAGAATGTGCGGGGCAAGTTTCAGTTCAGCAAAGGTCATGCAAGGATCCTTGTGGGTTTCGCCGGCCAGGGGCAAGCCGCTAACGGGCCGCACGGGTGCAACGCACCACGCCGCACGAGCCGTCAGGGCTGCCGTAGCTGTCGTCGAAACGGGAAAAAGTTTATGTGCGCGCCGCAGGGCAACCTGATGCCCTGAACAGGGTCGGCAACAACACAGAACTGACTGGCATGAAACATCGTCGCCAACCATGTGTGCTGCCGCGCCGAAGAGCGTGCTGAAAGCAGAGGGGGTTAGTGATCGATGAAGCAAAGGGCGGGGGTACTTCGGGGTATGCCGGAGGGCAGAATCCGCCTGAGCGTTGTTCAGTCAGCGGTAACTGTACGGGATACTGGTGGAAATGACAAGGATTTTTTGTCGGCGGGCGCTGAACACCGTCCGGTGGCGGCTTTGCGCATCCGGATGAGGCTCAGGTGCGTGCCTTGGGATGGGCCTTGTCGTACACTTCCATGAGACGGTCGATTCCCACGTGGGTATATTTCTGGGTGGTTGAGAGCGAGGCATGTCCCAGCAGTTCCTGGATGGCACGCAGATCGGCTCCTCCCTCAAGGAGGTGAGTGGCAAAGGTGTGGCGCAGGGTGTGGGGAGATATCTTCCTCATGGCGGCGACTTTCAGGATATGCTTGTCCACCACCCGCCGGACGCTACGGGCGGTAAGCCGGCCTCCCCGAGCGTTGGTGAAAAGGGGGACCTCCAGGGGAGGGTGGTTACGGGCGGCCAGATAGGAGCTTAGGGCGAGGCGGGCATGGCTCCCGATCGGAACTACCCGTTCCTTGCCACCCTTGCCGAGGACACGGACCGTGCCGTCAGCCAGGTCGATCCCCCCCACATTGAGGCCGGTCAGCTCCGAAACCCTGACGCCGCAGGAATAGAGGGTTTCCAGAATGGCCCGGTCGCGCAGGCTCAGGACGCCGGGTTCCCGGGGAGACTCCACCAGGGCGGTCACCTCATCGATGTTCAGGTGGAACGGGACCTTCTTCTCGCGCTTGGGGGTGCTGACCAGTTCTGCCGGGTTGCGCGGCAGGGCTCCGGTGCGGACAAGGTAGGTAAAAAATGCACGCACTGCGGCCAGTTTACGGCCGATTGAGCTCCTGGCGTGAGATTGATGGAGCTGGGCAAGCCAGCGCCGGACCAGGAGGTGGCTTATGGCCGCCGCGCCGGCTCCGGCGCCCAGTTCTCCCCGGACGAAGTCCCTGAATTGGGCAAGGTCGGACTCATAGGCGGCGCGAGTGTGGGGGGAAACGGCGCGCTCGTTCTCCAGGTAGCGGATGAAAGTGGTTACTTCAAACTCCACGGCTGCCTCCGGGTAGGATCGTGCGATCGGCCTATGATAACAGATTCCATTGACCGTGCGAAGGCCGGTTGTGTATCGCCCTGAATCGGGGTATGCTTCCTCAGTTGTCCTGTCCGCTTGACCTGTGTCAAGGCGGGTGCGGCGGAAGGGCGATATTCTTATGTAACTATTTTCGGGAGGTACGAACGGCGTGAAACGAGTGGTTATCATCGGTATGGGTTTTGGCGGCATCAGGGCGGCACGAACCCTGGCGCAAAAGGGGCTGGATGTGGTTCTCGTGGACCGAAACAATTACCACCTCTTCCAGCCACTCCTCTACCAGGTGGCAACCGCCGGTCTCGAGCAGGAATCTATTGCCTATCCGGTCCGCGCAATGGCCCGCGGTTGGACCGGGACACGGTTCCAACTGGCCGAGGTGACCGGCGTCGACTTCGAGGCCCGCCAAGTCGTTACCGACAACGGTACCATACCTTACGACTATCTCGTGATCGGTGCAGGAAGCGTCACCAACTATTTCGGGCTGAAATCGGTGGAGCAGCATGCCTTTGACCTGAAAGAGCTGGTCGATGCCGAGCGGCTGCGCAACCATATCCTCACGGCTTTCGAGCGGGCCGTGGTTGAACCCGATCCGGCCAAGCGCCGAGCTCTCATGACATTCGTGATCGTGGGCGGCGGCCCCACCGGCGTCGAGTTTGCCGGCGCCCTCATCGAGCTGGTCCGGTACGTGCTGACCAAGGATTACCCGGAACTGAGCGTTCAGGCTGCGCGGGTCGTGCTGGTGGAGGCCTTTGACCGGCTTCTGGCAGCCATGCCGGCCGAGCTGCAGGGCTACACCCTGGAAAAGCTCCGGGGCATGGGGGTCGAGGTGCTGCTCAACGCCCGCGTGGTAGACGCAGGGCCTGAACGGGTAACCCTGCATGACGGTGCCGTCATTCCGGCCCATACTCTGTTCTGGTCCGCAGGGGTCAAGGCTGCACCTCTGGCGGCGACCCTCGGCGTTGAACAGAACCCGGGCGGACGGATCGCGGTGGAGCCCGATCTGACGTTGCCCGGCCATCCCGATGTCTATGTGGTCGGGGATATGGCCTGGCTGGAGCAGGATGGTGCTCCCCTGCCCATGGTGGCTCCGGTGGCAATGCAGATGGGAATCCATGCCGGAAAGTCGATTCTGGCCCGTGAGCAGGGGGCGCCTGCCCCCCCTTTCAGGTATCACGACAAGGGAAGTATGGCCACCATCGGCCGGAGCGCCGCCGTGGCCAGCGCCTTCGGCATGAATCTCCGCGGATATGCGGCCTGGATAGCTTGGCTCCTGCTGCACCTCTACTACCTCATCGGCTTTCGCAACCGTATTGTGGTCATGCTCAACTGGATCTGGTACTACTGGTTCCATGAGCGCCAGGTGCGCCTCATCACGGAGCGTGAAACACCGGGCAACGGATGCACACGGTAGCCGTCGAACGGGCCGCACGCTACGATCCTTCAGAGGTTGCCGAAGCCATGGACCGGGCCCTCGCTTCCCTGGGAGGAATGGATACCTTTGTCCGTCCTGGTGAGCGGGTTCTGATCAAGCCGAACATGCTGGCTGCCAAGGCACCCGAGCGGGCGGTGACCACCCACCCGGAGGTGCTGCGGGCCGTGATTCGGCTCGTCCGGAAGGCCGGCGGAATCCCGCTGGTGGGCGATTCTCCCGGTATCGGCGGCTTTCGGGCCGTGGCGGAAAAGAGCGGCATGGCTGCCGTCGTCCGGGAGGCCGGTGCCGAACTGGTCCCGTTTGACGAGGCTGTTGCCGTTCCGGGCAGCGGGCTCTTCAGGCGTATGGATGTGGCGCGACCCTACCTGGAAGCCGATCGGCTCATCAACCTTCCCAAGCTCAAGACCCACGAGATGATGACCATGACCTGCGCCGTGAAGAATCTTTTCGGCGCAGTGGTCGGGACCGCCAAGGCGGGCTGGCATCTCAAGGCCGGCGCCGACCGGGAGCTGTTTGCCCGGCTTCTCCTGGAAATCTACCTTCTGAGGCCACCGGATCTGACCATCGTTGACGGCATTGTGGCCATGGAGGGTGATGGTCCGGGCAGCGGAGACCCCAGGCCGATGGGGCTCATTCTGGCTGGAGCCAATGCCGTGGCGGTGGATGTGGTAGCCGCGGAACTGGCGGGTATTCCGAAGCAGCTCCTCTGGGTCGAGCGTGCCGCCGAACGGCTCGGCATCGACGGCTGGGACCGGTCCCGCATCGCGACGGTCGGACTCCCGCCCGACGATGCCCGGGTGCCGGACTTTCGCTTGCCGCACCTGTCGGACGTCCAGTTCGGCATCCCCGGTTTCCTCAAGAACCGGCTTCGTCATCATCTCACTGCGCGGCCGGTGCCGAACCCCGAGGGGTGCCACCTGTGCGGGGCGTGCCTTGACGCCTGTCCTCCACGGGCCATCTCCGTGCGCGACGGGCGTCTCCATTTCGACTACCACGCCTGCATCCGCTGCTTCTGCTGCCGCGAACTCTGCCCCGACGGCTCCCTCGGGGTACGGGATGGAGTGCTGCTGAAACTGCTCAAGAAATTCAAGGAGTAAACTTTAATGGCTCCGCTCCTTGACGTTGCGGGGGGGCAGGATTATCATAACTATAACCTCGCGCACTGAGGAAATCCCCCTGAAAGGAGACCCCAGGCCATGTGGACCACGATCTATATGCTTCGTCCGGTTACCCGCTGCAAGGAGGGTTGCCGACGCCGGCCCGTCGCCTGATGGTGGCGGGCGTTACGATGAGCCCCCTGTCGTTTGCGGCAGGGGGCTTTTTCATGTCAACGGTTGGTGCGTTCTGCCGTTTTTGATATATAATCCCCGTGCCATCTTTCCCCCATGAGGTGAGAATGAAAAAAGCAGCCATCATCGCGGCGGTTGTCATCGTAGCCGTAGCGGGAATCTATTTCGCCTTCGGCAAGCGTGAACCCGAACGGACCTACAAGACTGCAAAAGTGGAACGGGGCGATGTCGTTGCCACCGTCTCCGCCACGGGCAACCTGAGCGCCGTCACTACCGTTCAGGTCGGGACCCAGGTCTCCGGCACCATCTATCGCCTGCTCGTGGACTACAATACCCCCGTGAAAAAGGGACAGGTCATCGCCGAGATCGATCCGGCACTGTTTCGGGCCGACGTGGAGCAGGCAAGGGGCAACCTTCTGAGCGCGCAGGCGAATCTCCTGAAAGCCAGGGCCACTGCCGCCGATGCCAAGCGGACCATGGAGCGCAACCGGCAACTGGTCAAGGAGGGAGTTGTCTCCCAGAGCGACTTCGACACCGCCGAAACCGGTGCCCAAGAGGCCGCCGCCGCCGTCAAGGCCGCTGAAGCCTCGGTCGTCCAGACCCGGGGTGCCCTGTCCCGGGCGGAAACCAACCTGAAGAACGCCACCATCCGGTCGCCGGTGGATGGTGTCGTCATATCCCGGGCCGTGGACGTGGGACAGACCGTGGCCGCCTCCTTCCAGACCCCGACCCTGTTCACCATCGCCCAGGATCTCACCCGGATGCAGATCGAGACCAGCGTTGACGAGGCCGACATCAGCCGCGTGCGGATGGGACAGCAGGTTACCTTCACCGTGGATGCCTACCCGGACGAGAAGTTCAATGCCCGGGTGGCCCAGATCCGCAATGCCCCGGTCATTACCCAGAATGTGGTCACCTACGTGGTGGTTATCACCGTTGACAACCCCGACTTGAAGCTCAAGCCGGGCATGACTGCCAATGTGGCCATTGAGGTGGGCAAAAAGGAAAAAGTGCTCAAAGTTCCGATGGCTGCACTGCGGTTCAAGCCCCGCGCGGACGGTGACGAGGGTGAGCGCCGCGCTCCGTCCGGTCCGGCAAAGGCGAAGCGGGAGGCGGGACAGCAGGTCTTCATCCTGTCACCGGAGAAGAAGCCGGTGCCGGTGAAGGTACAGACCGGTCTCGGCAACGACAGCCATGTGGAGATCGTCTCCGGAGCCTTGAAGGAGGGAGACGAGGTGATCGTTCAGGAGACCACTCCCAGGGATAAACAGAAGAGCGGCGGCAGCGGCAGATCTCCCATGGGGATGCGGTTCTAGATGGGCGCGGTCGTCAGGCTCGATAACGTCGCCAAGGTCTACACCATGGGGGACCAGCGGGTGGAGGCCCTGCGGGGCATATCCTTCTCGGTGGAGCAGGGGGAGTTCATCGCCATCATGGGGTCGTCCGGGAGCGGCAAGTCCACCTGTATGAACATGCTCGGCTGCCTGGACGTACCGACCTCCGGCACCTATCTGCTGGAAGGGGTGAACGTAGGTGATCTTTCGCAGAATGAGCTGGCCGCCATCCGCAACCGCAAGCTCGGCTTTGTCTTTCAGGGGTTCAACCTCCTCCCTCGCACCACGGCACGGGAAAACGTCGAGCTTCCCCTCGTCTACGCTGGAGTTAACGCCGCACAACGGCGTGAGCGCGCGCTGGCGGCCCTGGCCATGGTGGGGCTTGCCGAACGGGCGGGTCACTACAGCAATCAGCTTTCCGGCGGTCAGCAGCAGCGGGTTGCCATTGCCCGGGCACTGGTGAACGCCCCGGCCCTGCTCCTGGCGGACGAGCCGACCGGCAACCTGGACAGCACCACCAGTGAAGAGATCATGCGGATTTTCGCGGAGCTCCACGGCAAAGGAATCACCATCCTCATGGTCACCCACGAGCCCGACATCGCTGCGTGGGCGTCCCGCTCCATAACCTTCCGCGATGGCCGGATCATTGCCGATACCACCGTGCCCGCGCCGGGGGAGGGCCAGGCATGAACCTCCTCATGAGCCTCCGGATCTCGTTGCGGGCCCTGCTCGCCAACAAGATGCGCTCATTTCTCACCATGCTCGGTATCATCATCGGCATCGCGGCCGTCATCATCATCGTGGCCATCGGCAGCGGCGCCCAGAAGGTGGTGTCCGACGTCATCGCCAGCATCGGCAGCAACATCATTCTGGTAATCCCCGGCTCCACCACCAGCGGCGGGCTTCGTATCGGCGCCGGCTCAGTTCCCTCCCTGACTCAGGACGATGCCCGAGCCATTAACACCGAACTCCCCTCGGTGCTGCGCGCTGCCCCAACGGTGCGGGGCACCGCTCAAGTGGTGGCCGGCAACATGAACTGGTCGACCATGATCATGGGGGTTACGCCGGAGTTTCTGCAGGTGCGGGAGTGGCAGGTGGTGTCGGGGCGTGAGCTTTCCCCTTCAGACATCGAGGGGGCCTCAAAGAACTGTATCCTTGGGCAGACCGTGGCCGAGAATCTCTTCGGTTCCGAAGATCCCATCGGCAAGACCGTCCGGATCAAGCGGGTTCCCTTCATCGTGGTCGGGCTGCTGGACCGCAAGGGGCAGTCCCCTCAGGGGAGCGACCAGGACGACATCATTCTGCTTCCTCTGAGTACGGCCCAGCGCAAGATCCTCGGTTCCCAGTTTCCCAACACCGTGGGGGCGATCATGGTGCAGGCCAAGAGCCGGGAATTGATGGATCAGGCCGAAGAGGAACTGACAACGCTTCTCGACCAGCGCCACCGGATCGGTCCGGCCAAAGAGAGGGACTACACGGTGCGTAACCTGACCGAGATCCTGGCCGCCTCGGAGCAGTCCCAGAAGATGCTCACGATTCTCTTCGGTGCTGTGGCATCCATTTCACTGATCGTGGGCGGCATCGGCATCATGAACATCATGCTGGTATCGGTCACGGAGCGAACGCGGGAGATCGGCATCCGGATGGCCATCGGCGCCCGGCAGCGCGACATTCTCCTTCAGTTTCTGGCCGAGGCGGTGCTTCTGACACTTCTGGGGGGAGTCATCGGCATGGCCATTGGCATCGGGGGGGCCACGCTGATTTCGCAGTTCTTTGGCTGGCCCACGATGATTTCATCAAAGGCAATCCTGCTCGCCTTTGCCTTCTCCGGCGGAGTCGGGATATTTTTCGGATTCTATCCGGCACGCAAGGCTGCGGGGCTCAACCCCATCGAGGCACTGCGCTATGAATGAGTTGGATTTTGGACGCTATGGGGAGGGGCTGTGAAGACGCTGCTGGTGTTTCTGGCCGTGACCCTGCTGAATGGGGCGTTTCTCTATCCGCTGTTCTATCTGGGGCTGGAGAGGGAGGTGTCGTGGTGGCTGGTGGCCGCCATGGTCGTCGTCGGTGCGTTCTGCATCTACCTGCTGGTGCGCTATCGCAAAAGTCTGTGACCCGCCGTTACTGGAAACCGTCGTCTGAGGGGAGCGCCAGCTCGGCCAAGGGGTCTCGGGGGCCGGTATCGGTTCCGTCACCCTGGGCGGTCGCCACGTGGTCTTCAACCCATCCCTCGATCCGCTCTGCCACCAGCACTTTCAGTTGTTCCTCCATCCGGTCCCGTGCTTTTTGTGTGTACCCGGGGATTTGGCGGACCTCGTAGTGAACATGGGGGCCGGTTGAGCGCCCGGTGTTGCCCGACAGGGCGATAACCGTGGACGTGTCGACTTTTTGTCCTTCCGTGACGAGAAGTGTCGCGTTGTGCCCATACAGGGAAACATAGCCGTTACCGTGGTCCACTGCAACCAGGTTGCCGTACCCCTTGTAGAGTCCCGCATGGAGGACCATACCCCGCTCGGTGGGATAGACCGGCGTGCCTTCGGGCACGGCGATGTCGACCCCGTGATGGTAGACCTGGCGGCCGCTGCCGAAGGGGTCGATCCTCCAGCCGATGCCGGAGGTGACGGTGCCGCCGTCCACGGGCAAGCGGCGAGCCGCTGCGGCAGGCGAACTTCCCAGGCCCACGGCCAGGGAAAGAGACAGGAGTATAGCGAGGATACGACGGGTCACGGCGGTTTTTACCTGGTCAGCCCGAGAATGATGAGGCTGACGGACAATGCGGCGAGACCGAGCATGAAGGCCATGATTGGCCTGTCTTCCTTGATTGCGCCACGAGTAAGCGTATGCAGAACGTCTTTGAATAGTGACATGGCAGCGCACTCCGATTGCGTGAGGCTGAACATATCAGAGCAACATATATGCCATGAGTGCCGGGCCGAAATCAACCCTATCGCCACTTTTAACTTGTCATTTCAAGGCAAAATTGTCATAGTGACCATACTTTGAAGACGGGCGTCACGCTCGTCTTTTGTTTTTTACCGGTCCGCGCACAGCGGCCGTACCCTTCAGTCAGGAGTCGCGTTTCATGCAGGAGAGAATCAGAAACATCGCCATCATTGCCCACGTTGACCACGGCAAGACCACTCTCGTGGATGCCATGCTCAAGCACGCCGGAGTGTTCCGGGAAAACGAAGCCATCACCGAGCGGGTCATGGATTCCAACGACCTGGAGAAGGAGCGGGGCATCACCATCCTGGCAAAAAACCTGTCGGTCCACCATGGCCGCTACAAGATCAACATTGTCGATACCCCGGGCCACGCCGACTTCGGCGGCGAGGTGGAGCGGGTGCTCAAGATGGTCGATTCGGTGCTGCTTCTGGTCGATGCCCTGGACGGCCCCATGCCCCAGACCCGCTTCGTGCTCAAGAAGTCCCTCGACCTCGGTCTGAAGCCGATCGTGGTCATCAATAAGATTGACCGCCCCGGTTCACGCCCCGACGAGGTGGTGGACATGGTTTTCGACCTGTTTTGCGAACTGAACGCGACCGATGAGCAGCTCGACTTCCCCATCGTCTATACCAGTGCCAAGCTCGGATTCGCCAAACTCGACCTCAATTCCGACTCTAACAGCATGGAGCCCCTCTTCGCGGTAATCGAGAGTAACGTCCATCCGCCGGCCGGCGATTCGAAGGCCCCGTTCCAGCTCCTCGTGACCAATATCGACTACAACGACTACATCGGCCGGATCGCCACCGGCAGGATATTCAACGGCCGGGTGAAGGCCGGCGAGACCGTGGCGCTCGTGCGGCGCGACGGGAGCATCGAGCGGGGACGCATCACCAAGCTCCTGGGATACGAGGGGCTCAAGCAGGTGGAGATCCCCGAGGCGTGTACCGGCGACATCGTTACCGTGGCCGGTTTTGACGACGTGGGCATCGGCGAGACGCTGGCCGCTGCAGACAATCCGGTGGCGCTTCCCTATGTGTCGATCGACGAGCCGACCATTTCAATGAACTTCATTGTCAATTCCTCCCCCTTTGCCGGCCGTGAGGGGAAGTTCGTCACCTCCCGCAACATCCGGGAGCGCCTTGACCGGGAGTTGCGCACCAACGTGTCGCTACGGGTGGAGGATACGGCCAACGCGGACACGTTCAAGGTTTCCGGCAGGGGCGAGCTTCACCTGTCCATCCTTATCGAGAACATGCGGCGCGAAGGATTCGAGATGGCGGTTTCCAAGCCGGAGGTCATCTTGCGGGTGATCGACGGCACGAAGATGGAGCCGATGGAGTACCTGGTGGTGGACGTTCCCTCCGAGTTCCAGGGTGCCATCATCGAGAAGATGGGACCTCGCAAGGGGGAGATGACCTCCCTGCAGCCCATGGGCGAGACAGTGCGGCTGGAGTTTGTCGTGCCGGCCCGGGGGCTCATCGGGCTGCGGGGAGAACTCCTCACCGAGACGCGGGGCACTGCGGTCATGACCCACACCTTCCACGACTATGCCCCTTACAAGGGTGATATCCCGGGGCGCAAGAACGGCGTCCTCATTGCCATGGAACTCGGCGAAACCACTGCCTATGCCCTCGACGCACTCCAGCCCCGGGGAATCCTCTTCATCGGTCCCGGTGTGGAAGTCTACGGGGGGATGATCATCGGCCAGCACGCCAAGGACAACGATCTGGACGTGAACCCCTGCAAGGGAAAGAAACTTACCAATGTCCGTGCCTCCGGTTCGGACGACGCCATCAAGCTCACCCCGCCGCGCATCCTTACCCTGGAGCAGGCCCTGGAGTTCATTGACGACGACGAACTGGTAGAAGTGACCCCGCAGTCCATCAGGCTCAGAAAGAAAGAACTCGACCCGAACAAGCGGAAACGGAAGTGAAAGGAGACGCTTCACCGGTGTGTAAAGTTCCCCCGGCTCCGGCTAGGGAACTTTACTTGACTTTGCCGGGTGATTTTTCTACTTTCATCAGTGATATCCGACGGAAGGTGAGACCATGAACGTGTCCAGGCTCTGCTCCCTCTACCCGACCCTGCTTATCCCGCTGCTCTTTGTGGCCGGCTGCGGGCTTTTCGCCTCTTCTACGGCTCCGGTGAGCCGCAGCCCCGAGTCCATGGCCCGGGAGGCTGAGGAGTTTCAGAGTTCCCGTCGATTCGAGGACGCCATAGCCCAGTGGCGCAAGGTGAAGGAAAGTTACATTTCCCCTGAACTGATAACCCTCGCCGAGATCAAGATCGCCGACGCCCAGTTCGACAGCGGCAACTACATTGAAGCTGCCGCATCCTACGAAGAGTTCCGCAAACTTCATCCCAACCACGAGAAGTCGGCTTATGCACTTTACCGCCAAGGCCTGAGCTATTTCAACCAGATCCACGGATTCGACACCGACCAGACCCCCGTATCCAACACGGTAACCATTTTCGAGTCGTTTTTGCGCCTCTATCCCCAGTCCGAGCATGCGGAAGAGGTGCGCAACAAGCTTGACGCGGCGCGCCAGAACCAGGTCCAGTACGAGATTTACGTGGGACAGTTCTATTACCGTACCGAAAAGTACACCTCCGCCATCAAGCGGCTGGAGGATGCCCTCAAGCGCTATCCCCGTTCTCCGCTCCACGACGAGACCCTCTACTACCTGGGCAAGGCCTATATCAAAGCTGGCGACAAAGCCGGCGGACGTGAGGCGTTCCAGCGGCTTTTCAATGAGTTCCGCACGAGTAAGTACGTGGACGAAGCCCGCTCGTTCCTGGACAAGAACTTCTGACATGAGACGCCTTGCGGCGCTGCTGTTCCTGCTTTCCCTTGCCGGTTGCGGCAGTGACCGGCGCGCCGTGGAAGAGGTCCTGCGGCTTCGAGAGGAGGCTCTCAGCCGGGGAGACGCTGCCCTTTATGCATCTCTTCTTGCTCCCGCGTACCGGCAGGCGCGGCCCGACCTGGAGCAGAACCTGCTGATTTCCGGTCCGATCGGCTACCGCTCGCTGGAACGCCGAATCCGCCTGGATGGAACCACTGCCGAGGTTGCCGGACGCTACGTGATGAAGGCGAACGTCAAGGGGCGGATCTTGGAGTTGGCGGGACAGGAAACCATTGTTCTGCATCGGGAGAAGGACGGCTGGAAGATTGCCGGCGGGCTGTGAGAGCAATCCTCGCCTCGTTGGACACCCATTCATGACGACCATCCTTGCCATAGCCGTTTTCGGCGCCGTCGGCTGTGTTGCCCGCTATCTCCTGGCGGGCGGGGTCTACGCCCTGGCCGGCAGGGCGTTCCCTTGGGGGACGTTGGCGGTCAACGTCATAGGGGCATTCCTCATCGGCCTGATCATGGAAGCCGCTCTCCGGACCACCTTAATGTCCCAGGAACTGCGCCTGGGGCTCACCATCGGTTTTCTCGGCGGATTCACCACCTTTTCCACCTTCAGCTATGAGACGTTCAAACTCTTGGAAGATGGAGAGTTTTTCTCTGCCTCGCTTAACGTCCTTGCCAGCGTGGCCCTCTGCCTCGTCGGTACGTGGGCCGGGATAATGGCGGCGCGGCAGCTGTAGGGAGGCGTCATGACGAGATTCATCGGCGAAAAGATACTCATGCGAATTTTCATCGGCGAGGGAGATCGCTGGGGATCCCGCCCTCTCCACGAGGCGCTTCTGGAGCTGCTCAGGCGTGAAGGATGCGCCGGCGCCACGGTGCTGCGGGGGGTGGCAGGCTTCGGGGCATCAAGTGTCTGTCATACTGCCAGGCTTCTGGATCTTTCCGCCGACCTTCCCATGGTGGTGGAAGTGGTTGACGATCAGGAGCGGCTCGATGCTCTGATGCCGAAGATAGACGACATGATGACGGGCGGGATGATCACGTTGGAGAAGGCTACGGTGATCCGCTATACGCCGGCAGGGAAGGGAGGAGCCGCAACGCCATGAAGTCAGATCCGAAACGACTTGCCGCTGAAATGGCGATCATTGTCGTCGTGGCCGCCATCATCGGCATAACCTGGAATTACCGGCTTCTGGCAGATGTCTTTCAGGGGCGCGCCGTGGGGGCGGGAACATCTGACCCTCCCCCGGCGGCGACCGTTGCATCGGCACCAATCCCTCTCCCTCTGGGACTCATGCAGGTGAAGGAGCTCTTTGACCGCAACGAGGCCCTCATCATCGACGCCAGGGATCGCGACTCTTATGGCGCCGGACATATCAGGGGCGCTGTCCTGCTCCCCCTTGGCGAGGCTGACCAACTTATCCCGCCACTGGCGGCCAACACCCCCAAGGATCGCTTTCTGATCGTCTACTGCAACGGATACGACTGTCACGACAGCCGCGCTTTGGGGGAGAAACTCATCCGGGCGGGCTTTGGCCAGGTTTTCGTCTTTGAGGGAGGGTTCCCCGAATGGCGGGACGCAGGCTATCCGGTAGCTAGGGGAGGTGCGTGATGGATGCGGTGAAACGTCACCTCACGGCACTGCTGCGGGTTGCTCTCGGCGTGGTCTTTCTCTACGCAGCTGTCATTAAGATAGCTAATCCTCCCGCCTTTGCCGGCAATGTGGCCGCCTACCAACTGCTCCCGTATGCCGGCAACTACCTGGTAGCAGCCATCCTGCCATGGATTGAGGCAATCTGCGGTTTGTTGCTCGTCACGGGCTGGAGAGCCCGCAGCGCCGCAGCCCTCGTGGCGGTCATGAACATCCTGTTTATCGTTCTGCTCATTTCCACCGTGGCCCGGGGGCTTGACATCGACTGCGGCTGCTTCCGCCAGGGGGGAGAGAAAACTTCTGCCTGGACGGCCATTTTCCGCGATATTATGTTGCTTGTTGCGGCCGTTTTCGTCTTTCGCAAAACAAAACAATGAACAGTCCGCCATATTGCCGCATCCCGAAAATTGATGTAGGATGCGTACGTTTCATGAACAGCTGGAGACCCGCGTGCTGAACGAGCTCATTCTTACCGCCGTCGCCTACATTGTCGGATCGATTCCCACGGGACTGCTCCTGGCCCGTGCCTCCGGCGTCGACATCCGCGCCACCGGCAGCGGAAACATCGGTGCCACCAATGTTTACCGCACCCTTGGCCGTACCGTCGGCATCGCCACCCTGCTGGGCGACTGTCTTAAAGGACTTGTGCCGGTTCTCGTGGCGCGCAAGCTCGGCTTTGCCGATCCCTGGGTGGCCGCCGTCGGACTTGCCGCCTTTCTCGGCCATGTGTATACCATCTTTCTCGGCTTCAAGGGAGGGAAGGGAGTCGCCACGGCTCTGGGGGTTTTTCTTGGCGTTTCACCTCTGTCCGTACTCGGGGCGCTCGCCCTCTTCATCGGCATTGTCGCCACAACTCGCTACATCTCGCTCGGATCCATCATCGCTGCTGCCGCCATGCCTTTATTTGTGGCCGCCGTGGAGCGACGCCCCCTCCTTGTGGGGATGACGCTTGTCATCGCGGTCATCGTCATCGTCAAGCACCGGGAGAACATACGCCGATTGCGCGAGGGAACCGAGAACCGTTTCAAGGCATGAAAGTATCCGTCAACCTCCGCGACAGACGCCTCCTTGTGGTGGCGGCCCTGATCATCGCCAGTATCCTTGCCCCGTTGGTCCGTTATGGGCTCTTCCTCGCCGTGCCAGCCGGCAACGGGAAAAACGTCCGGATTCTCTCCTTCGAAAAGGGGGCCACCCCTCGGCGTATTGCCGGTGAGCTTGAGGCGGCCGGGCTGATCACCAGTGCCCGGCTGTTTGTATTCCATGCCCGTCTGCATGGAGAGGCCGAACGGCTCAAGGCCGGCGAATACCAATTCTCCGATGCCATGAAGCCCGCAGAAATTCTCCACAAGCTGGTGGCCGGCGAGGTCTATGCTCAACCTTTCGCCGTTCCCGAAGGATATTCCATGTACCAGGTCGCGGAATTGCTGGAAGGTAAAGGAATGTTCTCGCGGGAACGCTTCCTGGCTGCCGCTACTGATCCGTCGTTTCTGGCCGAACTCGGCATCCAGAGCAGCAGTGTCGAGGGCTACCTCTACCCGAGCACCTATGCCGTTTCCCGATCCATGGACGAAAAGGATCTGATTCGGGTCATGGTATCCCAGTTCGACAAGATCTATGCGGCCGGATTCGCAGAGGAGGCGCGTCGCCGGGGGATATCGCGGCATCGAGTGGTGACCCTTGCCTCAATGATTGAAAAGGAGGCTGTTTCTCCGGCGGAACGCCCTCTGATCTCCTCGGTTTTCCACAATCGCTTGGCCAAGGGCATGCGCCTCCAGAGCGACCCCACTGCGGTCTATGGTGTGCGAGCCTTTGGCGGGAACGTGACCCGTCAAGATATCCTGCGGAATACCTCGCACAATACCTACCGCATCGCCGGACTTCCGCCGGGCCCCATCGGTAATCCGGGACGCGACGCTCTGGCTGCCGCCCTCAATCCGGCCGCCACCCGCTATCTCTATTTCGTGGCCCGTAAGGACGGTACGCACCATTTTTCAGCCACGCTGGTGGAACATAACGCAGCAGTCCAACGATACTTGAAAGATCCCACCAAATGAAAAAAGCCCCGCCGTTAAGCGGGGCTTTTTGTTTCGAATACGATTGTTCGCCCGGAATCAAGCTTTTTCCACCGTGACGGGAACAACTCCGCCGTCACGGGACAGAAGGGCGTTCACGTTCATGCCGCGGAAATGGCTGGGTGCGAAAAGCAGCCCCGGTTGAACCCGCGGCGTTATCTTCGCCGTTCCTTCAACCTTCACCGACCCGGCACTCAGCCGCACCTTACCTCCTTCGGCAATGCCGAGCTTTGCCGCATCGTTCGGATGAATCTCGATATATCCCTTGGGGATGATTTCCAGATTGTTTTTAGACCATGTGGTGGTCGTTCCGCTGTGATAGAGGATGGTGCCGACCAGAAGGGTCGTTGGTGATCCGGCAACCGCCCTGGCGGATACCGGCGCCAGGGCTAGGCCGCCCGAACGCGGCTGCGCGGTAATGGTGCCGCCGGTCCGGCCAACAGATGCATAGGCGGGAACGAGCGCCGCAACTTCGTCGAGCACGGCTGCGGGTGAATGTATGCGGCTCTCACCCGTCAGGCGATTGTACAGTTCGGTAAGGATGTCCCAGTCCTCACGGGCGTCGCCCGACGGAGCAACCGCCTTGGCAAGGGGTTGCACTCTGCCGTCAATGGTCGTGAATGTTCCGTTCTTCTCGGCGGCTACGGATGAAGGGAAGACCACGTGGGCCATTTTTGCGGCCTCACCAGGGAATGGGTCCTGGACAATGAGGAGTTCCAACTTCTCCAGGGCCTTACGTATCCGCTCTCCTTCCGGAAACGATGCCACCGGGTCGCAGCCGAGGAGGTAGAGGGCCTTGACGCTTCCCTGCTCGATGCCTTCAATGATTTGCCAGAGATCCTTGCCGGCAGCGGCAGGAAGTTTTTTGCCCCACGCTTTCTCGAAGGTGGTGCCGTCTGTCTGATGACCGGGGAAGTGGTCGGGAGCAACCCCCATATCGAGAAGACCGCGGATATTGGTCTTCTCATACACCGGGAAAAGCCCGCCGGTATCGCCTGCAGTGGCGCCAAGAATCAGTGCGAGGTTGATTAGAGCCTTCACCGCGTCGGTATTGCCGCCACGCATGAGTTCGGCGCCGAAGATGACGGCAACTCCCTTCTTGCCTCCGACAAGCCGCGCTGCTGCGCGCAGATCCGCTTCTGTGACGCCGGTCGCCGCGGCGGCATCGGCAATCGAGACTCCTGCCAGGGCCGCGGTCAGGTCGGAAAGATTGCTGATGTTCGCGCTGCAGAACTCCTTGTTTTCCAGGCCTTCTTCGAGAACAGCTTTGGTCAGGGCATTGATGAGAAGAGTTTCGTTTCCCGGCCGGTATTTAAGATGGCTGTTGGCGAACTTCTTGAGCTTAATGTCGCGCATGGCGGCAAGAACCAGCTTTGCATTGTTCTTTGTTGCTGCCTTGATGACCCGATACTCCATGCCGGTCGCCTCGGCGTTCAGGTCGCAGCCGACAACGAGAACAGCGGTAGCTCGGTCAATGGCATCAATGGTAGTGCTGGCACCGGCGATGCCAAGCATTTCCCTCAGGACCTTCTGAGTCGCGGCAAAGCCGAGGCGCGCCTCCGAATCGATGTTGCCGGTGCCGATCGCCGAACGCATGAGCTTCTGGAAAAGGTAGTTATCTTCGTTGGTGACCCGGGGAGAACCGAATCCCGCGACGGCGTCGGCGCCATGGCTGGCCACGATCTGCTTGAGCGCTGTTGCTGCAGTTCCCATAGCCGTATTCCAATCGGCTTTCTGGCCTTTCACCATCGGCTCGGCAAGGCGATCCGGGGAATTGATGTAGCTGTAGCCGAAGCGGCCATTGATGCAGAGGTTGCCGCTGTTGTAGGTCGAGTCGTCGCTGGTTACGCGTTCCACCCGACCGTTACGGCTGTGGTATTCGATCTGGCAGCCGGTAGCGCAGAAGGGACACACGCTCGGCGTTGTCGTGAAGGCCCAGGGGCGGCCGCGGAATTTGAACGGCTTGCTGATAAGAGTGCCGGTGGGGCAGGCGGCCACACAGTTGCCGCAGAATTCGCAGTTGAGAGGGTTGCCGTCCACCGTATCGATAATGGTGGCTTCACCCCTGTTGACTACCCTGATGGCGTTGCAGCCGACAATTTCATGGTCGACCTTGACGCATTTCTCGCAGAGGATGCAACGGTTAGGATCGCTCTCAATCAGGGGCCAGTCGTAACGGATTTTGCGACGCTCAAGCACGGCGCCGTATTCCTGTTTTGCAGCGCCGAGGCCATAGCAGGCATTCTGGAGATCGCATTCACCGCCTGCATCACAGACGGGACAGTCGAGGGGGTGGTTCACCAGCATCAGTTCCATGATCTTCTGGCGAATCCTCGATAGTTTCTCCGACTGGGTCGTTACCTTGATCCCGTCTTTGACCGGCGTGTTGCAGGCCGTCATGGGCCGGTCGACCCCTTCGATCTCAACCGCGCAGACGCGGCAGGCACCGGTAGGCGACACCTTCTTGAGCCAGCAGAGGGTCGGTATCGTGATCCCGAGGAGCGCCGCCGCATCGAGGATCGTGGTCTCCTTCGCTACTGTGATGTCCTTCCCGTCGATTGTAAGACTGACCATATCCGTTTCACCCCTGGATAAGAGGCTCCCGGCCGGGAACGCACCGACGCCCGGGATCGTTGCCGATACCCGGGCCGCCGTGGCCCCGGCCGTGGGCCGAAGTGGCATGCTGAATGTGATGGACTAAATGGCGGCCATGGCGACCCGGTAGCACCGGAGGCAGCGCTCTGCTTCCTCCACTGCCTGGGTATCGACAAAGCCGAGTTCCACTTCCTGGTAGTTGCCCTTGCTCGCCCGCTCTTGGCCGTGGACCTCGGCTTGGTGGGCCCGCTCCCGGGAGTCGAGCCAGGGAACCTTTTCGTTCTTGTCGTAGACCGGCATGTTCGTGAGGATGTCCTCCATGAGTTCGTCCTCGGTAAGGTATGCCTTTCCTTCTTCAAGCCAGCGCTGAATCACCCGCGCGGCCCGATGTGCATTTCCAATGCAGGCGACGACGGTCAGGGGGCCTATTTCGGCATCGCCGCCCGCGAAAACACCCTCAAGGTCAGTGATGAGTACCCGTGCAAGGGGGTTGCCCATGCCGTCTTTCAAGTCCTTGCCCGCCGCATCCTTGAGAGGAACGTACTTGGTGACAACGGTGTTCCACTTGGTGATGTCGATTCCCAGGTTGTCGGGGATGAAGGAAAGATCGGGATCCTGGCCAATGGCCGGGATGACGGTGTCACACTCGACCACGAACTCGCTGCCGGGAACCGGCTCGGGCCGGCGCCTCCCCGAGGCGTCAGGCTCACCGAGGGCCATTCGGACACATTCCACACCGGTCACCTGCTCGTTCTCATCCACGAGTACCCGTGTGGGGAGGACCTGGAACTCAAATCGTACCCCTTCTTCGTCGGCACCGTCCACTTCCCATACGTCGGCCGGCATTTCCTTGCGCGAACGACGATAGAGAAGTGTGGATTCTTCCGCTCCTTCCCGGAGAGCAACCCGCACGCAGTCAATGGCAGTGTTGCCGCCGCCAACCACGACCACCTTTTTCCCCATGCCGGTGGGGCGTCCCATGTAGGCTTCCCGGAGAAAGTCGATACCGCCCTTCAGGAAGCCCTTGTAGCCCTTGTCTTCTCCCTCGACGCCCATGGGCTTGGAGCGGTGGGCGCCTGGTGCCAGGAAGACGGCGTCGAATTTCTGCTTGAGCTCTTCTAGGGAGATGTCTTTGCCGATGCGGGTGTCATAGATGATATCCACACCCATGGAGGAAATGATGTCGATATCGCGTTGGAGCAGGTGCCGCGGTTGGCGGTAGGGGGGGATGCCGACGGCGATCATACCGCCGCCGTATCCTTCGGGCAGGGCCTCGTAGATGGTGCAGGGATATCCTTCAAGGGCCAGGTAGTAGGCGCAGGCAAGGCCTGCCGGGCCGGCCCCGACAATGGCGACTTTCTTGTTTTTTTGCGGCTTGGGTTGCATGGGGGGGGCTGCGTTGTGCATCCACTCGTAGTCGGAGGCGGAACGCTTGAGCACCATGATGTTGACCGAGTCGTCCACGTTCTTGCGGCGACAGTGGGTCTCGCAGGGGTGCGGGCACACCCTGCCGCAGACCGACGGCAACGGCATGTTGTCGCGGATGATATCAAGCGACTCATCGAATCGGTATTCCTTGATCGCCTCGATGTAGGCGGGAATGTCGATATGGGCCGGGCAGCGGTCCATGCAGGGGGCGGTGTACTTGTCGATGAACCGGTGTACGTTGGCGGGTTTGCGGATGCCGGTGATATAGGCGAGGAAATCTTCCCGGAAGTGTTTCACTGCATCGAGAACCGGGATCGTTGAGCTTTGGCAGAGGGTGCACTTGCAATTGGTGAGCAGGTCCGCCAGATCGTCGATGGTGTCGAGGTCTGCCTCTGTGGCCCGCCCCTCAATGATGGCCGCCAAAACGTCGGCAAGAACCTTGGTCCCCTTTTTGCCGGGGGTGCACTTGCCGCAGCAATACTGGGTCTGCACGCGCTTCATATATTCGGCCGCCATGGCCGGCACGTCAACCTTCAGGTCGTAAAGGATGATCCCATCCCACCCCATGAACGCGGCAATCTGCCGCTCGCCATCGAGGGTGGTCGGAAGGCGGAAGCTCACGTCCTGGGCTTCTCCCCCCTTGCGGTTATCGACGATTGTTCTTCCCCAGCTGGAAAAAACCACCTGTGCCACGTACGCCTCCGTTCAGACCTTCGCAGAGATGGTCGACGATGCTTAACTTTTTGAATTTACAAAACAAATATTGCTTTGCAAAGTGTATACAGTATGCACTATCTAACACAACATTCTTTGATAAATCAAGGGAAAAAATAATTAAAAAGCTGTTTCCGGGCGGGATTGTCATTTGCTATAGTTTTGGCTGCCCGGAGCCTCAGCGGCGCTGGGGGGATCGTTGCGGCGGCACGGAGTCCGGCAGTGCCGGGCCGGGAAGGGAGGGCTGTATGTACCGGGAGGCGTTCGCATCGCTGTTCGGAATTAATATGGGCGTGACGGCTGGAGAACGTATTCTTGTTTTCGGCGACAGGGCAAGATCTGACGAGGTGCTTTCGGCTGAGGATGCCGTCCGCCGGCAGCGGCTTCTGGCCGTTGCGGAAGAAGCCGGCCGATATGCCGATACCTCATACGGTAATGCCTCTTTTGTCTCATTCCCAGCCACCGCCGCGTCGGGTGCCGAACCGCCTGAAGTTCTCTGGCGTGCCGCCTTTGGCGATGCCGCAGTGAATGCCCTGGCGGCAGAGGGGGTTCTTACGCGCCTGCTGGCAAAGGAGGCGACCCCGGAGGACCTGGAGCGGGCTCGCCGGGTCGTGTTGTCCAACCGTCATGCCGCCGCGCAGGTGGTGGTTGCTCTCTCCAACAACTCCACGAGTCATACGCGGTTCCGTCACCTGGTCAATGCGGTTGGCGGCCGCTTTGCCAGTCTTCCCCATTTTGACCCTGACATGTTCTTTTCCTCCATGCGGGTTGATTGGCACCAGTTGGCCGAACGGACCCGCCGGGTGGCTGATGCGGTTAATGGCGCGACCGCCCTGCGGGTGGAAACACCGAACGGTACGCGTATGAGTTTCAGCAAGGAGGGGCGGGTTGCCAAGGGAGACGATGGGCTTCTTTCCGCAGCGGGAAGTTTCGGCAACCTCCCTGCGGGAGAGGTCTACCTGGCTCCGCTGGAAGGAACAAGTGAAGGAGTCATGGTGCTCGAATGGGGGCCGACGCGCCGGCTCGACACTCCGGTCGAACTGGTGGTCAGGGCCGGTGCTGTCGTGGAGGTACGAGGCGACGATCTCCTGAGAGCAGCACTGGAGCGGAAGTTCGCCGAGAGCGATCTGAACCGGAATATCGCCGAACTGGGCATCGGTACCAATGATCGGGCAACCCGGCCGGACAACGTCCTCGAAGCAGAAAAAATCCTTGGCACCATTCATATTGCCCTGGGTGATAATTCCGGCTTCGGTGGCACGGTGCAGACACCGTTCCACGAAGACTATGTTTTTTACCGTCCCACCCTCATCCTTGTCTCGGAAGCCGGCACTGAAACCGTCCTGCTGCGCAACGGCAGTCTCTTGCTCTGAATATTCAAGAGTTTTTGTCTCAAGAATCGGCTTATTCTGTCGATATGTATACGTAAGAAGGTATCTATTACCCCTCAAGGGGGTGTGCTATGGCCGGGGAGATAGAAGACGCAAAAGTCGGTCTCACCTTTCGGCTTGACGGTGGAGGGTACAAGCTCAGCGCGAGCTTTGTGCCGACCGATGAAAAACCGCCCATCAACCTCACTTGGATCAAGCAGGCTCTAGCCGCAGCGGGGTTTGCCGACCTCTATCTCTACGAGCACGCCCTGGTGGAGCTGCTGAAGCGTTACAACGCCGCTAGCCAGCCGTTCACCTTTGACCTGGGCGAGCGTCGCAACGGTTCTTTCACCATCACCTGTACCCCCGATAACCTGGAAGCCCGTCTAACGATCATTCCGGCGTACGGCGGCAAAGCGGTCGCTGCGGAGCAGGTCAGGCAGGCACTGAAGGAAAAGGGGATCGTCTTCGGTGTTGACGAAGAGGCCATCAATCGGGCCATTGCCGACGGCGTGGCCTCTGATCTCCTGGTGGCACGGGGAATACCACCCCAGTCGGGCACCGATGGTGAACTGGTGAGCTTCGTTCCCGAGATCCGCGATCGCCAGCCTCAACTCCTCGATGATGACAGGGTCGACTACCGGAACCTGGGGCAGATTCTCAGTGTCCGTGCCGGCGAACCCCTCATGCGCCGCATTCCGCCCGTTGAGGGTGTTGCGGGGACCAGTATCACGGGGAAAGCCATTTCCTCCCCGCCTGCACGGGATGTAGCCTTTGCCCCGAATCTACCGGGGACTGCCTTTGATGCTGATGATCCCAACCTCCTCGTGGCCGCCGTGGACGGCCAACCCGTCCTGGTTGCCAACGGAATCGTCGTCGAACAGGTTCTCCGGCTGAAGCTCGTCGATCTGTCCGTCGGCAATCTGGATTTCAACGGAACCATCGATATCGCCGGAGACGTGGTTGCGGGAATGACCGTCAAAGCCAGCGGTGACATCATCATTGGCGGAGTGGTTGAGGCATCCAGAATTGAAGCTGGTGGGAATATTGAGGTCCGTGGCGGTGTCATCGGCCAGGGGGATACCCGCTCCTCGGCTGCGGAAGCGGGGAGGGACACGGTGCGGATAAGGGCCGGTGGGTGCGTCTCTGCCCAGTTTGTCGAGAATGCCTTCGTTGAGGCGGGCGACAGCATCCAGGTGCAGGAGTTCTGCATGCAGAGCGAACTGGTGGCGGGCAACCAGATTGTCGTAGGGCATGACGGCGGAAGCAAGGGGCACGTCATTGGTGGCAGCTGCCAAGCGATCAATCTGGTCCGGGCGGTAACCCTCGGTTCGCACGCCGGCGTGCATACCACCGTGAGCGTGGGGGTCGACCCCCATGTTCGGGAACGTTTTTCCACTGTGCGCCTCAAGCTCCAGGAAAAAGAGCGGGAAATGGACGAGCTTGCGAAGAAGCTTGAGTACTACGTGTCGCTGCCGTCGGCCCAGCCGGAACAGGTTGCGCGCACCCGTGAGGCCAGGGACAAGCTTCAGTCGGTCATTTCGGAGCTCACGGGGGAAAAGAAGCGTCTCCAGAAGCGCCTGGAACAGGTGGCCAGCGCCCAGGTCGTTGTGGAACGAGAGGCCCTGGTCGGGGTCGTGATATCCATCGGCGCGAAGGTCTTCCAGGTTGACGAGGATCTGGGCGCAACGGTCTTCCGCATCGAAGAAGGAGCCATTGTCGCTTCTTCCTGAGGCAAGCGGTGCATTGCGGCTTCCGCCGTTCTCCCCCTGATTGCCGTTGACACCGGCAACCGACTGTGAAATGGTTCCTGACCAGGGAGGTTTGGATAAGCCATGAACATAATCGGACTTACCGGTGGGATCGCTTCGGGGAAGAGTACGGTGTCGCGGATTCTTGAGCGGCTCGGAGCGGTGGTGATTGATGCGGATCAGCTGGCCCGTGAGGCGGTCATGCCGGGTACGTCCGCCCATCGGTCCATCGTGGCGGCCTTCGGCGAGGGGATTCTGCTGCCTGACGGTGCCATTGACCGGAAGGCTCTCGGCAGCATCATCTTCGCCGACTCCTCTGCCCGGAAACGGCTGGAGGCGATAACACACCCGGCCATCAGGGACCTTGCCGAGCTGCGTCTTGCCGAGCTGCGCCGGTCCGGCGTGCCGGTTGCCGTGTACATGGCTGCGCTCCTGATCGAAGCAGGCGCAACCGATCGGGTTGACGAGGTCTGGGTAGTGTATGTGGACCGGGAAACTCAGGTCCGGCGTGTAATGGCGCGGGATGGTCTGAGCCGCTCGGAGGCCGAGCAGCGGCTGGCGGCCCAGATGCCCATGGAGGAGAAGGCTGCGAGGGGGCAGGTGGTCATAGACAACAACGGCACACCTGAAGAGTTGGAGCGACGGATCGAGGAGATCTGGGCGAAGCGCTTCCCATGAAAAAAGCCCCCGGTAGACGGGGGCTTTTCTGTTACCGATGAAAGCCGAGCTTCATGGATATCTCGTCGGCAGCCTTTTTGACAAGCGGTATCAACTCTTTGTCCAGCCGCTCGTCGGTAAAGCGCATTGAAGGTCCTGAAAGGCTCACCGCGCCGATGATCCGTCGGGTGTAATCACGGATCGGTGCGCCGACGCAGCGCACACCGATATCGAGTTCTTCGTTGTCCACCGCATACCCCTGCTCAACCACCTCCCTGAGGTGTTTTCTGAGAACTTCCCGGTCAGTGATGGTATTGGGGGTGAAAGGCTTCAGTTCGCGCTGGGGGAAGAAGCTGTCCAGTTCCTCGTCATTCATCCAGGCGATCTGGACTTTGCCGGCCGCCGTGCAGTAAGCGGGGAGGCGAGAGCCGACCCGGGGAACAACCCGCACCGTCAGATCGGTTTCCACCACGTCCAGGTACACAATGCTCTGATCCTTGAGGATGGCGACGTAGGCGGTTTCGTTACACTGGTTGACGAGCCATTCAAGCACTGGCCGCGACTGGCGCAGCAGGCCCATCTGCCGGATGAAGGTCTGGCCCAGTTCAAGCGTCTTGAGACCGAGCCTGTAATTCTCCGTAACCTTGTTTTGCTCGATATATCCCCTCGACTCCAGGGTTGCCAGGAGCCGGAACACATTGTTCTTGTGCAGTTTCAGGCGTTTTGACAGTTCGGTCACGCCCAGCTCGTCCACATCGTCGTGGAACTGTTCCAGGAGATCGAGGGCGTGATCGACTGCCTGGATGATGTATTCGGATTTGTCCTTCTTCGCCATCTCAATCCCTCTTCTCATGAAAAGATGAACGTATCAATTTAAGTCGGAAACGTACGGAAGTCAAGACAATCAATCCGGTCACGTCAGTCGACTCTTCACACGAAAGGCTGAACTCAATGAAAAATAATCCCTGAAACGATAGAATATTGTTTTATAATTGTCAAGGCGGAATATTTTTTCTATAGTCGGATCACTGTCTGATCACAGGAACCATGCGGGTTCCTGCAGGCAAGTCAGCAGTGGGCGATTGTTTTTTCCCGGCATCGCCGCTTCGTTGACCAGTCCCAGCTTGTTCTATTTTCAGGAGGAGACAATGCTCCATCTGCGCAAGAAGATTCTCGTGGCCATCGACGGCTCTCCCCTGTCGGACAAGGCAGCCGAGGAGGCTGTCAGGATGGCTGCGGGCAATCCAAGCCAATTTAAAAGCAAGATTTACGCCATGCTGGTTCTGCCCAGTGCGCCGCGCAGCACGTTCACCGACTTCGTTCCTCCTCCGCCCATCACGGAAACGCCCGAGTGGGAAGAACTTCGGCAGCGGGTGTTCTATGTGATAGAAAAAAACGCCCGGGAGGCGGACATCCCCCTTGAGATCCGGGTGGTGTACGGCGAACCGGCGGAGGAACTCGTTAAATTTGCTGACAAGGAGCAGATCGACGTGATCGTGCTCGGCAGTTCGGGCAAGGGATTCCTGAAGCGGCAGTTGTTGGGCAGCGTCTCCCACAAGGTGGTAAAGACCGCCTCATGCTCGGTCTATATTGTCAAGGGGTAGGGGGAGCTTTCGGCGAAAATCCGTCCGGGCAGCTCGCAGTTCGCCGCACCTCCGGTCCCCGGAACCGTGCGGCCGACAAAATCCGTCCTTGCCCGGCCGAGTTTTCACGGTGCTTGTTTCAGTTTGGCGGACTCAGGCGGGGGATGTTTCCCGGCGAAGGTACTGGAGGATTTCCCTGAGGCTCTCCACTATGATCCGCTCGTCCCGGGGGAATTCCTCAGGCGAGAGCTCCAGGGTGAGCGTATCGGCGTAGTCGGTGCTCCTCAGGTGATTGAGGAAGCGGGTGAGTGGAAGGATGCCGTGGCCGGGGATCAGGTGTTCCCTGCCGTGGCCGTAGTCGGAGAAGTGGATGTTCCTGATGCGGCCCGAATTGTAGCAGTGGTAGAAGTCATTGATGAAGTTGGCCTTGCCCGATCCCATGTGGGTGGTGTCGAAGGTCATGTAGAGATTGCGCTCCTGGATAAATTCGATCAGTTTCTCGGTATTCGAGAGGATGTGAGGGTTCACCCGGAAGCGGGTTCCCACCCACGGCATGTTCTCCAGGGTCACGATGACCGTTTCCCGCCCCACCTCTTTCTGGAAGTCCATCACCCGGTAGAGCCAGCGCCAGAAGCCGATCTCGAATCCCATCCACGAGGGGGGATGGAAGTTGACGAGCGGTATTCCCGCGCCCGCCGCCAGTTCCACGCAACGCTCCAGGGAGTCGATGGGGCCGCCCCATCCGTCAAGAGGCATGAATGGGGCGTGGATGGAGTTGATGGGGAGGATTTCGGCCAGTTCTTCAATGAGTTTGCGACAGTTGACCTTCTGAAAGTCCTGGTTGATGATGAGCTCGACGCCGTCGAATCCCGCTTCCCGGGCGATCCGCATGACTTTCCCCAGGGGAAAGGTGAAGAGCGTGCCGGTGGAAAGAGAGATCCGCATCGTGTCTATCCCTGCCCGGTAATGGTGGTGTAGACCAGCCGCTGAAGAGTCCCCACCGCTTCGATGCCTGCCTTGAGTTCATCTTCCTCCTGCTCGGTCAGTCTCGCCGTATCCACGTAAATGCCGGAGGCCTCACCGCCCATGGCGGCGCGCCTCCGGCCGAAGCAGTGGCAGGCGCGCAGCAACCGCTCGGCCAGATCCACATCCATGTGCCCCTTCCGGAGCAGTGCCCGGATGCGCTCGATGGTGCCCGTTTCCGGTATCTCCGCGTGGACCGCCAGAACCCTGACGTTGGCTACCAGGGGGGAGATGCCGTAGTAGCCCAGGTTGAACATTCCCCGCGACTCACCAATCCGCTCCGTCCTGAATCTGCCGAAAAAGTCGAATCCCGAGGGCATCATGGATATGTGCCGTGCCGTCTCCCGGAACTGGTCCCTGTGAAAGGCGAGCATGGACCGGACCAGGTTGTTCATTCCCTCGGCCAGGGCGGAGTCGCCGGCTACGCAGCGCAAATCGGTGAGCCCGATAAGCCATCCCAGGTCGCCGTCCCCTTCCGTAACCCGGCTGGTGATCCGTTTGCGCCAATCGGTCATGCTTCCCCGCCATGCTGCGCCGACCGGAGTGACTCCGCCGGGGCTGGCAAGGCCCAATCGTTCCAGGATGCCGGCAGCCCGTCCGGCCAGGCCCACGAAGAACGAGGTCTCTTCGGGGGCCTCCCCGTCGTGGATGACGGCAAAGTCCGCTGCTCCCGAAAGGCCCGCTTCGCCGCGCCCCAAGGCGCCCAGGGCGAGCCAGGCCCAGCCGACAGCCGGAGCTGCCGGACCGTGCTCTTCCATCCAGCGGAAAGCGAGCTGGAGCGCTCTCCGTGTCAGGTAGTCCGTCATGGTGGTACAGAGGATGTCGAAGGCCGGCACCGAGCCGCGTTGGCGAAAGTATTCGGCTGCCTTCTCCGCCAGTTGCCGTTGAAGGTCGATGAGGCCGTTCACGTCGGTGGCTGTTTCAGTCTCGGCAAGCAGACGGGGAAAGTCCTGGCCGAAGGCATCCTCGAAGGCGAGCTCTTTGTCGAGGGCTTCGGTCACTCCCTTGAGCAAACGGCATTCGCCGCCGGGGGGGAGGCTCTTGAGTCTGGCGAAGAGGTCGCGGCGCATCCCTTCCAGGAAGTCCGCGGTTCCCCGGCGGCTAAGGACATCGTCATTTTTTACCGCGAGAAAGAGCGGCATGGCGTCTCCTTGTTCCGTGCGTCAGTCCATGTGGCCGTGAACCTGTTCAGCCAGGAAGCGACGCACCGCTTCTGGGGGCGGCGGCGTGAGCAGCGACACGACAATCATGACTCCTATCACCAGCGGCGCGCCGATCAGGGCCGATGAGGTGAGGGGGAAGACCTTCGCCACCGCCGGTACCAGGCCACCGAACAGGGGGGTGGAGAAGGTGATGAGGACGCCGGTCAGCATTCCGGCGATGACACCGTGGCGGTTGGCGCGGCTCCACCAGATTCCCAGGAGAAAGGCGGGGAAGATCGTGTTGCCGGCCAGGGCGAAGGCGACGGCCGTGATCTCGGCGATGAGCCCTGGCGGGTTCAGTGCGATGGCCAGGACGATCGCCGCAAGGACCACCACCGCACCCTTGGCCAGGGCCATCTTGGAACCCTCGGAGGCACGGGGGTTGATGAGGCGGTAATAGATATCGTGGGAAAGGGATGCCGCGCCGGTGATGAGCAGTCCCGCCACTGTGAAAAAGGCGGCGCTCATGGCGCCGGCGGCCAGGATGCCGATCATCCAGGAGGGAAGCCCTCCCATGACTGCGGTCTTGATCACGATGATGTCGGCCATCTTGCCGGCGGCCACCGGCGGGGGGGCCATGCCGGAGCGGGCCTCCAGCAGCCGGGCGAAGACGGCGTAGGCGGGAGCCGACCAGTAGATGAGAGCGATGAAGAACAGGCCCCAGACCAGGCTCCACCGGGCGTCGCGAATGTTTGGGACCACGTAGAAGCGCGACAGGACGTGGGGAAGACCGGCGGTGCCAACCATAAGGGTGAAGCAGAGGGCCACCCACTGGAAGAGGCCGGCCGAGGCGAAGGGGGCTGCGAAGTTGATGCCGAACTCGCGCTTGAGGTCCTGGATGGCAACGCCGTAGCCGAACTGGGGGAGTACCCAGAAGTAGCCGAGCTTATGAGCCAGGGCCATGAGAGGGAGGATGAACGAGACAATGAGCAGGGTGTACTGGAGCTGCTGGTTGCGGGCCACCCCCAGCATTCCCGAAAGAATTACGTACCCCACCGCCACGGTGGCGCCCAGAATGACTCCGGTGCGGTAGTCGGTGGCGAAGAGCCAGCCGAAGAGCATGCCGATTCCCTTGAACTGAGCCGTGCAGTAGATCACCGAAATAGTAATGGAAATGGCCGCCGAGATGAGGCGCGCGCCCGGCGACGCATACCGGTCCCCCACGAAGTCCGGGGCCGTGTACTTGCCGAAGCGGCGAATCTGGCCGGCCATGAGGACCAGCAGCAGCACGTAGCCGCCGGTCCAGCCTATGACGTACGCAAGGGCGTAGTAGCCCTGGAGGTAGAGAAGGCCGCCCATGCCCAGGAAGCTGGCCGCGCTCATCCAGTTGCTGGCAATGGCGGCACCCCCGCCGATCCGGCCGATGTAGCGCCCGCCGAAGCCGTAGTCTCCCGCTTCCCGCGCCCGTGCCCGCAGCCCGGTAATGATGAAGGTGGCCAGGGCAGCCGTCACGATAAGGAGGGGGACGAGATTCGCGTCAGTCATGGCTGCGGTCCCTCCTGCGGCTGTGCTGCTCGGTGTGCCGGTCTATGTAGATGTTGAAGAGGACGCAAAGAATGATGAACCAGAGGGGGAGGAACTGGCCCGTGAACCAGAAATGCCAGGGAAAGGAGAGAAAGGTGAGCCTGGTGAGTATGCCTTCGCCATCAGGCGACTGGGCCAGGAGCGCCAGTACGCCCTGGAAGCCGAAGTTGGCCACGGCCCATCCCACCAGCACGGCGGCGATGATGGCCACCTCGCCGGTCATGTAGCCTTTTCTCGGACGGAAGAAGTTTACGTCGCAAAGTTTTTGCGGATCGTTCATGGGCTGTGCCCTCCCGGGCGCGGGCTGTAGCCGGCCACGCGCATCACAATGCATTGTATCATTAATAGGTCTCCTGTCAGGCGCCGTTTCCCGGGCGCTTCATGACCTCCCGCAGCACTGCCGTGGCATAGCTTCCCCGGGGCAGCGAGAACCGGAGCACCAGGTCTTCCTCCTCGCAGGATAGCTCGGGTCCCTCCAGGGGAACCCTCAGGGGGCGGCGCTCCCCCTCCATCCGCAGCCCGCCGGCCAGGTTGAAGGCTGCCGGCGTGAGTCCCGCCGCATCGAGAATGCTCTTTTCCAGGGCCGCCGGTTCCCCTTCGGGAGAGGTCATGCGACAGCCGAAGAGGGGACCGGTGGGGGATATCTCGAATCGCTCGGCCCGGGGTGCCTCGGCCTTGGCATCGGTCACCAGGAAGCAGGCGCCGTTATCGTGTTTCCAGGCCAGGTCACCCTCCATCACGTGGTCGATGGTCTGGAGCCGGGTCTCCAGAACCCGGTCGAAGAGGGCCGACTGGCAGGCCGAGAGGTAGAGTTTCTTGAGCCGGGGGTGGACCCCGTGGACGGCGCGCTCAAAGTCGTCCGGGCGCTTTGCCAGGCGCTGGAGCACGTCCCGCTCGGTCCGGCAGTGTCCGGGAAAGAGGCTGAGGCTCCCGGCCAGGTCGCCCTGTCGGTAGGCCTCGATGGCGGCCCGCCACCGTTCGCCCTCCACCTTTGCCGGGTCGCCCATCAGGAGGTCCACAGCTCCGCGCCAGTCGCCGGCCAGCATGGCCCGGCCCACCAGGTGGCTGTTTCCCTGGATGCCGTAGCGCTGCTCGCCGAAGCGGTTGGGGACCCCGCGCCGGGCGAGAACGTCGAGGATGGCGCGTGCCCGGTCGGCCGCGTCGGGGACCGTCTCCCGGAGCCGGAGCCGGAAGCGGTTGCCGGCCAAGTGGCCCAAGCGCAGCTTGTTCCGATGCCGGTCCGCGGACAGGATTCGGATGCCCGGTATGTTGAGCCCCATCACCTCTGCCGGTGTCACCCGCGGCAGGGAAACCGTCTGCCGGGTTATCCCCCTGGCGTCCTTCATGCCGGCATAGCCCGTGTCCCGCTCGGGGGCGCCCGTGGCGCGGCAGAGGCGCCTGATGGCCTCCAGAGTGGTGATACCCCGCTTTTCGATCACTGCGTAGGTGTGCTCACCCTCGCCGCAGGGGAGGTAGAGAGAGATCTCCTCAACCAGGAAATCCTCGGGCGTTTCCTTGAAGAGGCCGCCCGTGCCGGGAAGCTCTGCCGTCAGGTAACGGCTGTCATGCTCATCGCGCGCCACGCGTCACCCCTCCATTGTCGTGCGGTAGTGGATGAAGTAGATCCGTTTTCCCTCGGCCATGAACTTCTGCATGTATTTGGAGAGGTGATAGCCTTCCAGTTCGTGCCGGAAGATGTCGGGAGCCAGCATGTTCGCATACCCCGGCATCTGGGGCATGAAGGCTGCCACGTCCTCGCCGTAGTCGTCAAAGTCGGTGGCGAAATAGAAATCGCCCCCCGGTGCCAGGTAGTCCCGGATGAACCGGACGAACTGCGTGTTCACGAGCCGACGCTTGCGGTGCCGCTTTTTTGGCCACGGATCGGGGCAGTTGATGTAGACCGCCGCCAGCGACCCCTTCTGAATCCGCTCCACGATGAACTGGCGCGCCTCGGCCCGCACAACCCGCACGTTGGTGATCCCGTGCCGCTCCAACCGGCTGCATGTTTTGAGGCATCCCTTGTTGTAATAGTCGATGGCGATAAAGTTGGTTGTGGGGTGATCGAGGGCGGTCCGGGCGATGAAATCGCCGATGCCGCAGCCGATTTCCAGGGCAAGGGGGTTGTCGTTGCCGAATACGGCAGTCCAGTCCGCGGGCGTTCCGAGCTCGTCAGGGTTCAGAAAGAAGGGGGAATCGATGGGGATGATGCGCTGCATTGGCTGTCCTTGGTGCGATAAAGTGGGCGTACCATAGCACAAAGCGTGTCAACGAGGAAGACTGCGCTTCCGGCTTGAGAAACGCGCCGTGCTGTGTTATTGCTATACGGTTGAAATAACGAAAAAAAGGAACAACGAGATGAAATTTGCCGACTTGAACCTGCCCGAGCAGGTCATGCAGGGGGTGGCAGACGCAGGCTTCAGCGACTGCACCCCCATTCAGGAAAAAACGTTGCCCCTCTCGCTGGGGGGAAAAGATGTGGCCGGACAGGCCCAGACCGGCACCGGCAAGACCGCGGCCTTCCTGATCAGCCTCTTCACGAAGCTTCTCCGCTCCGGACGGGGAGGCGAGCGCCGCCATCCCCGCGCCATCATCCTTGCCCCCACCCGCGAGCTGGTGGTCCAGATCGAGAAGGACGCCCAGGTGCTCGGCGCCCACTGCGGGTTCACCATCCAGGCCATCTACGGCGGTGTGGACTACATGAAGCAGAAAAACGCCCTCAAGGAGGGGGCCGATGTGGTGGTCGGCACGCCGGGGCGGCTCATCGATTACCTGAAGCAGAAGGTCTACTCGCTCAAAGAGATCGAGATGCTGGTCATCGACGAGGCGGACCGGATGTTCGACATGGGCTTCATCGCCGACCTCCGCTTCATCCTCCGGCGCCTTCCCCCCTACGACAAGAGGCAGAACCTGATGTTCTCCGCCACCTTGAACCAGCGGGTGATGGAGCTGGCCTACGAGTTCATGAACGTCCCTGAGAAGGTGGCGGTCACCCCCGAACAGATGACCGCCGAGCGGGTGGAGCAGGTCCTCTACCATGTGGGCCGGAAGGAGAAGTTTCCGCTGCTGCTGGGCCTCTTGCGCAAGGAGGGGATGGAGCGGACCATGATCTTCGTCAACACCAAGCGTGAGGCGGAGTTCCTGGATGAGCGGCTCAATGCCAACGACTTCCCCTGCCGGGTCATCTCCGGCGACGTGGAGCAGCGCAAGCGGCTCAAAATCCTGGAGGACTTCAAGAGCGGCAAGCTCCCGATAATGATCGCCACCGACGTGGCTTCGCGGGGGCTCCACATCGATGGGGTCTCCCACGTCATCAACTATGACCTCCCCCAGGACGCCGAGGACTACGTCCACCGCATCGGCCGCACGGCCCGGGCAGGTGCCGAGGGTAAGGCCATCTCCATGGCCGACGAGGACGGAGCGTTTCACCTTGAGGCGATCCACGAGTACATCAAGGACAAGATCCCGGTGGAGTGGGCCGAGGATGATCTCTTCGTGCACGACTTCAAGCGGGTGAAGCCGCGGCCCAAGGGACAGGAGACCCGTGCCAAGGGTCCCACCCGTCACGGCAGGAAGCACCCGGAGGCCGAGAAGAAGGAGCCGGAAGGGGAGAAGAAGAAACGGAGCCGGCCCCGCCGCAAAAAGAATCCGGCGGCCGGCGAGGGGGGCACGCCTCCGGCCGCGGAGTAGGTGGCAGGAACGAGAGGCAGGGAACGCGGGGGAACGCATCTATGGATGCGTTCCCTCTTTTTGTTTGGTCAGGTGATGAGAGTCACCGGCCGCCACCGGCGGACCGAGTTGATGAGGTAGATCTCCGGGCACCGTTCCAGTTCCTCCCGCGTGATGGGCCGTTCGCGGAGGGCGCCCTCGGCCAGGAGCTCTTCCCGGAAGGTGCCGGGGAGGATGCCGGCGGCAAGGGGAGGGGTGACCATTTCCCCGTCGATGCGGGCGGCCACATTGGCCGTGGTTCCCTCGGTCACTTCACCGTGCCGGTTTACGAAGATGACGTCTGCGCAGTCGGGCGCCGCCGCCAGTTCGTGCCGGTAGAGGGGGCGGTAGGTGGTCTTGTGGTAGAGGAACTGATCGGCCGGGTCCACTGACGTGGCCGCAAAGCGGACGGGAATCGGTTCCGGGCAGGGCGCTTCGGTCAGCGGTGCTTCCTGGATGGTGAACGCCCCCCGCCGGTTCACCAGTACGCGCACCTTTTGCCGACCCTCCATCAGGGCGGCCCGTCGGTTGAGGATCTCCTGGAGGCTGCCGAGCCGGAGCGGAATCCCGAAATGGGCGGCTGACCGGTAGAGTCGCGCCAGATGGCGCTCCAGCAGGAAAAATCCCGCTCCTTCCTCGTGGAGCAGCGTCTCCACCAACTGGAAGTCGGGGACACGCTCCCGGGCGAATCTGCTCTTGGCGAGGCACTCGTCATACTCCGACGAAGGGGTCGAGCCGATGGTCACACCGCTGCCGATGCCCAACTGCCCCTGCCCCGATGCGGCGTCCAGGACCACTGTCCTGATGGCGACACTGAAGGTCGCCTCAAAGGGGGCGGGTGCCCCCTGCGCCGCCGGGGAGACGTAGCCGATGGCGCCGGTGTAGATCCCCCGGGGCGAATCCTCCAGCTCCCGGATTATCTCCATGCTCCGCCGCTTGGGCGCACCGGTCACCGACCCGCAGGGGAAGAGCGCCCGGAAGAGATCGGCGAGGCCGACCCCGGCCTGCGGCCGGGCCGTGATGGTGGAGGTCATCTGGTGGAGCGTTTCGAGGCTTTCCACGTCAAAGAGCGACTCCACCCGCACCGAGCCCGTTTCAGCCACCATTCCCATGTCGTTGCGCAGCAGGTCGACGATCATCAGGTTTTCGGCCCGCTCCTTCTCGCTGGCGGCAAGTCCCGCGCGTAACTCCTCGTCCTCGGCCCGCCAGCGTCCCCTGCGGGCGGTTCCCTTCATGGGGCGGCAGGTGAGGGTCCCCTGGCGCAGGTCGAAGAACAGTTCGGGCGAGGTGGAGAGGACCCGGAGCGATCCCGTATCGATGAAGGCACAGAAAGGGGCTCTCTGGGCCCGGCAGAGATCGTGGAACCATGCCTGGGGATCGCCCGTGAAGCGGAACTGCTGGCGGAAGGTGAAGTTGACCTGATAGCAGTCGCCGGCCGTTATGTACTGCCTGATCCGACCGACTGACTCCAGGTAGGGCTCCCGCTGGAGCGTGGCGCTCCACTGGCTGGTCTCGTAGCCGGGTGGCACGTCCTGCTCGCATTCGGGGAGCCGGGGCGCAAAGCCGATGCGGCGGCGGAACAGGCCGAACCAGACCAGCGGGGTGTCCGGCACCGGTTCGCGGGTTGTCAGGGTTTCGTCCAGGCCGGGCGCCGCCTCATAGCTGACGAATCCCGCCGCGTGGAGACCGCCGGCCACCGCCGCTTCCACCCGGCGCAGGGCCGGCACGACCTCGGCAGGGGTCAGGGCCGTCACGGCTTCCACAAACTCCTCGAACCGGTACGAGGCCGAATGCCGCTCGGCATCGAAAGAGGCGAGAATGACCGTGGGCGCGCCGCTCATGACAGCTCTCCGGCGCAGCATTTCACCACCGGGCATGCCTCGCAGAGAGGGGTCACCGTGCCGTCGCACCCCTCGGAGATTCCCAGGTGGCAGAGGGAAAAGTCGTACTTCACCGGATCGTCGGGATCGAGGCGCCGCAGCGCTGCCGTGATCTCCCTGGCTGTGCGCCAGTCGGCCTGCCGCCGGGCGGTGAGGCCCAGGTTTCGGGCGATGCGGTGGATGTGCGTGTCCACCGGGATCACGAGTTGTGCCGGCGAAATCTCCTTCCAGAGGCCCAGGTCGATGCCGTCGTCGGCACGCACCATCCAGCGCAGGAACATGCACAACCGTTTGCAGGCACTGCCCGAGGCCGGGGAGGGAAAGAAGAAGGGGAAGGCCGAATCGGCCGGGATGGCGGCGGTGCCGAAGACGGGGGAATAGTCGAAGGCGAGGATCGCTGAGCTGAACTCCGTGAGGGAGGGGGTGATATCCTCGGCCTCCGGGTCGTGGCACCCCAGGAAGAAGTCGCCGATGGTGTCGGCCTCCTCGATCATGGTCCGGGCGGCCAGGAAAAGGGCACAGAGGTCACGGCCGTCATTGAAGCGGTGCTTGAAGCCGGCAAAGAGCCGCATCCCCGCCTCCGGCTCGAACTCCTCCACGAACCGCCGGGGCGACGGCCCCACTGCCCCGAAGACTGTTGCCAGGTTTCTGAGGATGATCTTCACGTTGCCGTAGGCGAGGCATGACGCCAGAAGTCCCGCAATCTCCCGGTCCGCCGGGGAGGCGTAGCGGTGGCAGAAGGAAAGGGGGTCGTTCGCCAGGTGGCGGGGAGAGCGGGATGCGTAAAGGTTGTCGAGGACGGCTTTCAGTTCCACGGGGGCTCCAGGGCCGACGGGGATGGACACTCGGACGGCGTATGGTATACCACAGGGTGATCGTCTTCATGAAGAAAAAAAGGGACGATGGCCCCCTGCCGGGAGAGCTGCGCCGCGCTCCGTCCGATTTGCGTTCCCGGTATCACGTGGAGGAACTCCGGCTTTTGGTGTCCAGGATGAAGGTCACCGGACCGTCATTCACCAGATGCACCTTCATATCTGCCTGGAAAATGCCGGTGGCGGTGGGGATGCCGGTTTCCCGGATTAAATCGACGAACCGGTCGTAGAGCCGCTTCCCCTCATCCGGTGGGGCCGCCGTGTCGAAGGAGGGGCGCCTTCCCTTGGCACAGTTTCCCGCCAGGGTGAACTGGGATACGGCAAGGATCGATCCCTCAACCTCCCGCACCGACAGATTCATCTTGCCTGCGTCATCCTCGAAGATGCGCAGCCCCGCCATTTTCTCCGCCAGCCAGGCCGCGTCCCGCTCTGTATCCCCCTTCTCCACTCCGAGAAGAACCAGAATCCCCCGGCCGATGGCTCCCACCGTTGACCCGTCCACCTCCACCCGGGCCTCGCTTACCCGCTGGATCACCGCCTTCATGGGCCGAACACCCGCGCGAGAGCCGCCCGGTAGGCCGCCTCCGCCTCCGCGCCGAAGGGGGTGAAGATCACCCGCTCCAGTTCCGGGTAGCGCTCCAGGGCCGCCTTAGTCTCCTCCAGGGCGATGGAGCACGCCTCATCCAGGGGATAGCCGTAGACCCCGCAGCTGATGGCCGGGAAGGCGATGGACCTGAGACCGGCCCCGTGGGCCACCTCAAACGAGCGGCGGTAGCAGCTCCGCAGCAAATCCGGCTCCCCCCTGGCGCCGCCGTGCCACACCGGCCCCACCGTGTGGATCACGTGCTTCGCCGGCAGCCGGTATCCCGCGGTTATTTTGGCGTCGCCGGTGGCGCAACCGTTCAGGGTCCGGCACTCCGCCAGCAGCTCCGGCCCCGCTGCCCGGTGGATGGCCCCGTCCACTCCGCCCCCGCCCAGGAGCGAATTGTTGGCCGCGTTCACAATGGCGTCCACCGCCAGCGTGGTGATGTCGCCGGGGATGATCTCTATTTTTCCCTTCATGCCATCTCCTCTCTGCCCCATGAGGGACCGGCTCAAGAATGCGCCCGCAGCCGGTTGCCTTCTGTCATGCAGCCGAGTCGCATTCGTGCGAGCGAACACCAGTTCTACAGCTGATCACTGCCTGTTTTCATCCCCCCTGTCCCGTTAGCGGGCGGCAATGGTCTGATCAAAGGTTTTCTCCTGTTCCGACGTGCCGATCAGGATGAGTCTGGCCCCTTCTGCGAGGATGGTTTCCGGTGGCGGCGAAATGAGGATGTCGGCCCGGTCGGGCGCCTCGATCGCCACGATGGAGCAGCCGGTGAGGGGGCGCAGGCGGGTCTCGGCAATGGTTTTGCCGGCCATGGCGGGGGGCAGCGGCCGCCGGAAGACGGCCATCCCCTCGGAGAGGAAGGCCGATTCCTTGTGCTCCAGCAGGTTGCCCAGGATGTTGGCACCCACCGAGGCGTTGGAGACGACGAAGTCGGCGCCGGCAGCGTAGAGCTGGTCGACGTTTTCCTCCCCGTTGGCACGGGCCACGATGCGGATGTGGGAGTGGAGGTGCCGGCAGGCCAGGGTCAGGAAGATGTTGGTGCTGTCGTCATTGGTGGTGACGATGATGCCGCTGGCGCGGTCGATGCCCGCCTGCCTGAGGGTCTGGCCCACGGTGGCGTCGCCGTAGACCACGACGTGATCGTTGCAGACGGGGCTCTCCTGGCGGTCGATCAGGATGAAGGGGACCGGCTTGCGGTCGAGGAACGCTGCGGCGGCGCAGCCGATGCGGCCGTGGCCGATGATGAAGATCAACTCGTCTTCCGGTGCCTCGCCGATCAGATACTCCAGGGCGGCCAACTGGCTCTTGGTGCCGGCCAGCACCAGCAGCGACTGCTCGGTCAGGACCGTCTCCCGTTGCGGGGTGGTGAGGCTGCCCCGTTCCCAGACACCGATGATTGAAAGCCCCGTCCGCTGGCGAATCCCCGATTCCCCGATGGTTTTGCCGGCGAAAGGGGTGCCGTGGACGGGCAGTTCGGCGATCTGCAGGTTGCCGAAGGAGTCGAGAATATGGGCCAGCGCCCCGCAGGTGGTGGCCCGGATGCCCAGGTAGCGGCCGAGGATTCTGGTCAGGGGGACGACCTGGTTCGCTCCGGCCAGCCGGAGCAGTTCTCCGTGCACCGGTTCCTTGACCACGGCAATGATGGGGGTCTGGCAGAGGGAGCGGACGGTGAGGCACAGGTTGGCGTTGTCAGGGTCGCTCAGGTTGGCAATGATGCTTCGGGCCGCCGCCACCCGCAGGCCGGCCAGGACGTGGGCATCGGTGGGCGAACCGTAGACCACCTTGAACCCCTCCTGCTCTTCCAGGTGCAGGGCCTGGTCGTAGTTGTCCGTTACCACGACGAACAGGTGGTTGCGGCTCTCCAGTTTGCGGATCAGGGTCCGGGTGATGGGGTCGATGCCGAAGATGAGGATGTGCCCCCGGGTGTCGTCCGGCAGCTCGATGGTGGGGTGGTAGCGGAGGCGCCGTTCAATCCAGGGAGCCAGGAACATGCTGACAAAGCCGAAGGGGAGGATGATCAGGAGAAAGATCACCCCCGAAACGGTGACAATAGAGGCGAACAGGTACCCGGCGTCGCTCTGGAAGGTGATGTCGCCGAACCCGAGGGTGGTCATCACCGTGATAGTCCAGTAGATCCCCGCCATGAACGAGTATTCGCGTCCTTCGAGATGCCACATCAGGTAGCGGAAGATGGACGCGTAGGCCAGGAGCATGACAAGAAGGAAGGCGCAATACAGGAGCAGGACCTTCAGGTTCTGTCTGGCGCGGCCCCTCAGGAAATAGGCCAGTTCGGAGGCGAGTACCTTCATGGAGCACCTTCCCTCACGTTGTCACCGCCAGACCACGTCCAGCCGGTTGCGCCGGGGAGGTCGGCGATAGGTGACGGCCGGGTAGCCCAGCAGGAGCGTATAGCCGGCGTGGTGCCCCTCGGGGAGGCCGATGGCCTGTTGCAGGGGCTCCCATGCCTCGGCGGCCATCTGGAAAAAGCCGGCCCAGCAGGTGCCCACCCCGTGGGCGGGGGCCAGGATGTCCAGGTGCGTGGCAGCAATGACGGCATCCACCGCAACCGTGGGATGGCGCCGGTCGGTGTAGGCAATGGCCAGGTGCGGTGCATTGCGGCAGATGGGGTCGTTACCCTTGCGCCAGGAGCGGATCATGGCGGCAATGTTGAAGTGCCGGCTCAGGTGGGTGTCGCCCTCCTGCTGGGAGCGGAGCCAGTCCACCACCAAGCCGGTCAGTCGCCGCACTTCGGCGGTATCGTGGATGATCAGCCACTTGACCCGCTGACTGTTGCTGCCGGTGGGAGCGTAGCGGACCACGTCCAGCATCCCCGCAATGGTTTCCCGGGGGACCGGCTCCGGCCGGAAATGGCGGATCGACCGCCGCATCCGCAGGTACGCATCGAGCTCAGCCGGGGCAAAGGGTGCCGTCGGCGGCGAGTAGACGGCCGGGTCCAGGCGCGGATCGTCCACCGCCAGGGCTGCCGTGGGGCAGACCGCCTCGCAGTGGCCGCAGATGATGCACCGTCCGGCTCCCTCTTCGGTGAAGCGGGGCGGCAGGTTCCCCTCGGGCAGTTCGACGATGCGCAAGGGGCAGACGGAGACGCAGGCGCCGCAACGGGTGCAGGCAGCGTCGGTTACGATCAACTCGGGCATGGCTCGGTTCTTTCCTTTGTTGTGCGCCGGCGGACGAGTCTCCGGAGCGTGTTCAGGTTCATGATATCAAACTCGTCGTCATCTCCCTTTGGCGTTTCGAGAATCTTGGGCACCGTCGTGAAGCGGTCATCGTTCATGAGGAACCGGAACGGCTCCAGCCCCAGCGTTCCCCGGCCGATATGCTCGTGCCGGTCCACCCGGGAGTTGAGCCCCTTCCGGGAATCGTTCAGGTGGAAGCACCGGAGCCGGTCCAGGCCGATCAGCCGGTCGAACTCGGCGAAGACGCGCCGGTACCCCTCTCCGGTGGTGAAGTCGTATCCGGCGGCAAAGGTGTGGCAGGTGTCGAAGCAGACCGCGAAGCGGTCGGGAAACGCGGTCCCGGCGATAATGGCGGCCAACTGCTCGAAGGTATGACCCAGGCTGGTGCCTTGGCCTGCGGTGGTCTCCAGCAGGATCACGCCGGTGAACTCGGGAACCGCGGGGATCAGGCGGTTGAAGGCCTCACAGATCCGCCGGATGCCGGTCTCTTCTCCGTCGCCCAGGTGGGCACCGGGATGCATCACGATAGTGCCGATACCGAGGCGGGTACAGCGCTCCATCTCCTCCCGGAAGGCCGCGAGGCTCTTGTCCCGTGTCTCGCCCGGCGGGGCCGCCAGGTTGATGAGGTAGATGTCATGGGCGATGATTTCGTGGAGGCCCGCGGCTTCCCACTGTTCACGGAACAGAGCCGCCTCCCCCTCGGTGGGCATCTTCCCCCGCCACTGGTTGGAGTTCTGGGTGAAGACCTGGATCACGCCGCACCCGACCCGGTTTCCCCGCGCCGGAGCCTTGTGAATCCCGCCGGCGATGGACATGTGCGCGCCGAGATAGTCGTTCATGGCCTAGAGCCCGAGCCTGTCCCGGATCAGCGCGATCCGCCCGGCGTACTCCTCCGGTGCGAGCAGGGTTTCCGCATGGGGTTCGCTCCAGATGGGGCGGGGCCACAGGGGGTCCGTGGCGAAGCGGGGCACCAGGTGCCAGTGCATGTGCGGCACCATGTTGCCGAGCAGCTCGTAGTTCATCTTGGCGGGCTGGAACAGGTCGTACAGGGCCGCGGCAACGGCCGTCACCTCTTCCATGACCCCCTGGCGGACCGGCGGGGAGAGATGGAACAGCTCAGTCACGTGCTCCCGGGTGAAGACAAAGGTGTAGCCGGGAAAGAACTGGTCGCGGTTGAGCATGACGCGGGTGTGCTCCAACTCCGCAATGCGAAACTCCGGCTCGTCGAGCCACTTGGTGCACATGGGGCAGGATGGTGACATGGGAGATCCTCCATGGCGTTTGCCTCAGCCTGATAGACGAAAGGCCGGCGACGGCCCGGTTCGACCGGACCGCCGCCGGCCCCTGGTTTGTGCCGGCAGCGCCTGCTACAGCGTGCCGAGATTGATTTCGCCGCTGAACACCTCGGTGGCCGGACCGGTCATGTAGAGGAAGCCGTCCTCGGCCCACTCCAGCTCCAGGTCGCCGCCGGATAGGTGGTTGAGGATATTCTTCTCGGTGAGGCCGTTGAGAGCCCCGGCCACGCAGACGGCGCTGGCGCCGGTGCCGCAAGCCAGCGTTTCGCCGGCTCCCCGCTCCCAGGTCCTCTGGCGTACCTCGGTGCGGGAGATGATCTGGACGAATTCCACGTTGGTTCGGCGGGGGAACATCTCGTGATTCTCGATGAGGGGGCCGTACTTTTCCACCTGGAAGTTCTCCACGTCATCCACAAAGATGACGCAGTGGGGGTTCCCCATGGAAACGCAGGTAATGTTGAACGTGGTGTGGAGGATGTTCAGAGGCTGACCGACCACCTGGCCGTCGCCCGGGTCGCCCAGCATGGGAATTTCCGCACGGGTGAGGCGCGGCTTGCCCATGTTGACGCGGACCCGGTCAACCCTGCCGTCGGCGCCGGTGAAGAGCTGGAGCGTCAGGACGCCCGCGCCGGTTTCAGCGGTGATCTCCTTCTTGGTCACGATGCCATGGTCGTAGGCGTACTTGGCCACGCAGCGGATGCCGTTGCCGCACATCTCGGACTCGGATCCGTCGGAGTTGAACATGCGCATCCGGACGTCGGCCTTGTCGGAGGGCATGATCAGGATGAGCCCGTCGGAGCCGATGCCGAAGTTGCGGTTGGAAACCTTGATGGCCGTCTGCTCAGGGTTCCCTACGGTCTCCTCGAAGCAGTTGACATAGACGTAGTCGTTGCCGGCCCCATGCATTTTGGTGAATTTCATGATAGTCATCCCTCTCGTTGGTATAAGTGGAAATATCGCTAAAATTCCTTTAGAAATAGCAGAAACGGGGATCGCCAACAAGAAAAAATCCCGCGTCCCTTGACCCCCTGCGAGGGGATTCGTTATGATTGCCGAAACGATTGCGGAGGATATTCAATGGAACTGAAAAATAAGATCTGGATGACGGGCAACCTTGACTGGTTTGCCTATATCGGCGACGAAGAGGTGTGGCTCGGTCGCCGTGAGGTGCCGATCCCCCTTGATGAAGGGGACCGCTGGACGAATTCGCTCGGCTTTGTGTTCGAGGTCAGGAACGCGGAGATCGTCGTGGTTGAGAAGGTGGAGCCACCGAATATCACGTGGTAAATTCCTTCGAACTATCAGCTTGTTGAGTTGTTTTTCTTTCGTGGTACCATTAATTCTGTGCGGCATTTCCTGTCTGGAGGTGGCACAGCAATGGTGGTACGCGCCCTTGTTGTTTGTCTGGCGGCGCTCTGGGCGATGTTCTCCCGGGCGCCGTCACTTTACGCCGAAACCGTTTCCCATTTTGGCCAGGTCGTTGATGCGGCTGGTGCCACCGAAGACTGCCTTTCCTGCCACGACGGCCAGATCGCCACGGATGTCGGCTACTGCCTCGGTGGATGCGCCCTGTCGTCAGCCCATCCCGTCAATCGTCCCTATCCCCCCCGGGGAAAGGAACAATCATTCCGGTCGGCCGATGAGCTGGAGGGGGCGGGCATTCGCTTCATCAACGGCATGATGGTCTGTATCTCCTGCCATGACCTTCACAACCCCGGCCGGCACCAGTTGGCGATCGAAATGAAGGAGAGCCGCCTCTGTTTTGCCTGTCACCTCAAGTAATTCCTCTCCAGCTCTGTAGTCACTCCGCTTGTTGATTCAACCGTAATTATTTACGGGAATGTAGTGGTGTATGGTTTTGTGTTCTTGACAAGGTGAGTAGCAGAATGTTATAGTTGGCATCACGTAGACACTAAGGCGAAGGGGGGATTATGAAGCTCTCAACGAAAAGCCGGTACGGGCTTCGGGCTATTTTCGACATTGCGTACAATTCGGGGTCCCTGCCGGCGCAGGTGCAGGACATATCCCGGCGCCAGGGCATTTCACCCCGTTATCTGGAGCAGATCTTCCAGGGGCTCAAGCGGGCCGGCATCCTCAAGAGCAAGAGGGGTCCCCAGGGGGGGTACTGCCTGGCCAAAAAGCCGGAAGAGATCACCGTTGCCGACGTGCTTCTCGCCACCGAGCGCGATATCAATCTGGTTGAGTGTACCAGCAAGAGAAAGAAAAAAGGGGAATGTACCTTTGACGGGACCTGCGTGACCCAGGAGCTCTGGTGCGAGGCGGGAGCGAAGCTCCTTGATTTCTTCTCGGGCTTCACGGTCAAGGATCTGTGCGACCGGGGACAGCAGATGGGGGTCAAGCGGGAGCAGGATCACCGGTTCATGTACTTTATCTGACATGCGGGAAGGAGACATTCATGCCGCTACTAACCAACGACAAGGTAATCGAGCAGATCGGCAATACCCCTCTCCTGAGACTGGCAAAGCTTGAGCGAAAGGGTTCGGCAGCCGTATTCGGCAAGGCGGAGTTCTTCAACCCCGGCGGCAGCATCAAGGATCGTATCTGCCTCGCCATGATCGAGGCCGCCGAGCGTGACGGCACCCTCAAGCCCGGCGCCACGGTGGTGGAGCCCACCAGCGGCAATACGGGCATCGGCCTGTCCATGATCTGCGCGGTCAAGGGGTACAAGCTCATCCTGACCATGCCCGATACCATGACTGTGGAGCGGCGGCGGCTGCTGGCGGCGTACGGCGCCGAACTGATCCTCACCCCCGGCGCCCAGGGGATGCGCGGGGCCGTTATGAAGGCGGAGGAACTGGCGGCCCAGCCGGGGCACGTGATGATGCACCAGTTCAAGAACCCGGCAAACCCGGATATCCATCGCCGGACCACGGGGCCGGAGATCGTGGAAACCCTGTCCGGCACGACCATCGACGCCTTCGTGGCGGGGGTGGGCACCGGCGGCACCATCACCGGCGTCGGCGAGGTGCTCAGGACGCACAACTCCTCGGTGCGGGTCGTGGCGGTGGAGCCGGCTGATTCGCCGGTCCTCTCGGGAGGCCAGCCCGGTCCCCACAAGATCCAGGGAATCGGAGCCGGCTTCGTTCCCGATGTGCTCAATACCAAGGTGTATGACGAGATCATCACCGTTTCCAACGACGATGCCTATGCCACCGTGCGCGACTTGGCCCGCGAGGAGGGCATCCTCGTCGGCATCTCCTCAGGTGCCAACGTCTTCGCCGCCCTTCAGGTGGCTGCCAAGCTCGGGCCGGGCAAGAACGTGGTAACGATCCTGTGCGACACCGGCGAGCGGTACCTTTCCACCGGGGTGTTCGACTGATCGCCGCTCCTCGTCCGATTCAACCGCAACGCCCCTCACGGGGCGTTTTTTTTGAGGTGTCCGATGGAACAAACGCATCTGAAATATGAACAACTCAAGGCCATCCTCCGGGAGATGGGGTCGGTGCTCGTCGCCTTTTCCGGAGGGGTCGATTCCACGTTCCTGCTCAGGGTGGCCCACGGCCTGCTGGGCGACAAGGCCGTTGCGTTCACCGCCACGTCGCCCACCTATCCGGAATCGGAGTTCCGGGAGGCTGTCGGGCTTGCCCGGTCAATGGGGGCCAGGCAGGTGGTGGTGGAGTCCAATGAACTTGAAATTCCCGGGTTCGCCTTCAACCCCCGCAATCGCTGCTATCACTGCAAGAAGGAGCTCTTCGGTCTCTGCGGTCGCACGGCGGCGGAACTGGGGCTCGCCTGGGTGGCCGACGGCAGCAATTGCGACGACCTGGACGATTATCGCCCCGGCCGGGCCGCGGCCGGCGAACTGGGGGTCCGCAGTCCCCTGGTGGAGGCGGGGCTCACCAAGGCTGATATCCGGGAACTGTCACGCGAACTGGGTCTTCCCACCTGGGACAAGCAGGCCTTTGCCTGCCTGTCGAGCCGTTTCCCTTACGGAACGGAGATCACGCCCGAGCGGCTCCGGATGGTGGGTGCCTGCGAGGAGTTCCTCAGGGAGAACGGCTTCCGCGTCTACCGGGTGAGGTTTCATGGCGACACCGCCCGGATCGAGACGGCGCCGGAGGAAATCCCGCGGCTGTTCGACCCCTCCCTGCGTCTCCGCATTGCGGCGTTCTTCAGGGAGGCCGGCTTTGCCCATGTGGCCGTTGACCTGGAGGGATACCGAACCGGTTCCATGAATACCGACGCCGGGTGATCTTTGTTTTCCACCTCAAGTCGCGGACTGATCTGCCGATAAGAAAGCATATTCCCTTGGCAGCATCGAGTCCGTCATGCCCTTGCGCAAGAATCACAATCTGAAGGAAACCCTCCACGAAATGGTTCTCGGCGTATCGGTCGCCGTGGGGGACCAGTTTTTCCACTCCCTGCTGGAGCATCTCACCAGGGCACTGGATGTGGAATACGCCTTCATCGCCGAATATACCGACCGGGAGGCCATGCGGGTGAAGACCGTTGCCTTCCGTGCCGACGGGCAGGAGGCGGAGCCCCTTGAATTCGACCTGGTGGGCACTCCCTGCGAGCGGGTGGTTCTGGATGCCTACTATTGCACTCCTGAAGGGGTCTGCACGCTGTTCCCCCTGGACCATCTGGCCATGGCCATGGGGGTCGAGGGGTACGCGGGGATCGCCCTGACCGATGCGGCGGGCAACGTTCTGGGGCCGCTGGCCGTCTTGAGCCGCCGGCCGCTGGGCGACAGCGAGCTGGCGGAAACGATGCTCCGGATCTTCGCGGCCCGCGCCTCGGCCGAGCTGGAGCGGACCAAGGCCGAGCAGGCCCGGCGCGAGCAGCTCCACTTCCTCCAGGTCCTCATCGACTCCATCCCCCATCCCATCTTCTACAAGGACGCCGACCGGCGTTATATCGGCTGCAATGCCGCCCTGGAATCGTTCATCGGGCGCACGCGCGAGGAGATTATCGGCAAGACGGTCTTCGACATCGGCGCGGAGGGCCGGGCGCGCATCTGCGATGCCGTGGACCGCAAGCTGCTCGCTAACGGCGGGGTGGAAAGCTACGACAGCACCATGATCCACACTGACGGCAGCATCCGTGACATCATCTTCAGCAAGACGGTCTTCGGGAATACCGACGGTTCCATCGGCGGCATCGTCGGCACGATCCTCGATATCACCGAACGCAAGCGGGCCGAGGAGGCTATCCAGCAACTGGCCTATTTCGATGCGCTCACGGGACTGCCGAACCGGACCCTGCTCAGGGACCGCGTCAGCCAGCTGCTGTCCCAGGCGCGGCGGGAGGGGGGAGGTTTCGGCGTCCTGCACCTGGATGTGGACCGGTTCAAAGGGGTGAATGACTCGCTGGGGCATGCCTGCGGCGACGTTCTGCTCTCCACCGTGGCCGGACGGATCGCTTCGAGTATCCGGGAGAGCGACACCGTGGCGCGGCTGGGGAGCGACGAGTTCGTGGTGATTCTGCCGGGGGTGGGGCACGAAGAGGACGTGGTGGCGGTCGTCCGCAAGATAGTGGAAGAGCTGAACCGGCCTATCGTCATCCAGGGTAATGATATCTTCTGCACCGCCAGCATCGGCATCGCCATCTATCCGACGGACGGTTCCAGTGCGGACATCCTGCTCAAAAATGCCGACATGGCCATGCACAAGGCCAAGGAGTTCGGGGGTGACGGCTACCAGTTCTACTCGAGCGAGTTGAACCACCGGGCCATGGAGCGGCTGACCCTGGAGACCAGCCTGCGCCGCGCGCTGGAGCGCCGGGAGTTTCTCCTGCACTACCAGCCGCTGCTCGGTATCGGGTCAGGCCGGATTGTCGGGGTGGAGGCACTGTTGCGGTGGGACTCGCCGGAACTGGGCATGGTGTCGCCGGCCCGTTTCATCCCCCTGGCCGAGGAGACGGGGCTCATCGTGCCGATCGGCGAGTGGGTCCTGCGCTCGGCCTGCGAACAGCTCAGGGCCCTCCACGAGCTGGGCTACACCGAATTGTGCGTGTCCGTGAACGTGTCGGCGCGGCAGTTCCGGCACGACGGGTTCTGCGCCATGGTGGCCGCCGTGCTGGCGGCAGTGGGGCTCGATCCCCGGTATCTGGAGCTGGAACTTACCGAGAGCGTCATCATGGAGCGCTCAGAGACGGCCAAGGGGATTCTGCGGAAGCTGAAGCAGATGGGGGTGTCGCTCGCCATCGATGATTTTGGTACCGGCTACTCATCCCTGAGTTACCTGAAGCACTTTCCCATCGACCGGCTCAAGATCGACCGCACCTTTGTCAAAGAAGTGACCGTGGACCAGGACAATGCCGCCATTGCCGAGGCGATCGTCGCCCTGGCCCACGTGCTGAATCTGGATGTCGTGGCGGAAGGGGTGGAGACCGCCGAACAACTTGCCTTCCTGGCGGCGCTCCGCTGCGACGTGGTCCAGGGGTATCACATCGCCCGTCCCCTTCCTCCCCGGAATCTGCTCGAATTCCTTGAAGCGCGGCAGGAGGATCGTGCCGCCCGCCCCATGCTCAGGTCACTTCAACCGTAATCTGCTTGGGCTTCACCTCCTCCCGCTTGGGAAGGGTGATGGTGAGGACCCCTTTGTCGGAGCTGGCCCTGACCTTCTCCTGGTCGATGGTGGCGGGGATCGAGAAGCTCCGCTGGAAGCTGCCGTAGTAGCGTTCCACCCGATGGTAGTTCTCCTTGCGGACCTCTTCCTCGTGCTTGCGTTCGCCCCGGATGGTGAGGGTGTTGTCCTCGATCCGCACCTCGATGTCCTTCTGGTCGATGCCGGGCAGCTCGGCCTTGATGATCACCGCGTTTTCATCCTCGAAGATGTCCACGGGGGGCTGCCAGGCCCCTTCCCGCAACTCTTCCCCGCCCTGCTTGCTCCAGGCCAGATCCAGAAGCCGGTTCATCTGCTCCTGCATATTCATCATGTCGCGAAACGGGCTGTACTTGACGATTGCCATGACTGCGCACCTCCTTGGTGGTGATGTGTTCGATCTGATCACAACATAATCACCCGTTTTTCAAAGTCAAGGGGGAGGCCTCCTCTGTCGGCGCCTCCCCCCTCTCTGTGTACCTATTCACTTGAGCTCGCGCGTGCTGCGGCGTGCTATACCCGCTTCCCCTTGGGAACGCTGTGTTTAAGCTTTTTAGAGCCGTCATAGAGGCTGCTCTTGGCGACCGAACGGCGCTCCTTGAGATCTTTGCGCTCGTAGTCGGTGGAGAGAGTAACTTCCGCATCCTCGGCCAATTGTTCGATCATTTCCGTTTGCTTTTCCATCATCATACCGTGCACCTCGCGTGGCTGACGGGCCCGCCCGGGGCGAGCCGGTTAAGGGGGAGCGTTACGGCATCGGGCCTCCTCCCGATGCTGACACAATGATACCATGGGCCAGGGGAGATGCAATTGCTGCAAGATTAAAGTTTTGTAGTTATTTTAATGAGTTAAGGCCCTGTTGGCCGGGCTTTGATCCCATATCAGTTCTTGAAGCGGGGGTGATTCTGGGCTACCATGCGACCCAAAAAACGAAAGAGGTGCACTGTGCTCACATACAAGGTGGTGGAGATCGGGACCGTGACGGAGGACGTCATCGAGGAGGCCCTCAACGAATGGACCGCAAAGGGGTGGCGCTTCGACGGGATGCAGTTCGCCATGCGCGAGGCGAGCCGTCGTCCCTCCATGGCGTTTCTCATCTTCACCCGCGAAGCTGAGGAGGCGTAGATGGCGACCGACACGCTGTTTCTCATCGACGGCTCCTCGTACATCTACCGGGCCTACTTCGCCATCAGGCATCTGTCGTCGCCCGCGGGTTTCCCCACCAATGCGCTCTACGGCTTCACCCAGATGCTCCTCAAGGTCATCAAGGATCACCATCCCGGCCGCTTGGCCGTGGTCTTCGACAAGGGGCGCACCACCTTCCGCACCGAGATCTACCCCGATTACAAGGCGAACCGGGCCGCCATGCCCGATGATCTGGTTCCCCAGATCGGACCCATCAAGGAGATGGTCCGGGCCTTCAGCATCCCGGTTCTGGAGTTGGAGGGCTACGAGGCCGACGACATCATCGGCACCATTGCCCGGCGGTGCGAGGAGCAGGGTTTGGAGGCCGTGGTCGTCACCGGCGACAAGGATCTGATGCAGATCGTGAGCGACCGCATCCGGCTGCTCGACACCATGAAGGACCGGGTGTCCGGCATCCCCGAGGTGGTGGAGCGCTTCGGCGTCGGCCCCGGGCAGGTCATCGACATACTGGGCCTGGCGGGCGACACCTCCGACAACATCCCCGGCGTCCCCGGCATCGGCGAAAAGACCGCCACCAAGCTGATCCAGGAGTTTGGCTCTCTGGACGCCCTGCTGGAGCGGGCCGGCGAGGTTAAGGGAAAGACCGGCGAGCGCCTGCGCGAGTTCGCGGAGCAGGCCCGGCTTTCCCGGCGTCTCGCCACCATTGTCCGCGACGTGCCCCTGGACTTCGACCTCGACGCCTTTGCCGTGGCCCCCGCCGACAATCGCCGATTGGCCGAACTCTTCAAGGAATATGGGTTCACGACCCTCATGAAGGAGCTGACCAGCGAGGCCACCCTGACCACCGAGCACTACCGCACCATTTTCGCGGAGGCCGATTTCCGGGCCCTGCTCGCCGACCTGGCCGGGGCCGGGGTCTTTTCGGTGGACCTGGAAACCACGAGCCTCAATCCTCTTGAGGCGGACATCGTGGGCATCTCCCTGTCGTTCCGGGATCACGAAGCCTGCTACATCCCGGTGGGGCACGCCTATGACGGCGCCCCGGCCCAGCTCGACCGCACCCTGGTGCTGGAGGGGCTGCGGCCGCTCCTCACCGACCCCGCGGTGCGCAAGGTGGGGCAGAACCTCAAGTACGACTACCAGGTGCTGCGCCGTCACGGCATCGTCATGGCCGGGGTCTGGTGCGATACCATGGTCGCCTCCTATCTGATCAACCCGGTCCGGTCGGGCCACGGCCTGGACTCCCTGGCGGTGGAGCACCTGGACCACCGGATGATCTCCTACGAGGAGGTGGCCGGGAAGGGAAAGGACCAGCTGAACTTTGCCCGGGTGCCGGTGGAAAAGGCGTCCACCTATTCCTGCGAGGATGCCGACGCCGCCTGGCTCCTGCACCGGCTGTTCCTGCCCCGGGTGGCCGAGGCCGGCATGGAGCGCCTGTTCTTCGATCTGGAGATGCCGCTCGTACCGATCCTGGCCGAGATGGAAACGGCCGGGGTCAAGCTGGACCTGGCGCTGCTGGGGGAACTCTCCGCCGGGCTCGGCAGCCAGTTGACGGCTCTGGAGGAGCAGGTCATGGCGCTCGCGCCCGAGCCGTTCAACCTCAACTCGCCCAAGCAGCTGGGAGAGGTGCTGTTCGAGAAAATGAAGCTCCCAGCCGGGAAAAAGACCAAGACCAAAACCGGCTGGTCCACCAACGTGGAGGAGCTGGAACGGCTGGCCGAGGCCGGGCACGAGATCGCCGCGGCCATCCTCCGGTACCGGGGGCTCGCCAAGCTCAAGTCCACCTACACCGATGCCCTGCCCAGGCTGGTGCACCCGGCCAGCGGGAGGGTGCACACCTCCTACAACCAGACCGTCACCAACACCGGGCGGCTCTCGTCCTCGGAGCCCAACCTGCAGAACATCCCGGTCCGCACCGACGAGGGGCGGAAGATCCGGCGCGCCTTCATCGCGGAGGAGGGCCACCTGATCCTCTCGGCCGACTACTCCCAGATCGAGCTGCGGGTCCTGGCCCATCTCTCGGAGGACCGGGTCTTCTGCGACGCCTTTGCCCGGGACGAGGACATCCACACCCGGACCGCGGCCGAGGTGTTCGGCCTCTTCCCGGAGATGGTGACGCCCGAGATGAGGCGCCAGGCCAAGGCCATCAACTTCGGGGTCATCTACGGACAGGGGGCCTTCAGTCTGGCCAAGCAACTGGGGATCACCACCAAGGTGGCCAAGGAGTTCATCGACAACTACTTCGCCCGCCATCCTGGCGCCCGGGCCTTCCTGGACGGCTGCGTGGCCGAGGCCGAGGCCAGGGGCTACGTGACCACCCTCATGGGGCGGCGGCTCCCCATTCCGGACATCGCCAGCAGCAACGGCAACATCCGGGCCTTTGCCCAGCGCAACGCCGTCAACTACCCCATTCAGGGCTCGGCCGCGGACATCATCAAGGCGGCCATGGTGCGGGTCACGGAGCGGATGCGGCGAGAGGGGCTCACCAGTCGCCTGATCATGCAGGTCCACGACGAACTGGTCTTCGAGGTGCCGGAGGGCGAACGGACCGCCATGGAGCGGCTCGTGCAACACGAGATGGAGCATGCTGCCCCCCTCCGGGTGCCGCTGCGGGCGGACGTGAACGTGGGGCGTAACTGGAGCGAGGCCCACTGAACCGGAATGCCTGAACCTGAAACTGCAGGGGGGGACCGTTGCCACGGCGGCAGGTAGTGTTCAACTGCCGAATATGCGTCGAATTTTTTAATCGCCTCGGCTCAGAATTCTAATGAAATAATCGGGCGAGGAGCGTATACTTTTTCCGACGCTGGTTCCGCCGATTTCCCTGGGGGCAGGAGGTGCCGCATGTCCGGCGACATTCTGAACGACATCGTTGCAGCATGCCTGGAGCTTGAACGCAAGGCCTCATCGGTATTCAAGATGTTCGCGGCACACGCCGGCAGCGACGAGGCGCGGCGTTTCTGGGAGACCGTTGCCGACGAAACCCGTCATCACAGTGCCGTGTATGAGCGCCTGCAGGAGAGGGGCGGGCGCGAGAACCTGCCGATCATCATCTACAAGCCGGCCGAGACCCTGGAAGAACTGGAAATGATCGGCAAGAGCATCGACGAGCAGGTCGAGCGCTATACCGAGGCCCCCTCCAGCGAGGCCGCCTGTCTGCTCGGCTTCCGCCTGCAGCTCTACCTCCTCCATCCCGCCTTTGCGAGTCTCTGTCGCCTGACCAGGGATGCCAGCGGCGAGGACCTGCCCGATATCGGCTACGGCCGCTACCTGCGTCGTTTTATCGACGGCATCGGCTCCTGCGGCCTGGCCACCGCCGAAACGGAACTGCTGGGCGAGGCCCTGTTCCGGCTCTGGAACGAGGCGCGGCAGCTGGCAGCCCAGTCCCACTTCGACGCCCTCACGGGGGTCATGACACGGGCCGGCTTCTTCAAGACCGTGGGCTCACTCGCCTACGCGGCCCAGCGCAGCGGAAGCAACGTGGGCATCATGCTCATTGATCTGGATTATTTCAAACTGGTGGGGGACAACTACGGCCACCAGACCGGCGACCGCATCCTGCAGCTGGTGGCGGAAACCATCACCTCCCACCTGCGCCGCTCCGACGTGGTTGGGCGCTACGACGGCGACGAATTCGTGGTCTACCTGTCGCCGGTGGAACCGGCGTCGCTCCGGACCGTGGCCGAGAACCTGCGGCGCAGCATTGAGGAGGAAAGCGCCCGCATGGTGCCGGTCACCGCCAGCATCGGCGTTGCCCAGGGCATTCTCGGCACCGACGTGGACGGGGGGATCGAAGAGCTGGTCCGCCTGGCCGACGAGTGTCTCATGCAGGCCAAGTACACCGGCAAGAACAAGGTTGTCGTGAAATAGCGCTGCCGGCGGTCCAGGCCGCGGTCAGAACCCTACCCCCACCCCTATGCCGAAGTGCACCGCCGGCTGGGCATAGGGATCCTCAGGTCTCCAGACGTACATCTCCCTGATAGCAATCACCGGATAACGGTAGCTGGTTCCGTCGAGGCGCCGTTCCGTCACGCCGGTCACCGTTCCCACCAGAGTCACGAGCCTTCCCCGGCTGAAGATCAGCGGGTCGAGAAATTCGCGGCTGCGGGCGAGGAAACGCCCTTCGGACCCGTGTTTCTCCTGGGGCCGGTCGTCGGAGTCCAGAGAAAACTGGACCACTTCCAGTTCTGCTCCATCGGGCCGGTTTGCCGTTTCGGCCACCGCCCCTCCCAGCAGGAGGTGACGCCCCATGTATGCGTTGGGGTTCTCCCGCACCACGGCAAAGGACAGGCTCCGTTCAGCCAGAAGGAGGGACTCCCGGCTGATGACCTGCCGGGCGCAACCGGCCAGGGTGCAGGCAATGACCAGAACGAACAGCAACCGTATCGGCATGATGCGCCCCTTTCCTTCAACTGAGGCGGTAGCCCAGGAGCACGCCGTTTCCCACCGGCACGATGGTGGTGAAGAAATCCCGCCGCCTGGACAGATGGTGGTTGAACTCCCGCAGGGCAGCGGTCTCAGGGTCCTCGTGGCTTTCGGCCACCGATCCGCGCCGGAGGGCGTTCACGGCGATGAGAAGTGCATTTTTTGCCAGGCACCGGTTCATCCGCTCCAGCACGTCAGCCCCGTTGAAGACGTCGCAGTCCATGAACAGGATATCGATGTCCCGCTGGCCGGCGGCGATTCCCAGGGGATCCCCGACCTGCAGCTCAACCCGGTCGATGAGTCCGTTGTCGTGGAGCATGCGGCGGGCATGCTCCACGTTGTCCCGGTCGGGGTCGATCATCACCACCCTGCTGCTGATGCTGATCGCCCGGGCGAACCACCAGCTGGCGCAGCCGAGGCCGTCGCCGGGCACCACCACCAACTGTGGCTGCTTGATCCGCGCCAGCAGATAGAGCAGGCGCCCCGTCTGCCGGTCCACGATGGGAATATTCCGCTCACGGGCAATCTGCTCCATGGCGGCCACCACCGGGTCGGCTTCGGGCAGGAGTCCGTCCAGATACGCCCCGATGCGGGAGTCGACTATCGGAATCATCGCTCGTCCCTTCCTTCCGCCTATTTTTTTCATACGGTCCGGGTGGTTAGACAAGTCTAACACTTACGGCCGAATGCGCAATCACCCCTCCGAGAAAAGCGCAAACTGTCTGTTGACTTGACCGGCGGCACCGTTCTTTAATAGCAGAATGATCCAGGCTCAGACCGCGGCACCGCCGCACGCAAAGGTAACGGCTATCCTCCTGTTCACCACTCTCATGTGGGGGGGGAGCTTCCTCTTCAACAAGATCGGGATGCGCGAGGTGCCTCCGGTCCACTTTTTCTTCTTCCGGTTCGCCCTGGCGGCGCTCCTCATGGGGGGGGTCTGCCTGCCGCGTCTGGCGCGCCTCAACCGCCACATCGCCGTGCGCGGAGCAGTGGTCGGCCTGGCCCTGGCCGCGGTGAACCTCACCTTCGTCCTCGGCGTGTCGGGCACCACCATCTCCCGGGCCGGGTACCTGAACAACCTCTTTGTCCTCTTTATCCCGCTCCTTACGTTCGCCCTGTGGCGCGAGCGGGTCGACCGGGTGACCTTCGGCGGCATCGCCCTGGCCGTGGTCGGGCTCTGGGCCCTGGCCAGCGGTGGGGCCGAGGGATTCAATCAAGGGGATCTCCTCTCCACGGTCTGCGCCCTGTTCATCGCCATCCACATCATAGCCGTTTCCCGGGTGCTGCGGGACGAGGACGTCTATCTGGTGACCTTCGTGCAGTTCGTCACCGTGGCCGCCGTGGGGCTCGTCCTCTGCCTGGTTCTCCCCTGGCCGGAATTCACCATCGGCCGGGCCGGGGCCTGGTCCCTGGCGTACTGCGCCCTCTTTCCCACAGTCATCTGCTTTACCCTCCAGAACGCCTACCAGCGCTTCACCACCCCCACCAGGGCGGGGCTGATCTACACCCTCGACCCGGTCTGGAGCATGCTGTTCGGCGTCTTTATCCTGGGTGAGCGGCTCACCCCCCGCGAACTGGCGGGCTGTGTCCTCATCCTCATGGCCGTGGCCGGGCCGCTCCTGGCCCGGCTCTATCTGGAGCAGCGCCATCGGCGGCTCTACCGGCTCGATGGCGCCGAAGGGACCTAGCCGTGGCGCCACCGACCTTTGCCGTGAGTGAAGAGAAAAACCGCTGGCTCCGGGACAAGATGGCCGAACTGGGGGTGAGCGAGGCGGACCTGGAGGAAACCTTTGTCCGCTCCTCCGGCGCCGGCGGCCAGCACGTGAACAAGACCGCCACCTGCGTCCAGATCCGGCATCGCCCCACCGGCATCGAAGTGAAGTGCATGAAGGACCGGAGCCAGTCCGTGAACCGCTTTCTGGCCCGGCGCGAGATCCTGGAGCGGATCGAACGGCTCAACAAGGGGGAGAGCCCCCGGGACGTCCGGGTCGAGAAGCTCCGGAAGCAGAAGGCGCGGCGGAAACGGCGGGCCACCACGAAATACGACCCAGAGAAGGACAATCAGCAATGATCAGAACCGAAACCCTCCGTACCCTCGAATTCGATAAAATACTTTCGGCCGTGTCGGGCTACGCCCACAGCGGCGCCACGCGGGACGAAACCGCCCTGATCCGGCCCCTGGACGACCGGGAGGCCATTGTCCGGCGCTTCGGCCAGGTGGACGAGATCCGGCGGCTGCGCCAGCTGGGGATCGATCTTTCCCTCCGCTCCTTCGAGGACATCGCACCGCTGCTGGCGGCAGTCCGCCCCGACGGCGCGGTGCTGGACCCCACGGAGCTGGTGGTCCTGTTCCCGATCCTGCGGACCATGACCGCCATTGCCAAGCAGTTCGCCTACCGGACCGACATCCCCCTGCTGCGGGAACTGGCCGGCACCCTGACCGGCTTCCCCGACCTCCTGGACGAGCTGGAGGTATCCATCGACTCCGAGGGGGAGATCCTCGATTCCGCCTCGCCGCTCCTCTCGGACCTGCGCCAGAAGAAGCGCCACCTCACCGAGCGGATCAGGCGGCGGCTGGCCGAGATCGTCCGCGAGACCGGGGTCACCACCTTCCTCCAGGACGATTTCATCACCCAGCGGGGCGGGCGGTGGGTGATCCCGGTGCGGATGGATTCCAAGGGAATGGTCCCCGGCGTGGTGCACGACGTCTCCAATTCAGGCGAGACCGCCTTCATGGAGCCCCTGGAGATCATCGGCCTGGCCAACGAGCTGGAAAACCTGGTGGCTGAGGAAAAGGCCGAGATGATCCGCATCGTCCGGACCATCTGCCGGATGATCCGCCAGGAAGCCGACGGCCTGGATGAGCAGTTCCGCATTCTGGTCCGGCTTGACGTGCTGAACGGCATTGCCTTGTTCGCCGATTCCCTCGGCGCCGAGACCCCCGAGATCACCGACGCCCGCTTCATTCGGGTCCGGGAGGGGCGCCACCCGCTCCTGGCGCTCATGGCGCGGGAACGGGGGGTCGGCCGGGTGGTGCCGCTGGACCTGGGGCTGGGGGGAGCTGAACGTCCTGATTCGCATGTGGCGAATCAGGTCATGGTCATCACCGGGCCCAACGCGGGAGGCAAAACCATCTCCCTCAAGACCACCGGCCTCCTTCACCTCATGGCCCTGGCGGGGATTCCGGTGCCGGCGGCCTCCACTTCGTCGTTCCCCCTGATCTCCGACCTCCTGGTGGACATCGGCGACGAGCAGTCCATCGAGCAGAGCCTTTCCACCTTCTCGGCCCACGTCTCCAACATCGCCGGCATCCTGGAGCGGGCCGACCGCCGCACCGTGGTGCTGCTGGACGAACTGGGCACCGGCACCGAGCCGGTCCAGGGGGCGGCCATCTCCTGCGCCGTCCTGGCCGACCTGCAGGACAAGGGGGCGCTGGTCATCGCCACCACCCACCTGACCGACATCGTGGGCTTCGTCCACAAACGGGACGGCATGGTCAACGCTTCCATGGAGTTCGACCGCCAGACCCTCACCCCCCTCTACCGTCTCACCGTGGGCGAGCCGGGCCAGTCCCACGCCCTGGAGATCGCTCGCCGGTATGGCCTTCCCGACCGGGTCGTGGCCGTGGCCACCGGCATGCTCTCTCGCATGGAGACTGAATTCCACGAACTGCTGGCCGAGCTCAAGGACCAGCGCCGGCGCCACGAAGAGGCCCTGGCCGAGGCGGAACGGCTCCGGCGCGATGCCGAGGAGAAGGCCCGCATCGCCCGCGAGCGGCTGGCCGAGGCCGAGACCCGGCGGCGCGAGGCAACCGAGAAGGCCCTCCAGGAGGCAAAGGAGATCGTCCGGGCCGCCCGGCGCGACGTGAACGCCATCATCGAGGAAGCCCGCAGGGAGAAGAGCAGGGAGGCCCGGAAGAAGATCGACGAGGCCGAGGCCGCGGTGGAGGCGAAGCTCCAGGAGTTCCACCCCGAGGAGACCCTTTCCCTGGATGCCGTCCGCGAGGGCGACACTGTCTTCGTCAAGGCCATCGGCCACGACGGCACCGTCACCGCCGTGGACCGCCGGACCGGCCGGCTCCGGGTGCGGGCCGGCGCCATGGAACTGGAAGTGGCGGCCACGGACGTTTCCCCGCGCCGGGGCAAGGCCACCGAGGCCAAAATCCGCACCGGCTCGGGCAGAAGACCGGCGCCGGATGCGGAGACCCCCCGCGAAATCAACCTGATCGGCCTGCGAGTGGACGACGCCCTGGCGCGGTTGGAGCCCTTCCTGAACCACGCCTCCCTGGAAGGATACGGCGAGCTGCGGATTGTCCACGGCAAGGGGACCGGCGCCCTGATGCGGGCTGTGCGCGAATACCTTGACGGTCACCCCCTGGTGCGCGAGTTTCGTCCCGGCGAGCCCTTCGAAGGTGGCGAGGGCGCCACGGTGGTGACGCTGCGGTAAGGCGCACCGCGCCCCGTCGACTCACTCGACGCATTCCTGTTCCTCGAACATGCCGGTGGCACCGATGCTCTCCGCCACCTTTCGGAAGTGAAAGCCGTAGATGGCCAGGGTGATCGCCAGGGGAAAGAGCCGTGGCCGCCGCGCCAGTGACCAGAAGAAGAGTTTCCAGTAGTAGAGGCGCTCCCTCCCGATCACCCCCAGCAACACCACCGACGCCAGGAACGCCCGCAGTCGGGCCGGATTCGGCTGGAACCCCCCCGGCGGGGTCCGGTACTCCGTGAGGAAGGTGATGACCCGGCGGTAGTAGTGCCGTGGGGCATAGATGGTGTCGAGAATTTTCCGGTAACCGCCGACGAGCGCATCCGCCGGCATCCGGGGGACGAAGTTGAGGGCAATGGCGGTATTGTTGCCCGAGGCGTTCCGCAGCAGCCGTCCCTCCTGTGCAAGACGCCGGTGAAGCCTGGTCCCCCGCAGGGCGGTGAGCATTCCGACCATGGCGGTCACGATGCCGCTCTCCTGGATGAAGCGGATCTGCCGCTCGAAGATCGTCTCCGGGTCGCTGTCAAAGCCGACGATGAATCCTCCCTGCACCTGGAGTCCCGCCCGCTGGATCCGTTTGACGCTTTCCAGCAGGTCGCGGTTGCGGTTCTGAACCTTGCCGCTCTCGTGGAGCCCCTCGTCGTGGGGGGTCTCGATGCCCACAAAGACCTCCGTGAACCCCGCCCGCACCATGAGCCCCATGAGCTCGGGATCGTCGGCCAGGTCGATGGAGGACTCGGTGAAGAAAGAGAAGGGCCGTCTCCGCTGCTCCTGCCAGTCGACCATGGCGGGAAGCACTTCCCGTTTCAGCTTTGCCCGGTCGCCGATGAAGTTGTCGTCCACGAAGAAAACACCCCCCTGCCAGCCGCGGGCATGGAGGCTGTCCAGTTCCGCCGTCAACTGCTCCCGGCCCTTGGTGCGCGGCCTGCGGCCGAAGAGCCGGGTGATGTCGCAAAACTCGCAGTCAAAGGGGCAGCCCCGGGAATACTGGATGTTCATGGCCGCGTAATCCCGGATGTCCAGGATATCCCACCGTGGCAGCGGGGTCCGGGTCACGTCGGCCCGTGCCTCGGTAGTATAGATACGCTGGGCGCGGTCCATGGCCAGGTCGTCCAGAAACCGCGGGAGGGTGAGCTCGGCCTCGTTGAGCACCAGGTGGTCCGCCTCGGGAAACTCCTCCGGCGCGGTAGTGAAGAGGGGCCCCCCGGCCACCGTGGTGACCCCCAGTTGCCGGCAGCGACAGAGGATTTCCCGCACCGCATCCCGCTGGATGGTCATGGCGCTCACGAAAATGAGATCGGCCCGGGCGAGATCGGCATCGGTCACTTCCCGGACATTCTGGTCAATCAGGCGTGCCTGCCAGGTGTCGGGGAAGAGAGCGGCAACGGTAAGGAGCCCCAGGGGCGGGAAGGCGGCCTTCTTGCCGACGAATTTCAGGGCGTGGCGGAAGCTCCAGAAGGAATCCGGATAGCGGGGGTAGACGAGGAGAACGTTCATGGGATCCTCCGTGATCCATGAGTTTCCCGTCGGGTGGGGACGGCTCGATTGGGTAAATTTTACTCCTTCTCCACCGGCGCCCGCGTAATTTTTCTGTAAAATGTGTGAACGGAGGTCTCCCATGAACCAAGACCCCACCGGCGAGTACATCCGCACCATCACCAGCCACTGTGACCTGCGGGGCGCAGAGGTCCTCGAAGTGGGCTGCGGCGCCGGCCGCATCACCCGCGACCTGGCGCGCCACGCCGCCCGGGTTGTGGCCGTTGACCCGGACGAACGCGCCCTGGCACAGGCCCGGGCCGCCGTCACCGCCGCCAACGTCAGCTTCCTCCCCATGCCCGACGGCGTCCTCAGCTTCCCCCCTGCCTCCTTCGACATCGTCATCTACACCCTTTCCTTCCACCATGTTCCCCTCCATCAAATGGACGAAAGCCTCGCCACCGCCGCCGGCCTTGTGCGCCCCGGCGGCGCCGTGGTCGTGGTGGAGCCGGGCGAGGGGGGCTCCTTCACCGAAGCCAAGGAACGCTTCGGCGCCGGCAGCGGCGACGAACGCCCCGCCCAGGAGGCCGCCATCCGCGCCATGCACGCCCTCCCCGGCTGGACCGTGGGGGACACGGTTCACTTCCGGGTCGGCTTCCTCTTCACGGACGAAGACGACTTCATCAGCTCCAAACTCCCCGGCTTTGCCGAACAACCCGCAGCGTATCAACAGGAGGTGCGGGCTTTCCTCGCTTCGCATCGCACCCCGGAGGGCATCGTCCTCGACGCCGGCCGACGGCTCAATGTGCTGCGGAGGAGGTAAGGCGAAAATGTTCTGTGTTGTCAATCTTGACAACACGTGGTGCTGTTGTTATTCTCTCCAACATGAATGCAACGCTCTTGCTGAACGGACGTCATATCCTATCTGACAATGCGTTTGTTGAGATGGTGGTGTGGCGTGTGCCGTCGCCCCTTTCCGGCAGCGCCCATTCTTTCAAGTACCGCCTGGCCTTTATTGTCGGTGGCCTGTGCGCGCTGCGTTATGACAATGAGGCTGGCAATGGCGATCACAAACACATTGGCGAAAAAGAACTACCGTATCGTTTCACCACACCACAGGATCTGCTGGACGATTTCTGGAAAGATGTGGACGAATGGAGGTCCTGATATGCGTACCGTAACACTGGAAATTTCTTCCCGCGAAAAAATTAGTCAAAGATTCTTGCGGGCATTCGAAGGCAAACCTCAGGGGGATGTCATCAGCTTCGAGTCGCCGGAACTCCTGTTCAGGGTCATTTCGGGCAAACGCTGGGACCTGCTTAAAATTATGACCGGCGCGGGGCCCATGACGATCCGCGAGGCGGCGCGCCGGATGAAAAGGGATGTGAAGGCGGTCCATACCGATGTGCACGTGCTGCTCAACGCCGGGATACTACAGAAAACCGAGGAAGGCCTGATTGTCTTCCCCTTTGATGCGGTGCATGTGGATTTTATGCTGAATGCGGCGTGAGTAGTCGAGCACCGTCGGAGAAATGTTCCAATTGGGTGGATCACCGGTTCACGCGCGTGCGCGCGTGAACCGGTCAATGCTGAGTTGGTCGAATATATGAGGGAATGCAATATTTATTAAGGAGGTAGCAGAGTGCCATCACTCGATGATTTCTTGCGTAGGGGATATTTCCCCAAAGAGTTGCTACCACCGTTCACAACGAGTTCGTACGCAGATGCGTTGAACGGCCTTGGAACTGTGCCCGATTCTAACTTCAAACAAACCAAATGTATCAGATTTTCCCACTCGAAATACGCATCTCTTCGTCGTGATCTATCAATTCCGAACCCATACCCATTCTACGAGTTGGCCGCCCTGTTATCAGCGCACTGGGGGGAGGTCGAGACACAATGGAATAACTCTCCCTACACACGTAGTGCCCCTGTTCCATCCATGACCAGGGCGGTAGAAGGAAATACAAATTTCAATGCCCTTCCTAATGCCCGTGCCGAGGTTCGTTCTTCGGGGCGCTTCCTCCTCAACGCGGACGTATCGAAGTGCTACCACACTATATACACTCACAGCCTACCATGGGCGTTACACACTAAGCCCGTAGCAAAGAACAACCAAAAATGGCCTCCCGCTGGAGGAAAACCTCCTTTGGTCGGCAACGGACTTGACCTATGGTCAAGGAACCTGCAAGACGCACAAACTATTGGCCTCCCAGTCGGACCGGACACCTCCTTTGTACTTGCCGAAGCACTTCTGTCTGCAGTAGATCAACTAGTTGCGTCAAAAATCGCCGGTGCGCGCGGCTTTAGGTTTGTTGATGACTACGAGTTCGTATGTGACACACTTGAACAAGCTGAACAGGTTCTATCCGTTCTTCAATGGGCACTCGCAGAGTTCGAGTTGAGTCTCAACCCCAAGAAAACAACTATCAAGGAACTTCCAACGGCACTGGATACCACATGGGTAAACGCCTTCTGTGAATTAGAGTTCGCCGCCGAGTCTCCGAAATTACAACGGCAACTTACTCGGTACTTTACGGATGCCTTCGAATTGACATGCAAGTTCCCAGGTGATCCAGTCCTTAAGTACGCTGCAGCTCGATTGCCGGACAATCCACCCGATGATGCGGCGGCAAACTTAATCCAGCGTCTGTCCCTACAGGCGGCTTGCGTAGATTCAGGCACACTTCAACATACATTACGTTCCTTTTGGGATCACCGGTCCGCTGGTCGAGATCTCGATCTAGTCGCCTTGAAAAGAGCTTTAGATTTTATTGTCCAGAGACATGCCCTTCTAGGTCATAGCAGTGAGGTCGCATGGTGTATATGGGCAGCCGACGTATTTACTGTCCAGCTTTCCACATCTTCTGCCAACTGCATCGGAAATATGGTTGATGACGTAGTTGCACTGACCGCATTGGATGGAATCCAAAAAGGGGCATTTGAAACTCCGCCAAATACAAACAATTGGGAATACATCATCAACAACACAAGCCTGAAAGAAGAACACTGGCTACTATTATTCGAGGCCATTGGGCAAGGTTGGCTTCCCCCACCAGTTGGAGGGGATCCAGCACTCGCAGACCCCTTTTTCAATCACCTTCGTACTCAAGATGTCAGATTCTATGATACTGCTGCAACCCTTGATATCCCTGAACCACCGGGTCCGGACACCTATTGAAAAGCCAAACCTCTAGTACTAGAAAAGGCAAGAAAAGGGGCTACTTTTCTCCCTGAATCCGTAAATAAACTGAGAGGTGTTTTTGTTACCTTCTACTATTACAAGAAATGTCATATTCATCAGCCACGCAACCCCGGAAGACAATGATTTCACCATTTGGCTTGCCTCAAGACTGCAAGCCGAGGGGTTTGAGGTTTGGATTGATAAACAGGCTCTCGTTGGTGGCGAAAAGTTCTGGCAGGAAATTGACCAGGTAATTCGACACAAGGCTGTCAAGTTCCTGCTGGTCTACAGTGAGAACATCTGTTACCAGAAGCAACGCGGTATCCTCAAAAATGGGGTCGCTAAAGAAATAAGCATGGCGGAGGGCATTGCCACAACAAACGGACTCAAAGATTTCATGATTCTCCTCAACGTCGATGGTTCCGAATACAACCTTTTTATCGGAGCGGATACCCTCAACCAGGTTCCTTTCTACGAAAACTGGGCTGGCGGCTATTCCCAGCTGCGGAAGAAGTTCAAAAAGGAAGGGCTAGAGCCGACAGGCTCCCCTGTAGGCGATTTTTCCAAGTGGTATGAGGATGAGTATGTCATCCACCATGGCATCGAGAACCTACACGAAATTTATTACGACTGCTGGTGGCCGATTCCCGAACTCCCCGAATCCTTTTTCGTCTATATCTTCCCGAACAACGTGGTTGCATCACAGGTGCACCAGAGGTCCAAATATCCCACAGGCAAAGCTTCCAACATCCTCGCTTCCTTTTACGACACATCAGAATTTGAAGTCGAAATAGATGGGCAACTCGAAAGGATCCCCTTTACGGCCAAGCATGAAATCAAGGTCAGTGATGTCATCGCCAGAACCGTCCGATTGGGTTTCCCCGGCACACGGGATGTCGAAAACTATTTCCGGTCCTTACTGCAGAGAACCTTCCACCTCATCATGAAAGAGCGTCATCTTCACTGGTATGAAATGGCAAACATGAAGCAGGCGTATTTTTTCTCGGCAAAGAGTCATCCAAAAATCAAATTCGAATATCCTCACCGTGCTACCAAGGCAGGAAAGAGCAAGGTCATCTTCGGCAAGCATCTAAGCAGCTTCTGGCATTACGCCCTTTCTGCGAAGCCGATAATTACCCCGCAGTTGGCTTTCGGCCTCAAGTCCCATATCGTGTTTACCACCGATGGCGTGAAGTTGTGGGACGACAAAGCCAAGATGCACACGGCCAGAAGGCGGAAGGGGCGTTTGATGTTTAACGAGGAGTGGCGGGACTTGCTCTTTGCGTTCCTGCATGCCCTCTGCCAGGGAGGGACAACGGTGAACATCATGCTGAATCCGACCTTTGAACTGGCCCTGAAACCGTGGACCAACACCTATCACTCGGATTTCGGATATATCGAGCCAAAAGGTCAGGACAGGCACGATATCCTGGCGGCGGAATATGAGTATCAAGACAGGGAAGATATTGACCCCGACGAGGTGGCAAATGTCTGACCTTTACCATATCCAGGAACCCAAGCTGACATTCGGTTACGGGCAGAAACTCCAAGACCCCCGAGACGGTCTCATGCTCTTCGGCCCCTTCACCCGTAACAAGCTCAAGGGGCAGGTGAATATCGGTATCGTCGGCCCGGAACCACAACGGGGATATCTGAGGGAGTATCTGAAAAGAATCCACCGACCTGTTACTCCGGAAACTCCCGACAAAGCACGTCCTTCATTCCCCGGCCTGGAAGCCGCCTTCGACATCTTTATCAACTTTGACAATCTTGCCGAGATTGATGTCAAAAGCTCAGAAGTTGAGAGATGCCTGAGATTCACCGATGGCTATCAACGGGTTCACAACCTGACGAACTTGTATGCCACCCCCCTTGAAAAATATGGCAACGAGGAAGAGATGCCTGTCACGGTATGGTTCGTTGTCATTCCCGACAGCATCTACACGTATGGTCGTCCCAAATCAACTATTCCGAAAGCGACAGACAACATAAGGGCAGGCTTGAAGAAAAAGGACCGTGATTCGGCGCAGTCATTTTTGTTTGATGACATGAACAAGATGCAGGAAGCTTACAACTTCGAGATTAACTTCCATCATCAATTGAAAGCAAAATTGCTCTCTGCCAAGGTCGTGACCCAGATAATCAAAGAGAGTACCATTGCCTACGACCAGATATGGTCAGATGAAGAGAATATCCTATCCGCTAGGAAGTTCGACACTGCGAAGGCATGGAACATAGCCACAACCCTTTATTACAAGACAGGCGGAATTCCATGGAAGTTGGGGGATGTCCGGGAGAAGGTCTGCTACCTCGGTCTGGTGTACAAAAAGACCGATACCACTGAAAGCAATACCAATGCCTGCTGTGCCGCCCAGATGTTCCTCGATAGCGGCGACGGCATGGTATTCCGGGGAAACCTGGGGCCTTGGTATAATCCGACAACCAAGGAATTCCATCTCAGGAAGAGCGATGCGAGCGAGTTGCTGAATCAGTCTCTTGTAGCGTTCAAGGAGAAATCCGGTTTCTATCCAGAGCAGATATTCATCCACGCCCGGACGAATTTCAACGATGATGAGTGGGAAGGGTTTACCGGTGCTGCTGAGGGAAAGACTAACGTTGTTGGCGTGAAAATCAGGAGTGATGGGACATTCAAAATCTACCGAGATCACCCTTACTGCGTTCCCCGTGGTACGGTTCTACAGGTTTCCGATAAGCAGGGCTATTTATGGTCTCGCGGATTCGTTCCACGTTTGCAAACCCAGATGGGCCTTGAAGTGCCGAATCCTCTGAGCATAGAAATAACCAAGGGTATGGCGGCCCCGGTTTTCTTGGACACGAAAATGAGGTAAATCTAGGTGTTCAAGGAGGTCGTCAATGGAAAAGGATGTCAGTGTCTCCGGTGCGGCGGAAGGAGAGCGTAGCTCGACTGGAGCAGCACCGGAAGTCAAACGTTGGAGCGCCAACCGCAAAAAGGAGGTTGTCCTGCGGTTGATGCGCGGTGAACCAATCGATGCCTTGTCCCGTGAGTTGGGCATCGAAATCTATCGCCTGGAAGAGTGGCATCAGAAAGCACTCCAGGGGATAGAATCTGCTCTCAAGGCTCGTGAAGGTGATCCGTTGGCAGCGGAACTCGATGCAGCCTTCAAGCGCATCGGTGAGATCACCATGGAAAACGAGCTACTGCGGGAGAAAGCGAGGCGTGCCCACCCTTTGGCCCAGAGGAGATCGAAGAAATGAGTGCTACGATCTCCCCTGCCACCGGTAAAGCCTATGGCGTTCAGCGCGTCTGCCTTGCCTGGGGAGTGCCCCGCTCGTCGTTCTATAGCCGTGCAGGCAGAAAAACATTGCCTGCTGTACTGCTCAAGCGTGGTCCAAAAACACCGCTCTCTGACGACGAGGTACTTTCTCTCATCCGGACCGACCTGGAGACATCCCCCTTTGTCGGCGAAGGGCACCGTAAGGTCTGGGGACGACTACGCTTCGTCAAAGGGATAAAAGTCGGCCGCAAACGAGTGTTGCGTCTCATGCGGGAGAACAATCTGCTCTCCCCTCACCGGGTTGTTCAGGGACAGCCCAAGGACCACGCCGGCAAGATCATCACGGCGGCCCCCAACGTCATGTGGGGTACCGATGGCACCAAGATCTTCACCCTGGAAGAAGGGTGGTGCTGGTTGTTTACCGCCGTCGAGCATTGGAATGCCGAGTGCGTCGGTTGGCATGTGACCAAGAATGGCGACCGGTTTGCCGCATTGCAGCCGCTCGCCATGGGAATCAAGGCCCGTTTCGGCTCGGTCGGTGCCGCTGCTGCTCGAGGGTTGGCACTGAGGATGGATCACGGCAGCCAATACCTCTCAGAGCATTTCCAGAATCAGATCAAGTTCTGGGGAATTGCCCCAAGTTTCTCATTTGTTGCCGAACCGCAGACCAACGGGGTGACGGAACGGTTTAATCGGACTATCAAAGAGCAGGTCATCTATGGCCGCCATTACCGCACAATCGAAGAAGTAAGGATGGCAGTAGCTGACTTCATGGATCGTTACAACCGGCTGTGGCTGGTTGAAAAGCTCGGGTTCAGAAGCCCACGACAGGCTTTCGAGGAGTATCAACTCAAGAAGGCTGCGTGACTCTTATCTTGTGTCCAGGGTACCGGGCGCGCTACAGAAATAACCAAGGGGGAAATGGACTTCAAAACCGTCTGTCAGGACATACTGTCACTGACCAAGTTGAATTATAACGCCTGCATATTTGGCGATGGGTTGCCCGTGACGCTTCGTTTTGCCAATAGCATCGGGGAGGTGCTGACAGCTGGCAAGAATATCAGGGCCGAAGTATTGACCTTCAAGCATTACATTTGACACTTAACGGGCCACAATAGGACCTATAAAGCACAAAGCGACGCCCAACACGCGGCGGCACACGGACTCCGCTGCGCTCCGCCGGTGCGCCTTTTGCGCGGTTGGCCCACAGAAGGAGAATACGATGGCAGATAACATGAATTACTCATCAGACGCGCCAATATCGAGCCCTGATAAGGATAGATTCTCCAGATGGCCTTTTTCCAAACGGATTTCCGAGGTCATCGCTAAAAGGACTGATCCAAGTAGCATCGTGATCGGATTATATGGGGCTTGGGGTGATGGTAAAACTACAGTTCTGAACTTTATTGAGGAAGCATTAAAAACCGAATCAAATGTAATATGTATTAGCAGGCTGTTGAAATTGAAATAGAGAAAACAGCCTATTTGTGGTACATTGTCGCGCATAACGCTCTACAATTATTGAGGAAAGTTATGCGCGGCTTTGACAGCAACACAGAAGCTCTCTTTACCTATGTGACACCTGAATCCTTTGTCCCGAAGGACCACCCCTTGCGGGCCATCCGTAAAATGGCCGACGAAGCCCTGGCAGGGATGGACAAGCTCTTTGACAGCATGTACGCCACAACCGGCCGCTCCTCAATCCCACCGGAGAAGCTCTTGAAAGCCCAACTGCTGATGATCCTCTACTCCATCCGCAGCAACCGGCAGTTGGTAGAGCAGATCCATTACAACTTCCTGTTCCGCTGGTTCCTCGGCATGGGCTTGGACGAGAAAGTCTGGGATCATTCCAGCTTTACCAAGAACAGTGACCGATTGATTGGCTCCGAAGTTGCCGCCGAGTTTCTTTCCCGGGTTCTGGCCCAGGCAGAGCGTAAGCGACTGTTGTCCCGCGAACACTTCACCGTTGACGGAACTCTCATCGAAGCCTGGGCTTCCATCAAGAGCTTCAAGCCCAAGGATGGACCTCCTTCAGCCGGTGGTGGCGGCAGAAACGATACCGTGGATTTCAAGGGACAGAAACTTACCAACGAAACCCATGGTTCCACCACTGACCCTGATGCCCGGCTCTACCGCAAGGGGAAGAACAAGGAAGCCAAGCTCTGCTACCAGGGACATACCCTGATGGAGAATCGTAGTGGCCTCATCATCAGGACCAAGGTGACAACGGCAACCGGTTGCGGTGAGCGCGACGCAGCAAAGGCCATGGTGCAGCAATTGCCAAGGACGACCCGACGGATCACTCTTGGCTGCGACAAAGGCTACGACACAGAATCATTCGTCAAAGAGCTGCGTAGGCTAAAGATAACGCCACACGTGGCCCAGAACACCTCCAACAGGAAATCGGCCATCGACGGCAGAACCACCAAGCATCCGAACTACACCATCAGCCAGAAGATCAGGAAACGAATCGAAGAAGGCTTTGGCTGGATGAAGACCGTGGGCAGCTTACGCAAGACGATGTACCGGGGAATCGAGAAGATCGCCATGCAACTTGATCTGCACGCTGCGGCCTACAACCTGGTTCGGATGAAAAACCTGGGTCTCGGTGTCACCTGAGAGGGGAAAACCAGGCTACATCAGCAGTATATGAGGTTGATAAAGAGCAAAAAGAACGAGAAACAAAGGTTCTGAGCAACAAAACTGATTCAAAAAAAAACGAACTGCAAAGTTCAGCAAGTCAAATGGGGCCGATTTTCAACAGCCTGTTAGGTTTAATCCTTGGCGATATGGCACTGAGGAACAATTACTGGAAGGATTCTTCCATAACATTGCTGATGCTCTTGACACAAAGCTCATAACTTCAGGAGAAAAAATAAAGGACATTTTCAAGAAAGTTGCACCTGCAGCTGCCGGTGCATTTGGTCAACAGGGGATAGGTGATGGGGTAGCTCAATTCATAGCTGGTCCGTCCCTAAGCGAACTCAGGTCTAGAATAGAAGCAGCATTGGAAGAAACAAAAAAGAGAGTCGTGATATTAGCCGACGATATCGATCGGTTGGAAAAAGAAGAAATTCACGCAACATTTAGACTGGTAAAGCTGACAGCCGACTTTAAATTTACTTCATATATACTTGCATTTGATGAGCAAGTGGTTTCGTCAGCATTACAAGATAGATATGGCGCAGGGGCTGAGAACGCAGGAAAAGCGTTTCTTGAAAAAATTATTCAGGTGCCACTTAATTTGCCGTCTGTCGATAGGAAGATTTTAAGAGGTTTTTGTTTTGAAGGTGTCGACAGTGCTCTCACTTTAGCTGAAATCAAGTTAACGGAACAGCAAGTTCAAGAATTTGTAAGAGACTTTACGGCTGCTTTTGACAAAAGACTAAAAACACCAAGAAAAGCCAGGATGTATGGCAATATTTTGATGTTCTCCTTGCCTATTCTTAAAGGAGAGACAAATCCAGTAGATGTCATGTTGATAGAAGGTGTGAGAGTATTTTTTCCTAAAGTTTATGAGGTAATCAAAAAAAATGCGGAGATGTTCACCGGTAGCGTAAGAGATTCGTATGGTAGTAACCGCGATAAAGAAAAATCGCATACTATAGCCACGATTGAAAAGTCAATAGACTCGTCAGACCCGGAAGAAATTGACGGAATATTAAGCTTATTAAAATCCATGTTTCCTAAACTTCAAGCAATGTATGGAAACACACACTACGGGAGCGATTGGGAAAAAAGCTGGTCGGAGGCTCAGAGGATATGCTCTCCTGCTTATTTTCAACGGTATTTCACATATGCGATCCCTGAGGATGATATCCCAGACCAAACCATACAAAACATTATCGACGTTTCATCGAAAGATGATCTCGCTGATACTGCAAAATTATTCGATCAATTATTGACGACCCAAAATGCAGATAGGCTGATACGAAAACTACGCTCAAGGGCAAAATCTGTTTCGCAAAAATCATCAATGACATTGGCGGGAGTTCTTTTGCTGTATTCTGACCGATTCCCTAATCCAGAAAACTTATTTAATTTCAATAATCCATTTGCTCAAGCCGCAATGCTTGTTAGTGATCTAATCCAGAATATCTCTGAAAAAGGTGAAAAAATATCTTTATCTCAGCTCTGCATCAAAAATGCACCAGACATTGAATTCTCTGCGGAAATTTTTCGATGGTTACGAGTGAAGGATAAAGATAGACCTGAAATAGACGGTTTTACAGAAGATGAAATAAGTGCAATAGGCAATATTTTAGCCGAGCGAATTAAATCAATTCTGGAGGGTGATGTAGATATCACTACAGTCTACCCTAAAATATGCGGCCACTTATTGTATCAAGTAAAAAAGTACAACGGCAAATCAGATGTCGAAGAATATCTTACCAGCTTCTTCAAAACCTGTGAACAATCTATTTTCAGGTTCTTAGACACCTTCACTCCAACGGCCTGGGGGATGGAATCTGGAATCTCACATAAGTCAGACCTCGAAAGAGAGCAGTATAATTACATAGTTGGCTTAGTTGACCCTGAGATCATCCTCTCAGCAATAACTCATGAAATAGGTCAACTGCCCTCCGTTTCGAAAGAATATCCAAGAGACGATAAAGATAGAAACCAATTGCTTGCAAACCAATTTCTTTGGTTGCACGATTATGTCCTTAAAGAGCAGGCGCGAGCTGCCGAAGAACAAGGCCAACAAGCGGCGGCAGACGGACAAGCCGCTGCGCCTTGAGACGTTATGGTTGCCCCAGCATTGCGGAATGAAAAAAAACAACGCACATAAAGGAAAATAGCCATGCGAAAAATCATCGCTCTTGAATTTGTTTCCCTCGATGGGGTCATCCAAGCGCCGGGCGGGCCGCAGGAGGATACCGACGGTAACTTCAAGTATGGCGGCTGGATTGTGCCCTATTTCGACGAGCGAAGTGGCGACATTATGCAGGAGCAGATGTCCAGAACGCGCGCTCTTTTGCTCGGAAGAAAGACCTACGAAATATTCGCCTCCTATTGGCCGACACACGAAAGCGCGTGGCCGGGCATCAACTCGGCGACGAAGTACGTTGTTTCGGATACGCTTACAGAGTCGCTTTGGGACAACACGGTCATTATCAAAGATCACGTCGTGGAAGAAATACGGAGATTGAAGCAGCAAGTCGGCCCTGACCTACAGGTGTATGGCAGTAGCAACCTTCTCCAGACGCTCTTACAGCATGACCTGGCAGATGAGTTGTGGCTCAAGATTTTTCCTGTTACCCTCGGCACGGGCAAGCGTCTTTTCGGCGAAGGGACGATGCCGGCGGCATTCACGCTCATGCACTCTGAGGCAACGCCACGTGGTGTCATCGTCGCCAATTACGAGCGTGCCGGTGAGGTGCAGACGGGCTCGTTTTGAGCTTGGATTTTCATTGCATCCGCGCAGCGGAATGCATCGCCGCCTGCAACGGGTTGGGACGGTCTACGGGGACATGGTTGATTAGTTGAGTAGCGAAGGGTAAGTCGACAAATCAACTCCGTCCCCTGGTGGACCTCGAAACTATGAAATCAAAGTGGAAGAAAATCCTGCTCTGGAGTGGAGGTTTCGTTTTGGCGGCGATTGCCGTGGCCAAGGTAGTCGACATCAACGAACGCCCAAAACGAGTGGCTTCAATCTTGAACATACCTTCACTTCCGAAATCCGCACGAGTCATCGATTGCAATGCTGCATTCATTCCCACAGATGTTGTTGATACGTGCTCAATAGAAATAGATGCGAACGATTTCCCAGACCTGCTCAGTGGCTATAACTTTTCCGAATCGCCAACAACAGAAACGAGTCATTCCGCTGTTTTCACTAAAGTCGGACCTGAGTTCCCTCTCGCAGTGGAATTCACCGCAGTTCCGAAGGAACTCAAGCACGGCGGCCATGTGAAGGTCTTAGCCGACCGAGAGCGGAGGCGTGCAGTGATCGACTTGTATGTCGAGTAAAAAGTCCAACCAGGAAGTTGGACCAGCCGAGCTGGTCAACTCCCCGCCCAACTGGGCGCAATCAAATTTACTGACAAGCAGAGGCGACTATGAGCGCATGGGAAAAATTCAAAAATAAATTCGGCAAGATCAGAACCCACCTCACAAGCTTGGATGATCAGCCATTAGGTAAAGCTGCGCTTGTAATCATTATTTTCCTGGATGTTTTCATCCTTGTTTCCATTTTTAACGGACTCGAAGCACACACTAGGCAGCTTTCATCCCCTGACGACTACATCCCTAATGCCTGCCGTGAGATCATAGTCAATCGCCAATGGAATCCTACTAACCGGATTGACAACATTTCGCAAATCATCATTGCTTCAAGCACAACCTATTACCGGGGCGAGGAAAGGAAACGCGAACAGCATCCTGTCTGTGTGCCCTATAGTGATCTTGTTGACCAAATCAAAAGCGATAAGGTGCTTGTCGGCATCTTCGAAGAGCGGAGTAAGGCTGAACGTGAGGCACGCGAGCTACAAAGAGAAATTGACAATCTGAAAGGAGCTTACGATACGTCCCTGCTCGAAACCATTGCGAAAAAGCAGGAAAGTCAAACCAAAGTAGCCGCGATAAAGGAAGATTTTCTAAAGAAGAGTGCTGCCCTTGATACGTTGAAAGCAAAAATTGCATCTTTGGAACAGTCGATTAACGGTGACCCGAAAATAAAGCTTCTCTGGGAAAAACTGCAAACCTTGCAAGAGCAGGACAGACAAAAACTGCTATCCGACCTGCGAACGATAAATTTCTGGTACCCAGTTAAAAGACTTGGAATGCAGTTGATGTTCCTGATTCCGCTTTTCATTGCTTTTTACCTCTGGAACAGCACAAGCATAAGGAAAAGCCGGGGAATACAGACTCTCGTATCTTCGCACCTTCTTGGCGTATCATGTATTCCGATCCTTTTTAAAATCACCGAAGCTGTCTATGACATAATTCCTAAAAAACTGTTGAAGCAACTGATTGATTTCTTGGAATCATTTAAGCTCATAGCATTATGGCACTACATTGTAATTGCTATCTCGGTGGGTGTTTCACTTCTTTTAATATACATCATTCAGAAAAAGCTTTTCTCCAGTGAAAGAATCGGCAGAATAATTGAGCGCCGGATTTCCAATGGAGACTGCCAACAATGTGGAAAGCATTTGCCAAGCGGGTCATCAGCTTGTCCTTTCTGTGGTTTTGGCCAGTATAAGCTATGCAGCCATTGCCAGAAGCAGATGCATGTATATGGCAAATTTTGCCGAGAATGTGGCCAGAAGGCGACTGACTGACGCGAAGCCAAGGCACAACGAGGCGGCACTCAGTCGGCGCGATAAACCTGCACCAGGTCACCGGCCGCCCCGTTGATTGTTACAGAACCAACCGCACCCCTCATCCCCAGGAGCCCCCATGCCAATCCGCATCCTCCTCCCCATCGTCACCCTGCTGCTGACCTGTTCCCTTGCTGGAGCCGAGATGTATAAGTGGGTGGACGAGCACGGGGTGGTGACGTTCAAGGACACGCCTCCGCCGGCAACGAAGAAGGGGAAAAAGGTGAAGGTCTACACCGACGGCGATTTCGCGCCGGCGCCGTCTCCGCAACCGGCGGCTCCGCGCAGGGCTACGTCGGCACCGCAGCCCGCACCGCCCGTGAAGCAGCGCTTCACCGGCACGGTTGAGCTGTACGTGACCGACTGGTGCGGTTACTGCAAGCGGGCGGAGAGGTACCTGCAGAGCAAGGGCGTTTCCTATGTGGCCTACGACATCGAAAAGGACAGCGCCGCCATGCAGCGGCACAAGGATCTGGGGGGCCGGGGTGTGCCGCTGATCGTGGTGGGCTCTCACAAGATTTCCGGGTTTTCGCCCGAGACGATCGATTATTATCTGGAGAACGGCCGGTAAGGCCATTGCCCGCAGCCGTCTCCGTTACGACAGGAGCATGACATGATCCAACGATGCGAATGGTGCGGCACCGATCCCCTCTACGTGGCCTACCACGACGGGGAATGGGGCGTGCCCGCCCACGATGACCGGCACCTCTTCGAGATGCTGATCCTGGAGGGGGCCCAGGCGGGGCTTTCATGGCTGACGATCCTGCGCAAGCGCGAGGCGTACCGCCGGGCATTCGCCGGGTTCGACGCGGAAACGGTGGCCGCCTGGTCCGAGGCCGACGTGGCGCGGCTGCTGGCCGATCCGGGGATCGTGCGCAACCGGCTCAAGATCGAGTCGACCATCAGGAATGCCCGGGGCGTGCTGAAGATCCGGGAGGAGTTCGGCTCTCTCGATGCCTACCTGTGGCGGTTCGTGGACCATGCGCCCCGGCACAATGCCTGGCGCAGCCTGACCGATATCCCGGCCCGGACGGAGCAGTCCGATGCCATGAGCAAGGACCTGAAGCGGCGGGGCTTCAATTTCGTGGGGTCGACCATTTGCTACGCGTTCATGCAGGCGGTGGGGATGGTGAACGACCATGTGGTCCACTGCTTTCGGCACGACGAGATCAGGCGGAGCGGGGGATGACGTCTTCCATCCTCAAGGCATGCGCCATCTGGCTCCTGTTCATCCCGCTGGGAATCGTGAACGGCGTTGTGCGTGAAAAGGTCCTGAACCCGCTGGTGGGGGCGCAGGTGGCGCTGCCGCTGAGCGGCGTCACCCTCGGCGCCCTGATCGTTGCCGTTGCCACGCTCCTGATCCCGCTGGCGGGAGGGCTCACCCCTTCGCGCTGCCGGCTGATCGGCGGGATATGGCTGGTGTTGACTGTCTTTTTCGAGTTTTTCTTCGGCCGCGTCGTCATGGGGCACCCCTGGGCGAAGCTGCTGGAGGCCTATGACCCGCGGGGCGGGAACCTCTGGGTGGCGGTGCTGCTGGTGATCGCGGCGGCCCCGTACTTGGCGGCCCGGTTGCGGGGGCTGGTGTAGCGGGGGCCACGGGCTCCACGAATCAAGGGAGGCTACGGAATGAAACGCGCACTGCTGGTTATCGACGTCCAGAACGAATATTTCACCGGCGCCCTGCCGGTCAGCTATCCGGAGGGGAGCTTCCCCAACATCCTGGCGGCCATGGATACTGCCACGGCCAACGGGATTCCGGTGGTGGTGGTCCGCCATGCGTCTCGGCGGCCCGATTCGGCTACGTTCCGGCCGGGCTCTCCCGGGTGGGAGCTGCACCCCGAGGTGGCGCGGCGGCCCTTCGATCTGCTGCTGGAAAAGAACCTGCCCGGCAGCTTCACGGATACGAACCTGGAGGCCTGGCTCAGGGAGCGGGGGATCGACACCCTGGTCATCAGCGGCTACATGACCCAGATGTGCTGCGATACCACCTCTCGCCAGGCGTTTCACCGGGGCTTTGCCGTGGAGTTTCTCGCCGACGCCACCGGCACCCTGGCCTTTGCTAACAGCGCGGGCGCGGTCACTGCCGAGGAGCTGCACCGGGCGGTGCTCGTGACCCAGCAACTGATGTTCGCCACGGTGATGACCACCGGGGAATGGATCGGCTCGTTCCGCTGAAGCTGCCACCTCGTCCTGCCGGAGCAAAGGAGAACGAACCATGTCCGATGTCACGAACACGTGGAATGAACGATACGATACTGAGGAATTCGTCTACGGCCGGGAGCCCAACGCCTTCCTGGCCGGAGTGAGCGCAATGATGCCGCCGGGGGATGTCCTCTGTCTGGCCGAGGGGGAGGGGCGGAACGCGGTCTTCCTGGCGCGGCAGGGTCACCGGGTGCTGGCGGTGGATGCCTCCGCCGTGGGGCTGTCCAAGGCGGCGCGGCTGGCTGAGGAGCACGGGGTGCGGATCGAGACCCTGACCACCGACCTGGCCGACCTGGTTATCGAACCGGGGCGCTGGGACGCCATTGTCTCCATCTTCTGCCACGTGCCGCCCCCTGTCCGGCGGGTTCTGCACCGGCAGGCAGTGGCGGGGCTCCGTCCGGGCGGGCTCTTCGTGCTGGAGGCGTACACCCCGGCGCAGCTGGAGCTCCGGACCGGCGGCCCCCCCACGGTCGAGCTGCTGATGACCCTGGCCGATCTGCGGGAGGAACTGGCGGGCCTCGAATTCCTGCAGGCCCGGGAAATCGAGCGGGACGTGGTGGAAGGGCGGCTCCACACGGGCCGGGGCGCCGTGGTGCAGATCGTGGCGCGCAAGCCGTGAGGGGGCCGGATTCCATGCGCATCACCCTTATCGCGGCCATGGCCGAAAACCGCGTCATCGGCAACCGGGGGGCCATCCCCTGGCACCTGCCGGACGACCTGGCCCGCTTCAGGGCCATCACCCTGGGGCACCCGGTCCTCATGGGGCGCAGGACCTTCGAGTCCATCGGTCGGCCGCTGCCGGGGCGGCTGAACATCGTCCTTTCCCATCGGGAAGGCTATGCCCCGCCGGGGTGCTTGGTGGCCCGGGACCTGGCCGCGGCGCTGGAGCTGGCCCGGGACGCGGCGGAGCTCTTTGTCTGCGGCGGCGGCGAGCTCTACCGGGAAGCGCTGCCCCTGGCCGACCGGATTCTTCTCACTCTGGTGCAGGGGGAATTTCCCGGCGACGTCACCTTTCCGGAGGTTCCGGCTGATTTCGTGGAAACGGCGCGGGAGGAGGGGGTAGGGGGGCCGGCCCACCTGTTCCTGACCTATGAGCGGAGGAAAGAGGCCCCATGAGCACCGAACCACGCAGGTTCTCCGTCTTCCTCGTCCCCGCGGCCGGGGACCGCCGGTGGGCGGATGGAGTGATCCACGAGCTGGCCGACCGCTACGATACGCTCCCCTTCGAGCCCCACGTGACGGTCTACGGCGGCGCGTTCAGCAACGATGCCGAACTGGAGCCGGTACGGCGGGCCCTAGCGGATGCTGCGGCCGGGACGGGTCAGATCACCCTGCCGGTGGCCGGGCTCGGCGTGACCGAGGAATACTTCCGGTCGCTGTTCGTAGCGTTCGGAGAAGACCCGGCGCTCCGGCGGCTCCACGAGGCAGTGAAAGGTGCGGTGGCGCAGGACCCGGGCTACGTGCTCGTTCCGCATCTCTCGCTCCTCTATGCCGATCTGCCCCTGGCGGCCAAGGAGGCTGCCGCCCGCACGGTGGCCCTGGACCGGCGGGAGATCCGCTTCGACCAGGTGAAGATCGTGGTCCCCGATCCAGTCACCGGCTGGAGCGACGCCCGGCGCTGGCAGACCCTCTTCCGGTTGCGGCTGGGGGCACCGGCGGAGAAGGTTACGACGGTTATTTTCGACTATGGCGGGGTGCTGGCCGAGGAGGGATTCCGGGAGGGGCTGTTCGAGCTTGCCCGGCGCCAGGGGCTCGACCCCGTTGCGGTGCACGGTGCCGGCATGGAGGCGGTCTACGCCAGCGGCTACGTGCTGGGTAAGGGAAGCCAGTCGGCATTCTGGCAGTCGCTGCGGGAGCGGACCGGTCTGCGGGGGAGCGACCGGGAGCTGTCGAACCTGATCCTCGACCGCTTCGTGCTCCGGCCCCGGATGATGGAGGCCGTCCGCGCCCTGAGGGCGCAGGGGTACCGGACCGTCATCCTCAGCGACCAGACCGACTGGCTCGAGTGGCTCGACCGGCGCGACGGCTTTTTCCGGGAGTTCGAACGGGTCTTCAACAGCTACCGGCTGGGCAAGGGGAAGCGGGACCCTTCGGTGTTCGACGACGTGGCGCGGGAGCTGGGCATCGCCCCCGGCGAGGCGCTCTTTGTGGACGACATGCTCGCCAACGTGGTGCGGGCCGAAAGCCGGGGGATGCGGGGCATCCTGTTCGAGGACGAGCCACGGTTCGAGCGGGACCTGAAACGGTACACGGAGGTGTAGCATGCGCGCCATGCTGTTCGAGGAGGTGGGAAAACCGCTGCGGCCGGTCCGGGTGCCGGTCCCCGAACCGGGGCCGGGCGAGGTGCTGCTCAAGGTTCACGCCTGCGGTATCTGCCGGACGGATGTTCACATCGTGGACGGCGAGCTGACGGAGCCCGCCCTGCCGCTCATCCCCGGCCACCAGATCGTGGGGAGCGTGGCAAAGCTGGGGGAGGGGGTCGAGCGTTTCCGGGAGGGGACGCGGGTGGGGGTCCCCTGGCTCGGCGCCACCTGCGGCGCCTGCCGCTACTGCCGGTCGGGACGGGAAAACCTGTGCGACCACGCCCGGTTCACCGGGTATCAGCGCGACGGCGGCTTTGCCGAGTTCACCGTTGCCGATGCCCGCTTCTGCTTTCCGATCCCCGGGGGATACCCGGACCTCCAGGCGGCGCCGCTGCTCTGCGCCGGGCTCATCGGCTACCGCTCCCTGGTCATGGCCGGTGAGGGGGAACGGCTGGGCATTTATGGCTTCGGCGCCGCGGCCCACATCGTGACCCAGGTGGCCCGCTTCCGGGGATGGCGGGTCTACGCCTTCACCCGTCCCGACGACCGTGCCGGCCAGGCCTTTGCCCGGGAGATGGGAGCGGTCTGGGCCGGGGCCTCCCACGAGCGGCCGCCCGAGGAGCTTGACGCCGCCATCATCTTCGCGCCCGCCGGAGAGCTGGTGCCGGCGGCGCTGCGGGCGGTGGGCAAGGGGGGCGTCGTGGTCTGCGGCGGCATCCACATGAGCGACATCCCGCCGATCCCCTACGATATCCTCTGGGGGGAGCGGAGCATCCGCTCCGTGGCCAACCTGACCCGGCGCGACGGGGAGGAATTCCTCGCCCTGGCGCCGAAGGTGCCCGTCAGGACCGAGGTGACTGCCTATCCCCTCAGCGCGGCCAACGAAGCCCTCGACGACCTGCGGCGCGGGCGCCTGCGGGGCGCCGGCGTCCTGGTGATCGACGAGGGATAATGTGCCGTGCTCCGGGAGGGTTGACACCCGGACCGCCGCCGTGCTATCGGTAGAGGCATGAATACGCTCAATTTTCTCACCGCAACTCCCCCTCCGGTCGTTCCTGCCTGACAGGGCAGGTCGGCCGCAGTTTTCCCCTTGTGGGCCGTCTGGTCGGTCACCGAAGGAATGCCGAGGGCTTCCGGTCTAGTCGCTGCGTAGCGACGCAGATCGGACGATCCGGGATGACGTTCGGGACATAACCACGCGGCACACACCATCGCGCCGGCGCGCCTGCCGGCGGCGTGCGCCCTCCTGCCCTGTTCACACCGTTCATCGACACCGTGAGGACAGGAGGCTTCCATGCAGACAGCATCGAGAGCCCATGCCGATTCGCGGCACGGGCTTTTTCTCATCCTTTTTTCGGCCATGCTCTGGGGAACCGTGGGCATCACCACCAAGGCCCTCTACGGCCTGGCCGACACAACTCCCCTTTCCATAGGCTTTTTCCGGCTGGCGCTGGCCGTGCCCGTGCTCGTGGCGGCCTGCCGGCTCGCCACCGGTCCGGCCATGTTCCGGGTGGCGCGGCGCGACCTGGGCACCATGATTGTGGTGGGGGCCATGACGGCCCTCTACCAGGTTTGCTATTTCGCGGCCATCCGCCAGATCGGCGTGGCAGCCGCCACGCTCGTCACCCTCTGCACGGCGCCGGTGATCGTGGCGCTTCTTTCCGCCATCCTGACCGGCGAGCGACCCTCGGGCCGGGTGCTCCTCTCCCTGGCCTGCGCCCTGGCCGGCACGGCGCTCCTGGTGGGGCTGCGGCCGCTGGCCGGCGAAGGGGGCAACATCCCCCTGGGGATTGCCCAGGCCCTCGGCTCGGCCTTCAGCTATGCCTCGGTGACCGTGGCCAGCCGTACCCTGGCGGGCCGCTACCACCCGCTCCAGCCGGTGGCCATCGGTTTTGCCGCGGGCGCCCTGTTCCTGCTTCCCACGGCCCTGGCCGACGGCCTGGTGCTGACCTATCCGGCCGCGGGCTGGGTGCTGCTCCTCTACCTGGGGGTGGTACCCACGGCCCTGGCCTATGCCCTTTTTCTGGCGGGCATGCGGACCACCACGGCCACGGCCGCGAGTATCTGCACCCTTCTGGAGCCGCTGGTGTCGACGGTCCTGGCCTGGCTCATCTTCGGCGAACGGCTGGGTCCGCTCGGCGCCGTCGGCGCGGTCCTCTTGTTCGGGGCCATCGGCCTCCTGGCCCGGCCGGTCCGCCGCCGTCAGTCTTCAGCTGCCTGAGCCCGGGGGGGGAAATGAACCGGTCGGGAAATGGCTGCCGGCACATTTTTCACCCCCCCTCCATACCATGAGAGGTGTATAATTCCCTCCCGGTCGTGTTCATGTCCGTGGGGAGGTGCCTGTCATGCTTGCAAAGGGATTCTGGCTGGTTGTCTCGCTGGTTGCCGCCTGTTCACTGGCCGTGGTGGCCGGGGTGGTGAATCCGGCGGAAAAGGTGAACGCCCTCTGGCTGGTGACCGCGGCGGCCTGTTTCTACATGGTCGCCTACCGGTTCTACGGGGCCTTCCTGGCGGCCCGGGTCCTCTCCCTGGATCCGGCGCTCCGCACCCCGGCCCGGCGTCTGGCCGACGGGATGGATTTCCACCCCACCAACCGCTGGGTCCTCTTCGGCCATCATTTCGCGGCCATTGCCGGGGCGGGCCCCCTCATCGGCCCCATGCTGGCGGCCCAGTTCGGCTATCTCCCCGGCTTCCTCTGGATTCTGATCGGCTCGGTGCTGGTGGGGGCCGTGCACGACATGGTCATCCTGGGGGCGTCGGTGCGGCGCAACGGCCGCTCCCTGGCCCAGATCGCCAAGGACGAGATCGGCCCGGTGGGGGGGCTGGCCGCCTCCCTGGCCATTCTCTTCATCCTGATCGTGGCCTTGGCCGGCCTGGGCCTGGCGGTGGTCAACTCCCTGGCCAAGAGCCCCTGGGGGACCTTTACCATCTTTCTCACCATCCCCATCGCCCTCTTTATGGGGCTCTACCTGTACAAGATCCGACCGGGCAGGGTGGGCGAGGTGAGCGCCATCGGCTTCGTACTGCTCTTGGCTGCGGTCTTTGCCGGCCACTACATTCCCGGCTCACCCATCGAACCGTATTTCAACCTCTCCAAGCACGGCCTGGTGGTGGCCATGGCGGCCTACGGCTTTGTGGCCTCCATTCTGCCGGTCTGGATGCTCCTCTGCCCCCGCGACTACCTCTCCACCTATATGAAGATCGGGACGGTGCTGCTGCTGGCCTGCGGGGTCATCTTCATGGCCCCGACCCTCCAGATGCCGCCGGTGACCCGGTTCGTGAGCGGGGGAGGGCCGATCATCCCCGGCACGCTCTTCCCCTTCATGTTCATCACCATCGCCTGCGGGGCCATTTCGGGGTTCCACTCCCTGATCTCCTCGGGCACCACCCCCAAGATGATCACCTCCGAGCGCGAGATCCCGATGATCGGCTATGGCGCCATGCTGGCCGAGGGATTCGTGGCGGTCATGGCGCTGGTGGCGGCCACCATCCTGATCCCCGGCGACTACTTCGCCATCAACACCAAGCTCTCCTTCGACGCCATCGCGGCGCTCGGCTTCCCGGTTGAGCGGGTGCGGGAGCTGTCGGCCTTGGTGGGGACCGATGTGGCCGGTCGTCCCGGCGGAGCGGTTTCCCTGGCCGTGGGGATGGCTTCCATTCTTTCCTCGCTCCCGGGCATGGCGGGGCTCATGCCCTACTGGTACAATTTCGCCCTCATGTTCGAGGCTCTGTTCATCCTCACCACCGTGGACACCGGCACCCGCGTGGCCCGTTTCCTCCTCCAGGAGCTGGGGAGCCGGGTCTACGCTCCCCTGGGGCAACCCCGCTGGCTGCCGGGTATCATCGCCACGAGCCTGATGGTGGTGGTTGCCTGGTCGTACCTGATCTGGTCCGGCAACGTCTCCACCATCTGGCCCATGTTCGGGGTTTCCAACCAGCTGCTGGCGGCGATCGCCCTGGGCATCGGCACCACGGTCCTGATCAAGGGGGGCAAGGTCCGATATGCCTGGACTACGGCTCTGCCCATGGCGTTCATGTATGTCACCACCTTTGCCGCCTCCTGGCAGCTGACCGGCTCATTCCTGCGCAAGGCGGCAACGGCCCCCACCGCGGCCGAGGCTCTCACCTTCAGGATCAACGGCGGGCTGGTGGCGGTCATGGCGATCCTGGCGGTAGTGACCCTGGGCGACATGCTCCACAAGTGGTACGGATACCTCACCTCCACCCGCCCGGTGGTCACGAGCGAGGTCCTGGAGTACGAAGAGGCGGCGTAATGGTGCCGTTTCGGGATGGTGACAGAATTGGTCGCTCCCTATCTTGAATTGTGCATATTTTGGTTATTTAACGTAAATACTGTCATTGATTTTCTGGCATAACGAGTGCCGATCTGTGTGTAATTTATTGTATAGTCTATTTAATGCCCGTAGTTGCACTATGTTGGTGGGCACGGTTTATTTCGTTTTTTAGCTGGCCTGATAATTGAATTGCCTCGTTCGCACGGCATGGATTTCCTGTCCCGGCAGGTCAACGAACGAGGCACATCATGACAGTGACGAATATGACGGAATGGTTTGCCAAGGGAGTCGAAGCCCTCCACCACGACCACGTCTATCTGGCCCGCGCCTGCTTCGAGCAGGCGGTGACAGAGCAGCGGTCACCGCTTTCCTCATCCTACCTGGCCCTTTGCCAGGCCAAGACGCGGGGCACCTTCAGCGACGCCATTGCCAGCGCACGGGAGGCTGTGGCGGCTGATCCCGCAAACCCTGCACTCTACCATAACCTGGGGTGCATCTATCTGCTGGCGGGCAAGCGGACCGAGGCCATCGAAACCTTCCGCCAGGGGCTGCGCGTTGGGGGCGGAGAGGATATTACCAGCGAGCTCGAACGGCTCGGCACCCGCCGTGCTCCCCCCATCAAGCGTCTGCCCCGCAATCACCCCGTCAACAAGTACCTGGGGATCGTCCTCTCCCGCCTGGGCCTGCGGTAGCCCCTTCGCCGCCGCCCGTTTCCGCGGGGATTGACCGCCGGGGGACGGAGGTGGTACGGTTGCCCCATGCATCCCATCCGCTGCGAAGCCGTTGTGCTCGCCACCATGGACTACCGGGAGAGCGACCGGATCGTCACCCTGTTCACGCTCTGCCACGGCAAGGTGCGCGGCCTGGCCCGGGGCGCCCGCAAGAGCATGCGGCGCTTCGGGGGCGCCCTGGAGCCCTTTGCCCGCCTGAGCGTGGAGTTGGTCGTCCGGGAGGGGCTCTCGTCCCTGCGCGGCGTGGACATTGTGACCGTCTATCCCCGCATCCGGCAGGACCTGGCCGCCATCGGCCACGGCGGGTATGCCGTGGAGCTGGTCGACCGCCTCCTGCCCGACGGGGCGTCGGTTCCCCGGCTGTTCCGGCTCCTCGTTTCTTACCTGGAGCACCTGGACCAGGGGGGCGCCTCTCCCTCGGATCGGCGCTTCTTTGAAGCCAATCTGCTGAATATCCTCGGCTACCGCCTTTCCCTCGATGCCTGTGCCGCCTGCGGCGTTGAGTTCCCCGCCGATGCGGCTCGGCGCGCCGGTGCGGCGGGCACGGTGCTCTGCACTGGTTGCGGCCGCTACGGTGCGCCGCTGTCGGCGGAGACCGTCCGTCTCCTGCACCGGTGCCTGGGTACCGGGCGGTTCGGCGCCATTGTCTTCCCCCCCGAGCCCCTCGGGGAAGCGGGGCCACTCCTGGATGGCGCCATCGGGGCCCATCTCGCCCGTCCTCTCAATTCCCTCGCCTTTCTGCGCCAGTTGACCCCGTGAACCCATTGTGCCCGTCGCGGCACCACTGAATCCGCGATTCCGGAAGGCGCGGCTGAACGAATGGGTGCCGGCGCGACGGACGCGGGTGCTTCGGGGACGACTGATTTCCGGGCCTGATGGATTGCGGGTTGCGGCGGATTAATCCTTGACAGGGGGGGAGAAGCATTGTAATCTCGTGTGCTCTAATTGTGCGTAACTTGGACGCTTTTTCACTTTGGCCAAATCCTGTTTACGCACGATAAAGCTTTTTTCATTTTATGCCAGGGGAGGAACCACCTTGACCTTCCAGGATCTGATTCTCGCCCTCCAGGGATACTGGGCACAGCAGGGATGCGTCATCCAGCAGCCCTACGACACCGAAAAGGGTGCCGGTACCTTCAACCCCGCCACCTTCCTTCGCGTTCTCGGCCCCGAGCCGTGGAACGTCGCCTACGTGGAGCCGTCCCGCCGTCCCACCGACGGGCGCTACGGTGAAAACCCCAACCGCCTCCAGCACTACTACCAGTTCCAGGTGATCATGAAGCCGTCCCCCATGAATATCCTGGATCTCTATCTGGATTCGCTCCGGGCCTTCGGCATCGACCCCGCGAAGCACGACATCCGCTTCGTTGAGGATGACTGGGAGTCGCCGACCCTTGGTGCCTGGGGCTTGGGCTGGGAGGTCTGGCTCGACGGCATGGAGATCACCCAGTTCACCTATTTCCAGCAGGCCGGCGGGATCGACCTGAAGCCGGTATCGTCGGAGATCACCTACGGCTGCGAGCGGATCGCCATGTACCTGCAAGGGGTCGACAACGTCTACGACCTGGAGTGGGTCAAGGGGGTGAGCTACGGCGATATCCACCACCGGACCGAGGTGGAGTTTTCCACCTACAACTTCGAGGAAGCGGACGTGGACATGCTCCTCACCCTGTTCACCATGTACGAGAAGGAGTGCGTGCGCCTGGTGGAGCGCGGTCTCGTGCTCCCGGCCTACGATTTCGTCATGAAGTGCTCCCACACCTTCAACCTCCTGGATGCCCGGGGGGCCATCTCGGTCACCGAGCGCGCCTCCTACATCGGCCGGGTCCGCAATGTGGCCCGTCTCTGCGCCGAAGGCTACCTGAAGCTCCGCGAAAGCCTGGGCTTCCCGCTGCTGAAAGGAGGACGGAAGTAACATGAGCAAGGAACTGTTTCTCGAAATAGGCACCGAGGAGATCCCCGCCGGCTTCCTGCCCAAGGCCATGGCCGACATGGAGGCCATCGTCACGAAGGAGCTGGAGAACGCCCGCCTTGCCTTCGGCGAGGTGAAGACCTTCGCCACCCCCCGTCGTCTGGCGCTGGTGGTGAAGGGGCTGCCGACAGTTCAGCCCGATGCCGAGATTACCGCCCTGGGGCCGGCCAGGAACATCGCCTTCGGTCCCGACGGCACGCCGTCCAAGGCGGCCGAGGGCTTCGCCCGTGGCCAGGGGGTCGACGTGGCGTCCCTGACCCTGGTCTCCACCGAGAAGGGCGAATACGTGGCCGCTGTCCGCAAGGAGAGCGGCCGGCCGGTACCGGACCTCCTCGCCGAGATCCTGCCGCGGCTGGTGGGGGGCATCCCGTTCCGCAAGTCCATGCGCTGGGCTGATCTGGACGTGCGTTTCGCCCGCCCGATCCACTGGATCGTGGCCCTGTTCGACGGGGTCGTCGTCCCCTTCGCCTTCGGCAACGTCCAGAGCGGCAATGTCTCGCGGGGGCACCGGTTCATGGCCAACCAGCCGTTCCCGGTCCGTGACTTCGCCCACTACCTGGACGAGTGCGAGCGGCACTTCGTGATCCCCGATCCCGAGCGGCGAAAGGAAACCATCCGCCGGGAGATCCACCGGGTTGCCAAGACCGCCGGTGGCCACCTCCTCCCCGACGAGGGACTCCTGGACGAGGTTGCTTACCTGGTGGAGTACCCCAGCGTGGTCCACGGCACCTTCTCGCCCGATTTTCTCAAGGTTCCCCGCGAGGTGCTCATCACCTCCATGCGGAGCCACCAGCGCTACTTCTCCATCGTCGACGACGCCGGCAAGCTCATGCCCGGTTTCATCACCATCAACAATACCCTGACCGAGGACCCCTCCGTGGTGGTCAAGGGGAACGAGCGCGTCCTGCGCGCCCGCCTCTCCGACGCCCGCTTCTTCTTCGAGGAAGATCAGAAGGTGAAGCTGGAGACCCGGGTGGAGTCCTTGAAAAACGTGGTCTACCAGCAGAAGCTCGGCACCTCCTACGAGAAGATGGAGCGCTTTCGCGCCCTGGCCGAGGGGCTGGCCGACCTCCTCAATCCGGCGGTTAAGGCCAAGACATCCCGGGCCGCCTTCCTCTGCAAGGCCGACCTGGTTTCGGGTATGGTCGGTGAGTTCCCCGAGGTACAGGGGATCATGGGCCGTGAGTATGCCCTGCTCCAAGGCGAAGACGCCGAAGTTGCCGCCGCCATCGCCGAGCACTACCTCCCCACCCAGGCCGGTGGGGACCTCCCCGCATCCGACATCGGCGCCTTCGTCTCCATCGCCGACAAGCTCGATACCATCTGCGGCTGCTTCGGGGTGGGGCTGATCCCCACCGGTTCGGCCGATCCCTATGCCCTGCGCCGTTCGGCCCTGGGCATCATCAACATCATTCTCGACCGGGGCTGCCGCCTCTCGCTGGAAGGAGAGATCGGGAAGGCCCTGGAACTCCTCTCCGCCAAACTGACCCGCCCCGCCGCCGAGGTGATGGCTGATGTGCTGGAATTCTTCCGGGGCCGGTTCGTGAACCTCATGGCCGACCGCTATCCGGCCGATGCCGTGGACGCGGCCATTGCCGCCGGCTTCGACGACCTGGTGGACGCCGAGGCCCGCATCGGCGCACTGGCGGCCTTCAAGGGGCGCCCGGATTTCGACTCCCTGGCAGTGGCCTTCAAACGGGTCTGCAACATCGTCAAGGACGGGGTCGATCAGCCCGTGGATGCCGCCCTGTTCCAGGAGCCGGCCGAGGGTGCCCTGTTCGCGGCGTTCCAGCAGGTCCGCGCCGACGTGGAGGCCCGCACCGCATCCGGCGATTACCTGGCTGCGCTCACCGGTATTGCCGCTCTCAAGGGCGCCGTGGACGACTTCTTCGACAAGGTGATGGTTATGGCCGAGGACGAACGGGTCCGAACAAACCGGTTAGCATTGCTGACCGGGATCGCCCGGCTCTTCGGAGGCGTCGCGGACTTCGCGAAGATAGCCGCCTAGCTCATGCTAGGCGGTTTTTTTATCGTTTTAATTTCCCTAAATACCGCTTGAGCAGCATTAAAAAAAATTTATCGCAGCTGAACGGGTTTGACCGTCAGTAAAAACTCAAGGAGGCGTGCAATGGCTGGCAAGTATGTTTACTTCTTCGGCAATGGCCAGGCCGAAGGAAAGGCCGAGATGAAGAATCTGCTGGGGGGCAAGGGTGCCAACCTGGCGGAGATGACAGCGATCGGGCTCCCGGTTCCGCCGGGGTTCACCATCACCACCGAGGTCTGCACCTACTACTACGCCAACAACCGGAGCTATCCGCCGACCCTGGCGGCCGAGGTTGCCGATAACCTGAAGAAGGTGGAGGCCCTCATGGGGCGCACCTTCGGCGACCGGAACAACCCCCTGCTGGTGTCGGTCCGTTCCGGCGCCCGGGCTTCCATGCCGGGTATGATGGATACCATCCTTAACCTGGGACTCAACGATGAGACAGTCCAGGGAATCATCGCCCAGAGCGGAGACGAGCGTTTCGCCTACGATGCCTACCGCCGCTTCGTGCAGATGTATTCCGATGTGGTCATGGGCATGGACAAGGACCTGCTCGAACACCTCTTGGAGCAGAAGAAGGAGGAGAAAGGGGTCCATCTGGACACGGATCTCACCGCCGCCGACTGGAAGGAACTGGTCGGCAAGTTCAAGGCCAAGATCCGCGAGACCCTCGGCAAGGAGTTCCCCGAAGATCCGCAGGAGCAGCTCTGGGGCGCCGTGGGTGCCGTGTTCGGCTCCTGGATGAACCAGCGGGCCATCACCTATCGCCGGCTCAATAACATTCCCGCCGACTGGGGCACCGCAGTCAACGTTCAGTCCATGGTTTACGGCAACATGGGGAACGACTGCGCCACCGGCGTTGCCTTTACCCGCGACCCCTCCACTGGTGAAAACTATTTCTACGGCGAGTACCTGGTGAACGCCCAGGGTGAGGACGTGGTGGCCGGCATCCGAACCCCGCAGCCCATCAACCGGGCCAACAGCAAGGACACCACCCTCCCGGCCATGGAAGACGTGCTGCCCGAGTGCTATCAGCAGCTCGTCCAGATCCGCGGCATCCTTGAGAAGCACTACAGGGACATGCAGGACATCGAGTTCACCATCGAGAAGGGCAAGCTGTTCATGCTCCAGACCCGCAACGGCAAGCGGACCGCCAAGGCGGCCATCAAGATCGCCGTGGACATGGTGCGGGAGGGGCTCATCGACGAAAAGACCGCTGTGCTGCGGGTGTCTCCGTCCCAGCTTGACCAGCTCCTCCATCCGTCCCTTGATCCCAAGGCTCAGAAAAGGGTCATTGCCAAGGGCCTTCCTGCCTCCCCCGGAGCGGCCAGCGGCGAGGTTGTCTTCACCGCGGACGAGGCTGAGGCTGCCGCCCGCCTGGGGCTCAAGGTGATCCTAGTTCGGGTCGAGACGAGCCCCGAGGATATTCACGGCATGCACGCGGCCCAGGGGATCCTCACCGCCCGGGGCGGCATGACCTCCCACGCGGCGGTGGTCGCAAGGGGCATGGGCAAGTGCTGCGTCGCCGGCTGCGGCGACATCAAGGTCGATTACGCCGGGAGCCAGTTCGCCACCGCCAAGGGGCAGGTGGTCAAGAAGGGGGATGTCATCACCCTGGACGGCTCCACCGGCGAGGTGATGCTCGGCGAGGTGCCGACAGTTCCGCCGCAGCTTACCGGGGACTTCGGCACCCTGATGGAGTGGGTGGACCGCTTCCGCAAGTTGAAAGTGCGAACTAATGCCGACACCCCCAATGATTCGCGGGTGGCCCGCGAGTTCGGCGCCGAGGGGATCGGCCTCTGCCGCACCGAGCACATGTTCTTCGAGGCCGACCGGATTGCCGCCGTGCGCGAGATGATTCTCGCCGAGGACGTTGAGGGGCGCAAGAAGGCCCTTGCCAAGATTCTGCCCATGCAGAAGGGTGACTTCGTCGGCATCTTCAGGGAGATGAAAGGACTGCCCGTCACCATTCGCCTGCTGGATCCGCCGCTCCACGAGTTCCTTCCCCACGAGGACAAGGACATCGATGCCCTGGCCAAGACCATGGGGGTAACGCCTCAATCGCTCAGGGCCAAGGTGGATTACCTCCACGAGTTCAACCCGATGCTCGGCCACCGCGGCTGCCGGCTTGGGCTCACCTTCCCGGAGATTTACGACATGCAGGTGCAGGCCATCATGGAAGCCGCCTGCGAACTGACCAAGAACGAAGGGTTCAGCATCGTGCCCGAGATCATGATCCCGCTGGTGGGGGTGGTGACCGAGCTTGCCCGCCTGCGGGAGAACACGGTGCGCGTGTGCGAGGAGGTCGTCGCCGCCTACGGCGTCAAGGTGGAGTACCTGATCGGCACCATGATCGAGCTCCCCCGTGCCGCCCTCACCGCCGATGAGATTGCCCGGGAGGCCGAATTCTTCTCCTTCGGCACCAACGACCTGACCCAGACCACGTTCGGCCTTTCCCGCGACGATGCCGGCAAGTTCCTGCCGTTCTATGTGGAAACCGGTTTGCTGGAAGACGACCCCTTTGTCTCCCTTGACCAGAACGGGGTCGGTCTTCTTGTGAAGATGGCAGTGGAAAAAGGGCGCGCCACCCGCCCCGGCATCAAGCTCGGCATTTGCGGCGAGCATGGCGGCGATCCGTCCTCGGTCATCTTCTGCCACCAGATCGGTCTCGACTATGTATCCTGCTCGCCGTTCCGGGTGCCCATCGCCCGGCTCGCGGCGGCCCATGCCGCCCTGGAGGAAGGGAAGTAGCAGAGTGCATCAGCGGGGGGGACAGGGTCTCCCCCGCTTTTTTTCGGCCAAATATCAGCTTGACAGGCCGTGTGTATTGGTGCTAGAAAGCGAAAAATTCGTCCGGGCTCACCCAAAGCCCCATTATGCCGCTGGCAGTAACAGGAGGAGAGGAGTAATGGCTAAAGGTGTGGTGAAATGGTTCAATGACAGCAAGGGGTATGGCTTTATCGAGCAGGAAAACGGCGAGGATGTGTTTGTTCATTTTTCCTCGATCCAGGGCGACGGGTTCAAGACCTTGGTCGAAGGACAGGCGGTGACCTTTGATGTGGTTCAGGGGGCCAAGGGCCTCCAGGCGGCCAATGTCATGAAGGCGTAGGCAGCACATCCGCACACGGTTGCGCATTGCGAAGCCCCGGGGGAACCCGGGGCTTTTTGCGTGTTCAGAGTGCGGGAATGAACGGATGATCGTCGCAGTGTATTCATCTTGCTAAAACAATTTTATAAATTGTTAAAGGTCTGGGGAGGCCTGCCGATACAATAAGATAAGTACACGCCACGGTCAGAAGGAGCCCCGTCATGTTTCGAACGAGACTTGCCTTCAAGGTTCTCGCCATTATCGGTATAACTCTGTTTTTAGGGTTTGCCGCCCTCGGAATCACCTCTATCTGGCTTGAATACAACGCAATCATGGATCTCCAGACCCGCAACACCCGCGGGCTCTCGACCCTGGTGGTCCGTGACATCGGCGAACTCATGATGGCGGGTGACATGGCCGTCATTGAGCGCTACGTGGCCGACGTTCGAGGCAAGGGTGCCGTTCTCGACCTGCGCATCTATGATGCCGCGGGAAGGCCGGCCGGCAAAAAGCAGGATGCGCCCGACGGAGAGGTGCAGGCGGCCCTGACCTCCGGGGCCACTGCGGAAAAGCGTCACAAGGTGGACGGGCGGCACGTGCTGAGCTTTATCGTTCCCCTGGCCAATGAGGTGCGCTGTCAGTCGTGCCATGAGCAGGGCGCCCGCTTCAATGGCGCCATGCTTCTCACAACGTCGCTGGAGGAAGGATACGCCGGCGCCCGGAACCTGACCCTGGCCCTGGCCCTGGTGGGCGTATGCTCGTTCTTTCTCCTCCTTGGCGTGATGTACCTGTTTTTCAATCGGGTCATCATCAGGAATATCGGTGAGATATCGAGACGGGTGCAGGAAATCGCCCAGGGTGAGGGGGACCTTACCGCCTCCGTGCCGGTGCGTTCAAGCGACGAACTCGGGGTTCTGGCCGAGGGAATCAACCTTCTTGTAACCAAGCTCAGGGAGATTATCTCGGGCCTGTATCACCAGGCCGGACATATCGCCATTTCCGCCTGCCGCACCATCAAGGAAACCGAGCGGCTGGTGGCCTCCACCCACGAGCAGAAGGATCTGTCCACGTCAGTGGCGGTTGCCTCCGAGGAGATGGCGGCAACACTCAACGATGTCGCCGTCAATACCCAGCGGGCAGCCCAGCTGTCCCTTTCCGTGGACCGGGCCGCCCATGAGGGGATGGCCACCGTGACGGAGACCGCCGAGAGTATCGACCGGATCAAGGACAGCGTCATGGCAACGCTCGACACCATGGACAAGCTGCAGCAGTCGTCGGGCCAGATCGGTGAGATTGTCGGCATCATCGGGGACATCGCCGACCAGACCAACCTCCTGGCGCTCAACGCGGCAATAGAAGCGGCCCGGGCGGGAGACTCGGGCAAGGGATTCGCGGTGGTGGCCAATGAGGTGAAGGTACTGTCGGACCGGACTGCCTCCTCCACCCGGGAAATCGGGACCATCATCAGGAGCATTCAGGCGGAGATCCGCGCGGTGGTGGCATCCATTGCCGAAGGGAAGGACAAGGTCGAGGTGGGCGTCGAACGGTCAACTACGGCGCGGCGGCAGCTGGAGGATATCCTGCGCCTGGCGGCTGAGTCCACGGACATGATCAACCAGATCGCCACGGCAACAGAGGAGCAGAGCGCCACCACCGGCGAGATATCCGAAAAGATATCCCAGGTTTCGGGCACGGCTGAACGGGTAAACGGCCAGATGGAGCAGACGGCGGGAATCTTCCGGGAGCTCTCGGAGACGGCCGAGCAGATTTACGGCACCGTGGGGCGGTTCAAGGTGGGGACCTATCACGATACGGTCAAAGGGCTGGCGTCGGAGATGCGCGACCGGGTCGTCGCGACGCTTGAGCGGGCCGCGTCGGATCGGCGCGTTACTCTTGATGCGCTGTTCAGCAGCGAGTACACGCCGATCCCCGACACCTTCCCCCAGAAATACCGCACGCCCTCAGACCGGCTCTTCGACGAGATTATTTCACCGATCCAGGAGGAGATCCTGGGGCGCGACAGCGGCATGTACTACGCCATCTGCGTTGACCGGCGCGGTTACTGTCCTTCCCATAACCTCCGCTATTCGCGCCCTCTTACCGGCAACCGGGAGGCGGACAAGGAGCATAACCGGACCAAACGGATTTTTGAGGATCGTACGGGGCTGCGGTGCGCGGGCAATACGGGGAGTTTCCTGCTGCAGACCTACCTGCGGGACACGGGCGAGGTGATGAATGACCTTTCAGTGCCGATTGTTATCGGCGGCAGGCACTGGGGTGCCGTGAGGATCGGCTACCGGGCCGACGATTGAGGCCGGCTCCGGTTACCGGACCTTGAAGCCGGCCATGGCCTCGGTGAGCCCTTCTGTCTGGCGCGCAAGTCGGGAGACGGCCTCTTCCATGAGCCGGGTCGTATCGAGACCGTTGACCGCAGTAGTCTCCATGTTTTCAACTGCTTCAACGATCTTCTGGCTGTTTTCCGCCTGAACCTGGGATGCCTGGCGGATGGTTGAGATCATGTGCGTCACACCTTCACTGGAGCGGACGATGTGGGTACTGGTATCGCGCTGTTCCCGGGTGGAACTGAAGACGCGCCCCGTGAGGCTCTTCATGCGGTCCGCAGCCTCGGTGATCAACTCGGTGCCGTGGGCCTGCTCCTGGGTGGCGCGCATGATCTGCTCGACCATTTCCGCAACCCGTTCCATGGCCCGGCGCATATTTTCGCTGCCCTGGGCCTGCTCAACGGTCGTCCGCGCGATCTCGCCCACCTGGTCGACCGCCATTTTCACCCCGTCCACGATCTTTTCGAGCGCCTCACCCGAACGGTAGGAGAGCGTTTCCCCCTCGCCGATCCGGTCTTCCGCCTGCTTGATGGCCTGAACCGCCCGAACCGTTTCCTCCCGGAGTCCCGAGATGATTTCTGCGATTTCTCCGGTGGAACTGGTGGTCCGTTTGGCAAGTTCCTTGATTTCGTTCGCCACCACGGCGAAACCCTTGCCGTGTTCCCCGGCTTGGGCTGCGATGATGGAGGCATTGAGGGCCAGGAGCTTGGTCTGCTCCGCGATTTCGTTGATGACCGAGATGATGGTGCCGATGTCGCCGACCCGGTGGGAGAGGGTGGTAATGGTGTCAGAGGCACTGCGGGAGGAACGGCGGATCTCGCTGATGCCCGAGATGGTCCGGTCAACCGAGTCACGTCCCAGTTCCGCATCGCGCAGCACTTCTTCCGAAATGGCGGCGGTTTCCAGGGCGCTTTTCTCCACCTGCCTGATGGACAGATCCATTTCGGCAACGAGCGAGGCGGTGCGGGACGCATCCTCCATGAGCACCCGGACGCTTCTGCCTATTTCCTTTTCCGCAGCCGCCATCTGGATGATGGATGAACTCACCTCGTCTACCTCCCGGGCAAGCCCTTCCATGTGCTCCGCCACCACCTCGATGCTCGTTGACATCTGGACGATGGCGGCGGCATTCTCGGAGGCCGTGCGCGACAGGCTTTCCACCGACTGGGCGACCTCGTTCACCGACCGGTCGATGGCGCGGATGCCGTCGGTCGTCCGCTGCACTGCCCCTGTCTGGACTTCCGCCGTGTCGAGCCCACGCTCAACCGCGTCCTTGACCGTGGCCGAGATGGCCCGCAGCTCTTCGACGGCCTCCTTGACCCGGGTGACCATGCCCGCCAGGCGGCCGAACATGGCATTAAAGTTGTCGGTTAGCTGCCCGAGTTCGTCGGACGATTCATCAGTGACGGTGACCGTGAGGTCTCCTTCGGCGCCGCGGTCCATGGCAGATGCCAGATTGTTGACACGAACCACCAGTTTTCTGGCGGAAAGCATCCAGAGGGCGAAGAGCGACAGCAGGGCGTTGCACCCGAGCATGCCCGCCAGAAGGTGCGCATGTCCCCTGTCGTAGCCGGCTGCTGGTGCATAGTTAAGCGCCATGACTGCTCCCGCCGTTCCCACGATAAAGCCGGCGGTGAGCGAGAAACGAATGAGTCTGGACCCCAGGCTGAGATTCTTTGCCACGGCAATCTCCCGGTATATGGTGGTGGTAAGGTGTGCGGAATGCTGACGCAATACGTCAAGTTGCGAGGTTGTATGCAAATGGCATTCCCGACATGATGGCCGGAACGGCGTTACCCAAAAGAATAAACGCGCGCTCCTCCCTGGTAGAGTTCGATGGGGCCATCCTCGGAAACCTTGATGACCCTCCCCGAAAAGGAAGCTGCCGTGGCCGCGGTAGTACGGCCGCCGCCGGTCACCAGTTCCCGGGCGTGGGAGGTGTCAATGATGACCCCCGTGTCCAGCAGCCTGCCACGGCGGCTGAAGACGGTCATGCCGTCGGACGAGAGGAGTCGCATCAGTTCGCCCGATTGCTTGAGCTGGCTGATGGTCTTTCCTTTCACCCGCTTCGCCAACATCATGCCAAGGGGGTCGTCGCCCCCCACCGAGCCCCGCTTGAGACGGGCAAGTTGCCGGTCCCCCCGCTCCAGGATCAGCACTACCGTGCCGTGGCGGGCTTTGGAAAGCGTATAGAGGGTCCAGGCCAGTTCCTCGATTTCCTCCGGATCGAGGCAGCCGGCCAGGAACGAGCGGAAGATGTCTGGATCAAAAATGCCCCATTGCCCCCTGCGTCGCACCAGGAGTTTGTCGGGGCAGATGATGGCTTCGATTTCCGATGACTCGTTGACTTTGACCGCAAAGGCGCCGGCCCCGGCGTTTCGGAGCAGGGCGAAGACGCTGCGGTGGGCATGGCGGTCCACCTCATCCCGTTCGGCAAGGCCGCTGGGCTTGACGATACCGGTGAGCTGCATCTGGACATTGGCGGCAAACAGCGAATTGGTTCCATCGATGAAGCGGTAGGTGATGGGATTGTCGAAAAGAGTGGGCGTCAGCGCCTGCTGGGGATTCAGATCGAGCCATGCGCTCTTCTGGTAGCGCACCCGTTTGCGGAACTCCACCAGCGTTGTCCGGTATACGAGGAAGCCGGTGGTGGCGGGCTTCCCCTCGTAGCGCTGGTAGGAGAGGTTCTTGAGGAGCTGGATCAACTGCTGGATGGACCAGAATGCCTTGCGGTGGTCGCCCCGGAGGAAGCGGGCCACCGTGATGTCCATCAGGGAGGCCAGGAGTGCGGTGCGAAAGTGAGCTGCATAGCCCTCCTGTCTGAACCCCGAGTAGAGCACGGCAAAGGCGGCTACCAGTTCGCCGCAGAAAACTTCCTCGGTGCGGGTGAAGGGAATGGAGTGCCGGCACGCCGAAAAGAGGTAGGTGACCTCATCGACGACCATGGGTTTGCGCAGGACGTGCCCCTCTTCGGCTTCTTCCTCTCCCGGCCCCGTGAGGGCAACCCGGGCTCCGCCGAGCAGTCCCTGGAGGCTCGGCTTGATGGCATCGAAAACGTCTATGGGCATCGGTGCTCCGCTGATTGTAGGGTCAATAGTATCGGTACCATTCTACCACCGGGCCGGTCAACTACAATCAATGCCTTGCCGGCGCCGGAAAACCACCGGACCGTTTGCCGGCAAAGAAAAAGGGGAATGGATTACCCATTCCCCTTTTCAGTGGCTCAGTCGCCGCAACCGCAAGAATGCATCTCTCGTCCGCCAAACGGCGCTTTCTTGCCGCACTTCTGGCACCGCCAGAAGAGGCCCCCTCACCCCGGCAGCAGGAGCATAAGCCCCTGACATTCAGGGCAGTTTTTCTGTGTTTCCATAGAATACCCCCGTCAGTTATTCACTCGCTAACGAGAGGAAGTGCAAAAATAGTGTCAATAATATGATAATTTATATTATTTAACGGTAACCCGGATCGCCGCCACGCCGACGACCTCGGCTTCCACGGCGTCTCCCGCCGCGAGGGGGCCGACGCCGGCGGGGGTCCCGGTCAGGATCACGTCTCCCGGTTCCAGGGTGAAAACTCCCGACATGTAACTGAGGATCTGGGGAATCCGGTGGATCATGAGGGAAGAGGAGCCGTCCTGGCGCATCTCTCCGTTCACCCGGAGGGTAATGTGCAGGTCGTGGGGATCGGCCACCCGGTCTGCCGGGACAAAAGAGGAAAGGGGGCAGGAGGTGTCGAATCCCTTGGCGATCTCCCAGGGCAACCCCTTCTTCTTCAATTCGGCCTGCACGTCCCGCAGCGTCAAATCGATGGCAACCCCGTAACCGGCCACATGCTCCAGTGCCCGTTCGGGCGGGATGTCTTTCCCCCCTTTTCCGATGAGGAGCGCCAGCTCGGCCTCATGGTGACATTCGCGCGAATAGGAGGGGATGATGATGGTTTCCCCGTCGCCGATGACGGCCGTGGCGGGCTTCATGAAAACAACCGGCGCGTCGGGAGTTTCGTTGCCCAACTCCTTGATGTGCTCGGCGTAATTGCGGCCGATGCAGAGTATCTTGCCGATGGGAAACTCATTCCCCGACGGGGAAAGCCTGGCGGTTTTCATCTCGTGCCTCCTTGGGGTGGATGAGGTCTACAGGTTGCCGACGCGGCAGTGCTCCCGGTCGAGCCTGCACCCCTGCCAGGTGCCGCGCCGACGCAGCTCGTTCACGATTGCGTACCACATCTGGTTGTTCTTCAGGTTCCAGGTGGGCGCCACCCGGATGGCGAGGGGGGCCGAGCCGTAGAGTCGCTGGACGGCAATGCGGGGGGGAAGAAGCTCCAGGAAGTCGCAGGCCGTGGTCACGTACTCAGCAAGGGTTATCGGCACGAATTCGCGCCGATGGTAGAGTTCGGCCAGACGGGTTCCCTTTACCGCATGGAGCTGGTGGAGCTTCACCGAGTCCACCGGGAGTCCTGCCAGCAGGTGCGCGGTTTTCAGGAATCCTTCGCGGGTTTCGCCGGGAAAGCCGTAAATGAGATGGGTGCAGAGGGCGATGCCGCGTCCCGCGATCCGATCCACGGTTCGGAGGTACTCGTCCAGGGTGTGGCCCCGGTTGATCCGCTCCAGGATGGCGTCGTCCATGGACTGAAGCCCCAGTTCAATGCAGACGTAGTGCTCCTGCGCCAGATCGGCCAGTAGCTCAAGGGCCTCGTCCGCCAGGGCGTCGGGCCTGGTGCCCACCGAAATCCCCACCACGTCGGGATGGGACAGGGCGCGGGTATACAGGTCCCGCAAACGGGCAGCCGGCGCGTAGGTGTTGGTGAACTTCTGGAAGTAGATGATGAACTTCTCGCTTCCCAGCCGTTGCCGGTGGTAGGCCATGCCCTCGGCCATCTGCAGTTCGATCGACTTGTCGGGGACGGTGCCGCCGGGGGAAAAGGAGGCGTTGTCGCAGTAGATGCAGCCGCCGGTGCCGCGGCTGCCGTCGCGATTGGGGCAGGTGAAGCCGCCGTCCACGTTCACCTTGCTCACGTTGCAGCCGAAGCGGCGGCGCAGCCAGGTGCCGTAGGAGTGGAAGCGAAGCTCGGGATGTATGAACAGGTCTGACATGGCTTACTCGTCTCGGGTTCGGGGCGGCAGGAGCGCAAGGAGCGCCCGGGCGCGTTCCCTGGGGTCCGGGTCGGCGATGATGGCAGAAATCAGGGCAACCCCTGCCGCACCGGCAGCCAGCGCCTCGGGGATGTTCGCCTCCTTGATTCCTCCCAAGGCGAACACCGGAATGTGTATCTCCTTCGTCGTTGCGGCCAGTTGGTCAATGCCCACCGGCTCACCGTAGGCTGCTTTCGACGGGGTGGGGTAGACCGGCCCGAACGTGATGAAGTCTGCCCCCTGTGCTACGGCTGCTGCTGCCCCGCCGCGGCCGTGACACGAAACACCGATGAGTCGCCCGGAACCGAGCAGTTCCCGCGCCACGGCAGCCGGCATGCCCTCCTCGCCCAGGTGAACGCCGTCGGCTCCCGCGGCCAGGGCGATGTCGACCCGGTCGTTGATCAGGAGCCTGGCCCCGAAGCGGTCGGTGAGGCGGCGCATGGCCCGGGCCAGCTCAAGCAGCGTCCGGGCCGGCAGGTCCTTTTCCCTGAGTTGAACGCACCGCACGCCACCGGCCAGGGCTCCCTCGACCACGGCGAGCAGGTCCCTGCCACCAGCCTGGTGGCGGTCGGTGATCAGGTAGAGCGAAAAATCGACCTTAGCCAATCATCCCCTCGATGGGGCTCGATGCCGTGGCATAGAGTTTCTTGGGAATGCGTCCCGCCAGGTAGGCGAGCCGGCCGGCCCGCACCGCCATGTTCATTGCCTCTGCCATGGCGATGGGATCCCTGGCGCCGGCGATGCCGGTATTCATGAGAACTCCGTCGATGCCCAACTCCATGGCGATGGCGGCGTCGGAGGCGGTGCCGACACCGGCATCGACGATGACCGGCACCTTGACCGTTTCCTTGATGATCAGGATGTTGTACGGATTCCGAATGCCCAGGCCGCTGCCGATGGGGGCGCCCAGCGGCATGACCGCGGCACAGCCGATATCTTCAAGCTTTTTGCAGACAATGGGATCGTCGCTGGTGTAGGGAAGGACGGTAAACCCTTCCTTCACCAAGATTTTTGCTGCCTTGAGCAGTTCTTCATTGTCAGGGAAGAGGGTCTTCTCGTCGCCGAGCACCTCCAGCTTCACCAGATCGCTCATGCCGGCCTCCCGGGCCAGTCGGCAGGTTCTGACCGCGTCATCGGCCGTGTAGCAGCCGGCGGTGTTGGGCAGGAGCGTGTACTTTTTCGGATCGATGAAGTCAAGCAGGCACCCTTTGCCCCGGTCGGCCAGATTCACCCGACGTACCGCCACCGTAATGATTTCTGCGCCTGAAACCTCCAGGGCCTTGATCATCTGCTCGTTGCTGGCGTACTTGCCGGTGCCGACCATGAGGCGGGAGGAAAACTCGCGGCCGGCGATGACCAGTTTATCGGCTGCATTGGACATGGTGTAATCTCCTTGAAGTGTTTGAATCGCGACGCATTGTCGGGCGCTGGGGCGGACCGATGCGGCCGACCTTACCCGCCACCTACGAAGTGGACGATTTCCAGTGCGTCGCCGTCCTTGAGGACGGTGGCCTGGTACTCCGCCTTGGGCAGGATGTCCATGTTCAACTCCACTGCGACCCTGCGCGGATCGATGTCGATGGAGTGGAGAAAGTCATGGACGTTCATGGTTGCGATGCTCTTGGCTTCGCCGTTGACGGTTATGTTCATGGGGCCTCCTGTCGGGATACGGTGGGGTTGTGTAAACAAAAAAGGCCGCAGAAGCGGCCCATGGGTTGTGGTGATCCATGTTCTATCGCTTCCCTACGCCGGTATTACCCGGATCAGGTTCGAAGGGTCGCCCTGCCGCTCCGTGCCGCGTTATTCCCTGTTATCCGGGCGCGGTCCGAACGGCATCACAGACGGGCTCTCAGCCGAAACTCCCCTAGCGGTTCGATGGTATGTGATTGTCGAAACAGTCTAACGCTCAGACAAAGCTAGCAATTCTCCCCATTTTCGTCAAGCCTTTTCCCGCCCCGGCCGCTGGGGCTGCCCCGGCCGCTACTCTCTGCGGTTCCGGTCGATGGTGTCGATAATCTCTTGGTCCTTGCGGATCGCTTCAGAGCAGAAGTTCCAGATGTGGTAGCTCTCAAGTCCCAGGATGGTGATTCCCGCCACGAAAACGGCCCAGTAGTTGTCATTCAGCGCCCTTGCAAAATGGTAGAACAGATAGAAGGCTGTCAGGTATCCCACGTGGGCGAACCCGCTGTACTGTTCCGCTCCCCCCATCATCCGGGCCAGTATGAGGATGATGGCAGAGAAGGTATAGAGCATGAGTACCCCGCTGATCATGGTCGCTGAAGGCGGTTTCCCCAGGAATGCCCGGACCTGGTCCGACATGGGTGGCAGGAAGCTGAAGTCCCAGAGGGCAGCGGTGCTTACCGCAAGGAACAGGGCCATGGCCCACAGCCCACGGCTTGCCGTGACGCGGTAGCGGCGGATGCGCCCAACCGCTTCCTGTCTTACCAGGTCGCGGTTGGGCGGTGAAATGCCATTGTCGTGTGAGGGGGAACGTTCGGTTGTTCGCTTCATGGGTGCCGTTTCGATGCGCTGGCCTGACGACGGCGTCAGGAGCGGTTCCCGCGGTCGCCGGCCGGTCCGTCTTGGGTGGCCTCGTCCGGTGACTCGCGCCGCTCTTTCAACTGGTGGGCCAACTCCTGGTAGGCCCGGGCCAGCTCTCCCACTTCATCGCGGTAGGCTGGTGCCTTACGGCTCAGGTCTCCCCTCTTGACGGCGGAGACGTAATCGGCCAGTTCCCGGACCGGCAGCAGCACATTCCGGCGCAGCAGGGCCGAGACCCCTCCCACGGTCAGCAACAGCACCATCAGGCAGAAGACGATCATCCTCCCCTGCATGACGTTGAGGGTTTTCTGAAGCGGGGCTTCGGACAGGCCTATGTCGAGGGTGCCGAGCACCTTCTGGCTCGGGCTGTGAACGTGGCACGCTGCGTTGAAACATTCGGGCTCATTGTAGACGGGAACGGTTATGGCGATGACGTGCCGCCCCTTTTCATTGATGAAGCGGCGCGCTTGATCCATACGCCCCATGCTGGTGAGGGGAACCGGGCCGGAGTGGCAGGCCACGCATCCCGCCTCCTTTTTGTCCAGGAGTTTTCCGATGTCCTCGGGGTGGGCCGAAAACATGATCACCCCTTTTTTGTTGAAGATGCGGGCGTGCTCGACTCCTTTCTGCTGCCCCACGTTGTCAATGATGTTGCGCAGGGTTTCCCGGTCGTCCTTGAGCATGGCATAGCGCGCCGACTTGACGATGGTATCCGCCAGATTGGTCTCATGCTGGATGGCATCATTCAGCATGTCGGTCTTGATGACCGAGTAAAGGAGGATGCAGCAGACAATGACGAACCCTGTTACGGCAATAGCCGGCGGGACGATGGCTTTTGCGGCGAAACTCCGGGGCATGAGGGCTCCTTTAAAAAAAGGTTTTCATGTTGAAGGTTATCCTCAATTACACAAAATGCAAGGGCGGGGTACGCTCCCCCGCCCTTTTCGTAGCTGGTTACCGTGATGTCATGCGGTTACATGTTGTGGCACTTGACGCAGTCTTCCCGGACGCTGAAGGCGGTCTTGCCGTTGTGGCAGGCGCCGCACGACTTGCCCTTCTCCATTTCGTGCATCGTCACGACCTTCGTGTTGCGACCCGTCTTGTAGAGCTTGTTGTGGCAATCGGAGCACGTGTACATGGAGAGGTGCAGGGCATGGCTGAAGGTGGCAGGACCGGCTCCCTTGACCTTGTAGTTCACTTCTTTCACCGGGTGGCACTTGGCGCACTGCTTCACGTCGAAGACCGATTTGCCGTTGTGGCAGGCACCGCACGATTTACCTTTCTCCATGGCGGCCATGCCGACCGGCTTGTTCCTTCCCGGCACATAGAGTTTGTTGTGACACTGGTCGCACTTCATCTTGCCGGCGTGCAGCTTGTGGCTGAAGATTATCTTGCCCGTGCCGGGCGAAGAGAGGAGGACCTCCTTCACCATGTGGCAGGTGGCGCATTCATTGAGACCGAAGGCGGTCTTGCCGTTGTGGCAGGCGCCGCACGACTTGCCTTTTTCCATGTCGGCCATGGTTGCGCGCTTGTTTGGGCCGGCGTTGAAGAGTTTGGGGTGGCAGGCATTGCAGTTGTCATAGACGGCCAAATGTTTCTGGTGGCTGAAGGGGGTCGGCCCCGTGGACTTGACCTGATACGTGATCTCTTTCACTGCGTGACAGCGGGCACATTCCTTCAGGGGGAATACTCCCTCCTTGCCATTATGGCAGGCGCCGCACGATTTGCCCTTTTCCATGTCGGCCATGGTGTACGAGACCTTCTTCCTGAGGCTGAAGATCCCGTCGTGACACGCCTTGCAGTTATTTTCTATCCCCTTCTTGCCGATGTGAGCCTTGTGGCTGAAGACTACCCGACCGGCGTCCTTCGTTTGGAATACCGCATCTTTGATGGTGATGCCGTAGGCGAAACCGGCAAGTGAGATGATACATACCGCGAGAAGGGGTAAACAGCGGAATCTCATGGTAGCCTCCTGTGACAAGTGGATACTGTATGCTGTATGCACAAAGCAGCTGGATTATAAGTAACAGGTCTAGATTAGTCAATTTTAAATACTGTTTCCGGTCTGGCAGGCGGTGGATTTCCGGCGATTTCCATAAAAAAGGCGAAACGGATCGGACCGTTTCGCCTTTGGCTCTGCCGGGAGGTATTCAGTGATGCTCAACCTCTTCCCAGCCATCCCACATGGGTTTGAAGTGAGCAAGGGGGGTGTGCCCCATGGTGGCAAGGTAGACGTGGACGAAGAGGAAGGCGAAGAAGCAGCACGCAATCAGGAAGTGTGCGCTTACGAGGATTTTGAGCCCTCCCATGAGCAGGATCAGTTCGCGAAGAGGTGCTACGTTCAGAATCAGGATGCCGGTCACGATCACAAGAGGCATCAGGGCGAGCATGAGTCCCATGTAGGCCACCTTCTGCATGGGGTTGAACTTGTCGTCGGGGGTGGCGTGATGGGGGCTTTGTCCCCCTTTGAAGAAGTAGTAGAAGTAGTAGAGCACCTGCCGGAAGATTCCCATTTTGATGTCGTAAGTGTTCGGTACATAGAGCTTGAACAGGTTGCCCTTGACGATCAGGTAATAGGCAAACCAGATGGCATAGAAGATCGATACCGTGATCCCTGCCGTGTTGTGGAGCCTGATGGCTGCCTTGTAGGTCCCGAAGATGTTCACATATTCGGGGAAGCGGATCTGGATGCCGGTCAGGCAGAGGGTCACGATCCCGAGGGCGTTGATCCAGTGCCAGATCCTGATCGGCATCGGGGTGAGGTAGATGAATTCCTTATGTTCGGCATGCTCGTTATGGGCGCTCATGGCTCAGTGCTCCTTTCTGTTTTTCCTGGTCAGGAATCTGAAGGTCCCGTGAATCCCCGCGAAGGCGATGCCGCCGCTTACTATCAGTCCGCCGATGATGGACAGTGCCATGCTGCGGGTGGAGCCCATCATGTAGAAGTCGGGGGTCCCGTAGAGAAGGTCGAGGACCGCACCTTTTTCAACCGCAACGCGGCTGTAGGTGCCGTTTTTGTCGGGGAATGCGACGAAGCTCGTCTGCATTGCCCGGGGACCCGATGCGTGACAGAAGGTGCAGTCCCAGCGGTTATCCAGAATCTGGTAGGTGTGGGTCACTTTTTCAGGGGTCATCATCCCCCAGAGTCTCATGCCGTCGTGTCTGGCGCTTTTGTTGAACGAGCGCAGCTCGGCCAATGAGATGTAGTTGTCGTTATTGGTGTCGATGATCGCCTTCACGTCCCGGTCGCCGGGGAGGGTGCGGGAGAGATCTTCATAGGTCGCCGTTTTGAAGTCGCTCTGGGGTTTTTCCCCGGCCCGCTTCTGGATGTACAAGGTGATCACGTAGTTTTCGGAACCGGTGTGGCAGGTGATGCACGGCAGAGCATCGATATGCAGATCCGCCTGAGGAAGCCATTTGCTGTGAACTTCGATCATTTTTGCCGTCTCATGGCATTTAGCGCACATGGCGTTCATGTCCCGGCCGGAAGTCAGGGCGGGCGGCTTCACCGTATGGGGGTCGTGGCAGTCCGCGCAGCCGGCATTATTGGCGTGGAGGCTCGCGGTGTATTCTTTGGCGATCGGTGAATGGCATTCACGGCACGCAGCCCGTGAGGGGCGGATGCCATCGTCGGGGTGGCTCGCAGTGACACTGTCATGACACGAGGTGCAGCCGATGATGGCGTGGGTGGTACGGCTGTATTTTGCGGCATCAATATAGAGGTGGGAACCGCTCTTCCCGATATCCTTACTGCTGTGGCAGCTGAGGCAGGCATCGGCCGTTTTGTCTTCAGCCAGAGCCGCGGCGGGGAGTATCGCGAGGAGCGACAGCACAATTGCCGTCTTCCGTAGGGTGCGCATCGTGTGCCTCCTTGAAGTGATGTCGGGGCCGGCCCCCAAGGGCCGGCCGGGCTCCGTGGCGCGCGGAGGTGTCGCTCCCGCGCCGATTGGCTAGTGGCGTGCCTCTTCCTTGGCCATGGTCGGTTCTTTCTGGAGCCCCTTGGCAAAGCCGAGCATCATGAGAACGGCGGGCATCAGCTGCGCCACGATGATGAGCGCGCAGAATCCGAGGAATATCCATACGAAGACGCCGCTGTTGTCTTCCCGTGCTCCCGAGGCTGCCAGAGCCGGTACGACGCTGCCGAGCCAAAGTGCCGCTGCCTGTGTGATCGTTGTGGGTTTCATGGCTGTTTCCTCCTTCGAGTTTTATGGCTCCTGCTATTGATGATCGAGTTGCTCTGGTCGATGAACCGGATCGCTATCGCGCCGGCCGGCAACTGAGCAGGCTGTCGAACGCGCAGCGAACGGCTTGGCGTATTTCTTCCTTATCCTCCGGCTTGCTGGGCTTCAGGGCGTGATAGAAAATCCCTTCTTTGCGGAGTTTTCTCATGGTCGGCAGAGACGCCTCATCTGACACCAGGATGATTGTCAGGTCACGGTTGCATTTTTTGAGCAGGGGGACCAGTTCGCCAGCCTTGAACTCATCGAACTCGCTCCCCATCAGGACAACCTGGGCCGCCCTCTTGAGGATTCCGTAGATCGCGTTGGCCGCCGAGTTGGTCACGATGACGTTGTACCCCGCCTCAATGAAGAGATCAGCCATCTGCTTGCGAGCTTCCGTATCATTGTCCGCTATGAGAAGTCCTAACATGGTCGTCCCTCTCTCTGTCGGCTTCGCTGTGGCAGCTCGTTCCGCGCCGCTTACGCCGTTTCGTTGCCCGATGTTCCGGTGGCGATATCTTTCGCCGGCCTGATAAACAGTCCCTTGACCATCGCTGCGAAGAGCATGAGCCCCGGCAGGAGTTGGAACACGATGATCAGTGCGCCGAATGCGAGAAACATGGTTACCAGCAGGCCGTTCGCTTCTGATTCAGCGCCGCTGGCCGCCCATACCGTCCCTCCCGTTGCCAGTGTTACCATCAGTGCTTTCGACGTCGTTTTCATATCAATCCTCCCTGATCCGGAGATGTGAGCCTTTTGATTTCAGGTAGTGCACCCCGTATGCCAGGATGAGTTTTATTTATTAAAATTTTCTATTGTACTGAAATGACAGGGGTATTTTGCAGGCCAGAATGGTGCGAGTCTTTTCGAGCGAGTGAGGGCTGTATGGTTGCCCTATACACGGTAGCCAATGGTGTCTGGCTCGCTGCGAGACCGCGTGTTATGTAACTGGCTGAAGTTGCGGGCATTGTCGGCTTCGGATACTGTGTATAAAAAAATATACACTTAGTTTGCAGTGTAACATGTTGAAATTGCTAGATGCTGATGAAAGGTGTATGCATCACTTTTTACCTGCGCGTTGTCAATGGGTTTGACTTCCCCTCCTGATTGATGTAATTTAAAAACAACTAATATTTACCTTTATTTGTCAGGGGGTTAATCTGTCTGGAACCATAGAGTTCAGTCGCTGTTCTCATGAATAAATGGGGTAGGGGCGGCAACGGAAAGGGGATGGTGGCGGATGGAAAACATTGATGTACTTGTAGTTGACGATGAAGCGATTATCCGGGAGGGTCTGCGGAGGATCCTCGAAAAGGAGGGCTACCATGTGGAGACCTCCGCCAGCGGACAGATTGCCCTGGAGAGACTGCAGGATGAGAACTACGGTCTGGTTATTACCGACCTTAAAATGCCCGGCATGAGCGGCATGGAAGTTCTCAAGGCCATCAAGGTCCTGCAGCCCGAAGTTCCCGTCATCATCATTACCGGATTCTCCACCGTCGATACCGCGGTCGAGGCTATGAAAAACGGCGCCTTCGACTATATTGCGAAACCTTTTACTCCGGACCAGATTACGGAGAAAGTGAGGAAAGCCCTCGAGCAGCGAGCAGTACTGCTCGAGAACATCTTTCTGAAAAAGGAGCTGGGCGAGCACCACGGTTTCGATATCTTCGTGGGCGAGAGCAAAGAGATGCAGAAGGTTTATCGCCGCATCATCCAGGTTGCTCCCACCGACAGCACCGTTCTCATTACCGGTGAAAGCGGGACCGGCAAAGAACTGGTGGCCCGGGCCGTCCACAACAACAGTCACCGTCGCGACAACCCCTTTGTGGCGGTGGACTGCACCTCCCTTGCTGAAAATCTTCTGGAAAGCGAGCTGTTCGGCCACATCAAGGGCTCGTTCACCGGGGCCATCCAGACCAAAACCGGCTTGTTCAAGGTGGCCGACGGCGGCACGCTCTTTTTGGACGAAATCTCCAACATCAGTCTCACCACTCAGGCAAAACTGCTGAGGGTGCTGCAGGAGCGGGAGATTACCCCCATCGGCGGTACCCAGCCGATCCCCATCGACATCCGGCTCGTGGCCGCCACCAACAAGAATCTGCGCACTCTCGTCTCCCAAGGGACGTTCCGGGAGGACCTCTTCTTCCGGCTCAACATCATTCCCATTGATCTGCCGCCCCTACGGGAGCGCAAGGGCGATCTCCACCTCCTCATCGGGCATTTTCTCGCCACCTTTTCCGAGGAGATGGGGCGGGATATCCGCGGGCTAGCCCCTGATGCCCTGGCCCTTCTGGAAGACTATGCCTTCCCGGGCAACGTACGGGAGCTTGAGAACATCATTGAACGGGCCGTTGTTCTCGCAGAGGGAGACCTGATTCAGAAGGAGGACCTGGAGCTTCGCGTCGCTACGGACTCCCAGGCCGGGGTTGGTGGCTATGTTCCCCAGAATGTGGAAGAGCTCAAGGAGACAAAGCGCCAGATACGGGAGCGGGCCGTGGAGCCCATAGAGAAGGCGTTCGTGCTCCAGGCGCTCAAGCGCAACAACTGGAACATTACCAGGGCAGCCGAAGAGACGGGGATGTTGCGTCCCAACTTTCAGGCATTGCTCAAAAAACTCCGGATTTCAGTACGTAACCAGATGACGAACTGAACATCTCGGCGTACCGGCTCAAATACAAAAAGGGGCACACGCGCGTGTGCCCCTTTTTGTATTTACGGCTGTCTTGATGTCCGTACCGCAGTCGGATCAGGCGCTTTGCTGTCGCTGGCCGGCTGCTGCTGCAGCTTCGAGGGGCGCCTCGTGGAGGAGGGGGAGGCGCACAGTGAACGTGGTACCCGCCCCCACGGTACTCTGCACATCGATCCTGCCGCCGTGCCCCTCGATGATCCCGTAAGAAACCGAGAGGCCCAGCCCCGTCCCTTTGGTTTCCTTGGTGGTAAAGAAGGGGTCGAATATCTTGCCGATTATTTCATCGGGGATACCACAGCCTGTATCGGTAATTGCAACGCTGACCTCGTCATTCACGTGATCAAACCCCGTCCTGATGTGTACTTCTCCCGAGCCGGCAATGGCGTGGCAGGCGTTCAGGAGGAGGTTGATGAATACCTGTTCAATCTGGTGGGGATCAAGGAGCATTTCCGGTATGTCCGGGTTGTACTCTTTAACGACGGTGATGTCGTGGAAGCATGACTGGTGGACCACCAAGGTCAGGGTGGCATCCATGATGGCATTGATGGAAGAGGGCTTTTTCTGCGGGATCGACTCCCTGGAGAAATCGAGGAGCCCCTTGACGATCTTGGCACAGCGCTGGGTCTCTTTGACGATCAGGTCCAGGTCGGCCTTGAGCGACGGATCAAGTTTTTTGTCACTGGCCATGAGCGACGCGAAGACCAGGATGCCGGTCAGGGGGTTGTTGATTTCGTGGGCAATGCCGGCCACCAGTTCGCCCAGAGAGGCAAGTTTTTCGGAATGGACGAGCTGGGCCTGAATGTTCTTGAGCTCCTGGGTCCGCTCCTCAACTTTTACCTCCAGGTTTTTGCCCCAATCCTCAAGCTCGCCATGAACCTTCTTGAGGTTGACGGTCATGGAGTTGAAGGCCGATGCCAATTCTCCCAGCTCGTCATGGGACGACAGCGTCACCCGAGTATCCAGATCTCCTTCGCCAACCTGCTGGGTAAGCCTGACTAGCTGCCGTACCGGTCTGTTGACGAAGCGCTGGGTGAAAAAGGTCAGGCAGAGGGCGATGAGCGTGATCTGCAGCACCGTCAGCACGATGATCTCGTTGCGGTAGGCGTAGACCTTCTGATGCATGGGGTCGAGGGAGACGATAACGTCGAGGACTCCCAGGACTTTTGCCTCCTTCGGGTGATAGTGGCAGGGGGCGGTAAAGCAGCGCTCGTCGTTGTAGATGGCCTTTGCAAGGCCGAGAACCTGTTTTCCTTCCCTGTCGGTGAAGAGGCGGCTGCGGTTCATGGTGGTGGCATGGACCAGGGGCGAGGGGCCCGAATGGCACATGTTGCAAGCCTCGGCCTTTTTATCCAGGAAGTAGCCGATTTCCCTCTGGTCCGTCGAATGGGTCACCTGGCCGAACTTGTTGATCATTCTGATCCGCTGGGTGATTCCCTTCTGACTCCCCACCTCGTTGATGATCTGATAGGCGCGCTCGCGGTTGTCTTCGAGCATGTGGTAGTGGGTGGTGCGGATGATCGTTTCGCTGAGCTTGTCGGCGTCGGAAACCGCCTCTTCAAAGAGGAGTTTCTCCAGCTGCTCCACGTTGATATAGGCAAAGAGCCCCATGGTGACGAGGAGTACGAAGCTGGTGGCAATCGTGAATTTGGCGAGAAGGCTCAGGCGCACGGCAGCGGTTCCCGATTATCTGACGGAGTTGCTGTGAAGTGACTGTAAAAATTGTATTAACAGAAGATTAATGTGCAGGGCATTAATAGTCAAGCTGCTTGTGACTCCGGATCGGGAGTCTCCGGAGGTGACACCGGCGGGAATAGTATGTATGATGTGAAATGGTTGGCCTGAACGAGGCGCTTCACGAGGTGGTAATGACCGGAACGAAACGTAGAGAACTCTATTTCCCCTTTGAACTGCACGTGTCCGGCCGGGCGTGGCAACGCCTCGACCTGGAAACGGCAGCCAAGGGGCTTCCGCCATCAGGGGGGCGCATTCTGTTCCTGCGCCGGATCGCAGAGCGTCTTGATGTCGCTTCTGAAGCGAAGGGGCGGCAGGTCTTCGCCGGAGCCCTTAACCTCTATACGCTCTTGCTTCGGGCGTTGCGCGGCATGGTCGCCCTCTACGATGAAAAGGGACTGCCGGGAGCGCTCCTGTCGTCACTGGGAACGGCCGGCGCCGTCTGCGGCGAAGACGCTGTCGAGACGGTTGAGCGGAGTTTCGTGGGGCTTTTCCCTCCTGCCGCGGTGCTTCTCGGCGGAGAGAGTCCTGATCGCTTTCTGGACGTTGCCGCATACCGCGAACAGCGGCGTTGCCATGTGGCGACCGAACTCCTGCTCCTGCGGGTGGCGTCGGAAAACCGGGCGACCGATACCTTCCGCCACCTGTTTGACGACGGCGAGCTGGCAGCCGTTTCTCCCTACCGACGCGTGATGGAAGCGGTCGAGGGCACGCTTGGAGCGCTTCCTCACGTGCCGGGACTCGGTCTGACCCTTCCCGAACTGCTGCGTGCCCCCCTCAAGGCTGCGCCCGACTCCCTGGAGGGGCAACTCTCATTTGTCCGGGAGCAATGGGGGACCTTTCTGCCGTCCGAGCTTGTGGAGGATATCGCCATCGCCTTCGGCATCCTTGAGGAAGAAACCCGCGCACGCTGGGGAGGAGCCGGGCCTCCGCAGGTTCTCAGGTTCGGACCCGGGGCCGGGTTCTCCGGTCCTGACGACCACTATCCGGAGCCCGAGCGGTTCTCCCCCGACGTGGACTGGATGCCGAACGTGGTCCTCATTGCAAAGATGGTCTACGTATGGCTCGGGCAGTTGTCCCGTTGGTACGGCCGCGAGATCACCCGCCTGGACCAGGTTCCCGATGCGGAGCTCGACAAGCTGGCCAGCTGGGGAGTTACGGGACTCTGGCTCATCGGCATATGGGAGCGCTCCAGCGCCTCGCGTGCCATCAAGCACCGCTCCGGCAATGTCGACGCCATCGCATCCGCATATTCACTCTTCGACTATCGGATTGCCGACGACTTGGGCGGATGGGACGCGCTCCACGACCTGAAGGAACGGGCGTTGCGCCGCGGCATCCGCCTCGCCAGCGACATGGTCCCCAACCACACCGGCATCTACTCCAAGTGGATCGTGGAGCACCCTGACTGGTTCATCCAGCTCGACCACCCCCCCTACCCCACGTACCGCTTCACCGGTCCCGATCTCTCCGGTTCCCCCGAGGTGAGCGTTCACATCGAGGACGGCTACTGGGACCGCACCGACGCCGCCGTCGTCTTCAAAATGTACGATCATCGGGATGGGTCCACCCGCTACGTGTACCACGGCAACGACGGCACGAGCACCCCCTGGAACGATACGGCCCAACTGGACTACCTCAAGCCGGAAGTGCGCGAGGCGGTGATCCGGACCATACTCCATGTGGCCCACAACTTCCCCATTATCCGGTTCGACGCGGCCATGACCCTGGCCAAACGCCACTACCAGCGCCTCTGGTTTCCTCAGCCGGGGCACAGCGGAGTCCCCTCACGGGCCGAGCACGGCATGACCAGGGCCGCTTTTGATGCCGCCATGCCCGAGGAGTTCTGGCGTCAGGTGGTGGACCGGGTTGCCGCCGAAGCGCCCGATACCCTGCTGCTGGCCGAGGCCTTCTGGCTGATGGAGGGATACTTCGTCCGGACCCTCGGTATGCACAGGGTATACAACAGCGCCTTCATGAACATGCTCAAGATGGAGGAGAACGCCAAGTACCGCCAGACCATCAAGAATGTACTGGCCTATGATCACCGCATTCTCCAGCGGTTCGTGAACTTCATGAACAACCCCGACGAGCGGACCGCCGTAGAGCAGTTCGGCAAGGAGGGAAAGTACTTCGGTGCCGCAGTGCTGCTGGTCACCATGCCGGGCCTTCCCATGCTCGGCCACGGACAGGTTGAGGGATTCCACGAGAAGTACGGCATGGAGTACCGGCGCGCCTACTGGGACGAGCCGGTGGACGAGCATTTGGTGTCCGGACACGAGCGTTGGATTTTCCCGCTCATGCGCCGTCGCCCCCTTTTCTCCGGGTCGGGCAACTTCGTGCTCTATGACTTTTTCGTGAACGGAGCGGTAAACGAGGATGTGTTCGCCTACTCCAACCGCCGGGGAGACGATCGGGCGCTCGTTGTCTTCCACAACCGGTTTGCCGCCACTTCCGGCTGGATCAGGAGTTCATGCGCCAAGGTCGCCAACCCTGAAACGGGTGACACTGCCCCCGTCCAGACCGATCTGGGGACGGCCCTCGGCTTCAACGACGATGGCCGGCACTACTACGCGTTCCGCGACCACGCGGCGGGACTCGAATACCTGCGAAACGGCCGTGAGCTTTGCAGGGAGGGGCTGTTCGTTTCCCTGGAGCCGTACGAGTTCCATGTGTTCCTCGATTTCAGAGAAATCCGTGATGACGATTTCGGAACCTGGGGTCACCTCTGCCATCGATTGAGTGGAGGTGGGGCGCCAAGCATCGACGAGGAGGTAAAGCTCGTCCGCCATGGTACGCTCGTGGCGCGGTTCGTCGATCTCTGGGACGAGCCGGCGGTGCTTGACATCCTCGCCTCCCCCGGCAGCGTCACTGCAGCGCGCCGGAAGGTGACGGCGGCGTTCCGTGAGAAGCTCGTGGCGTTCCTGACGGAGTTGGCCCGGGAGACAGGGGCGTCAGGCGAGGTGGGGACCGTTGCTGACACGATCATGGCCCGGCTGGCTCTGCGGGTGACGCTGGGCGCAGTCAAGCCGGGAAAGACGGACGAGCATGGCCCCGGCACCTGTGCCGCTCCCGGTGACGCCTCGCTGGACCGATTGATCCGTGGTTGCCTCGCGGTTGTCGGCGAAGCGGGTCGACTCGCCAGCGCTGAAGGCTACCGCGCCCGCTCCGCTGAATGGTTTGTGACCCTGGGGCTGCGGCGAGCTCTGGCCAACATCCTTCGCGCAGCATGCGATAGCGGCGACAGTGAGGCGTCGCGCGCGGATTGGGCTGTCCTTCTGGTCGAAGTGCTCCTGGGTCTGGGAGAGGAAGGCCTTGACACCCCAGAGGCGCTGGATCGCTGCCTGGCGGGACTTTTTGCCGACCGCGAGGCAGCCCGTCTTCTCGGCGTCCACCGTAGCGGGGGTATCGACTGGTTCGTTCAGGAGCGGTTCGAGGCCCTGGTGGGCTGGATTCTGTCCCTCGCAGGCCGGGATGCCGCCGTTTCGAAACAAACGGGCTGGCATGCCGGCTACCGAACGATGCGTGCCCGCGAGGTGGCGCGCCTGACGGCGATGGCGCGCACGGCCGGCTATCGGGTCGATCTCATGCGGGCGGCCCTGCTGGAGACGACGGAGCGCAAACGTCCTCGCGCCAGCAAGAAACCTGTTTCGGCGCCTAAACCTTGTGGCAACCGGTAACGCGATGGCTTGTCTCTGTGGGTGGTGGCGGAGCTAATGGGCCTGTTTGCGCGATGGCGGAGAAAAAGGTTGCGGAGAGGCGGATTCCCGCCCCAATGGTTGAAAATCGTTGAACGCAACGTGCCGTTCTACGGTCGTCTTTGTGTTGACGACCAACAGGAGCTGCTGCGGCATGTGCAGGTATTCGTGGCAGAAAAGAGTTTCGAAGGCTGCAGCGGCATACAGGTAACCGACGAGATAAAGGTTACGGTTGCCGCCCTTGCCTGCCTGCTCATCCTCCATCGACCCGGCGATTACTACCCGTACCTTTCATCGATCGTCATCTACCCCGATGAATACGTCGGCCAGCGGCAGCGCTGGGACGAGGGAGGGGTGGTCACCGAGGGTCCCGAGCCCCGGGTGGGCGAGTCATGGGAGTTGGGGACCGTTGTCCTTTCCTGGAAGGATGTGGTGCTGGACGCCCAGGCACCCGATGACGGGTTCAATGTGGTGTTCCATGAATTCGCTCACCAGCTCGATCACGAGGACCGGCTCACCGATTATGACGGCTTTCTGCCCAATGAACCCGAGCAGTCGCCCTGGCGTGAGATTCTGGAGCGGGAATACCGGCGCCTGATTGACGATGACGAAGCCGGCCGCTGGACGTTTCTCGACCCCTACGGGGCCGAAAGCCCAGCGGAATTTTTCGCAGTGGCGACCGAGAGCTTTTTCGAGATGCCCGGCGAGTTGAAGGCCCGTCATACGGGACTCTACGAATTGTTGCGTTCGTACTACCGCCAGGACCCTGCCGTCTGGGAATAACCCTCGTCAGGTGAAGTCTCCACCACCTCAATTTCGATGTAGTCCGAGAGGTTGGGGTCGCTGGCGCGGCGCAGGGTGACCTCGGTGGAGACAAGTTTCTTGTTGACGTAGGAGTACCCCGACAACACGATGACCTGTGCCGATGTCTTGATGCCGAAAACCTCGGCGGGCGCCGGCATCCCCTCAGCATCCCCAGCCACGATCACGGTCCGGTGAATCTCTTTGAGCTTCCGGTCGAAGAATTGTTCCACCTCCCGCAGTTCTCCCTTTACCGCGTAGAGCACGTTACGCCGCAGAGCCTCATTTTCGCGGATCTGAAACACGCGGGAGCCGGGAAAGCGGCCGGTCCGCGGCTCAGGGGCGGGAATGTCGACGGCGGGAATGATTCGCTGTTTTTTCCATGAGGTGGCAAAACCGGTACTCACGGGGATGTGAAGCTCGTAAACCGCCGCCGTAAGAGGAACAAGAGGTTTGTTGGTCTTGATGTCCCGGACCGTTCCGTCGGAGATTTCAATGGTATCCGGTTCGCCTTCCACCTTTCGCGTCATGGTGATTGCCGCGTCCAGGACGGTCCGATCCCATGCGAAGTCGCCATAGTAGGCGGCCCCGTAGATGCTGATCCCCCGGGAAATCAGGCTTTCATTAAGTTTGCGCACGTTTCTGCTGGTAATTCCCCGGTCTGAGGTGATGGTCACGAGCCGGCGATCTCCCTCTGTGGTAACCGTAATATCCCGGTACTGGAACGAGGGGGAGAAGAGGGGGGCGAGCGTCCGTTCGGCCGGAGAGGCTTCGTGTGCCTCCACCGTCAGGTAATCCTGCGGGGCCGCCGAAACCATTGCCTGCACGGGTGCTGCGAGTAACAACGCGGTACCTGCCGTTGCTGCCATGGCCTGTCTCGCGAAGTGAATGCATCTGTCCAAACGCACGGGGATCTCCTTTCGAGCTGGTTCGCTTCCGTCAATGACACGCATGAAGAGATTCATCCCGCCAGGAAGGAAGACGAACGGTCTGTTTCTGATACTGCCGGAGGATGGGGTGGGTTGCGGATAGTTAGGAATGTCTAATTATACATATCCGCTACTCGATTTCCAGCAAAATGTTTGGCGGGGTGGGGCATCGGCTTTGCTGCGTTCGGGCCGGAAAGCGCAAATGGGGCTGCGGCGTGTGCCGCAGCCCCATTTGTATATGCTGGAGCCACCGATCCGACTTGAACGGACGACCTGCTGATTACGAATCAGCTGCTCTACCGACTGAGCTACGGTGGCCTGTGCTGCAAACTGCATTGTGTCCCTGATCAGGCGGCTGCATTTCATCGGAAGCCGGCGGCCTGCCATGGAATGCATCGTCTGCAATGAAGAGACACCAGTATTTAACCTAACTGGCGGATGGTGTCAATAAGTAATCCCGGTCGCTAGAGGGTTGCCGTCCGCTGCTTTTCCATGGCGTCGTCCATCACCTTGTAAGCACAGAACTCGCCACACATGGTGCAGGCGCCGTGCTCGGCCACGCCCGATTCGTCGCGCATGCGCCGGGCTTTTTCCGGGTCGAGGGCCTGTTCGAATTGACCTTCCCAGTCCAGCTTCTTACGGCATTTAGCCATGGCGATGTCCTTAGCCATGGCCCCCTTTACCCCTTTGGCTATATCGGCGGCATGGGCGGCGATGCGGGAGGCGATGACCCCTTCGCGGACGTCTTCCACGCTCGGCAGTCGCAGGTGCTCGCTCGGTGTCACGTAGCAGAGGAAGTCGGCCCCGGCCGCCGCGGCGATGGCGCCGCCGATCGCGCAGGTGATGTGGTCGTAGCCGGGAGCGATATCGGTTACCAGCGGGCCGAGGACATAAAAGGGAGCGCCGTGGCAGAGTCGCTTCTGGAGGAGAATGTTCGCTTCGATCTGGTTGAGCGGCACGTGCCCGGGGCCTTCGATCATGACCTGAACCCCGACGTCCTGAGCCCGCTGGGTCAGCTCGCCCAGAAGGATCAGCTCGTGGATCTGGGCCCGGTCAGTGGCATCCGCGAGGCAGCCGGGGCGGAAGCCGTCCCCCAGCGACAGGGTCATGTCATATGCCTTGACGATGTCGAGCAGCCGGTCAAAGTGCTCGAAGAGAGGGTTTTCGGCGTTGTTGTAGGTCATCCACTCCACGGTGAAGGCGCCGCCGCGGGAAACCACGTCCATGATGCGCCCCTCGTTCTTCATGCGCTCGACCGTGGCGCGGGTCACGCCGCAGTGGACGGTTATGAAGTCGACTCCGTCCTCGGCATGCTTGATGATCCCCTCGAAGATATCGTCCACGGTCATGTCGACGATGGCCTTTTTCTTGGTCCTGACCGCATCAAGGGCCGCCTGGTAGAGGGGGACGCTGCCGATGCAGGCATTCGTCTCGGCGATGATCGCGCGGCGGATTTCGTCCACCGGTCCGCCGGTGGAGAGATCCATGATGGCGTCGGCACCGTGGCGAACCGCCACCCGGGCCTTCTCAAGCTCCTTGGTGATATCCGTGTCGTCGGCGGAGGTGCCGATGTTTGCGTTGACCTTGGTCCGTAGCCCTGTGCCCACGGCCAGGGGGCGGCCGTTGTGATGCTTGTTGTTGTGGCAGATGATGATGGTCCCGTCGGCAATGCCCGCCTTGATGAATTCGGGCGATACCCCTTCGGCCAGGGCGGCCTCTTTCATCTTGTCGGTGATGATTCCGTTGCGGGCGTATTCCAGTTGCGTCATAGCCATGTGTCGATACTCCTTGGTCGTTATCCGGGTGATTTCTGCCGGTCCCCGATCACCGGTCCCTGACGTCCTCCGCGGCGAGGATATGGTTGACCGGTCCGTGTCCGCGTCCCAAGGGCTGGGCAAGGCGGATGGCAGCGGTGATGTAACGTTTGGCCCGGGCGATGGCTTCGCGCAGGGGGTCGCCCTGGGCCAGATAGGTGGCAATGGCCGAGGCGAAGGTACAGCCGGTGCCGTGGGTGTTTTTCGAGAGGATTCGCGGTGAGACGAAGCGGTGGAAGGCTGCCCCGTCGAAGAGGATGTCCACCGAGTCGCCGGCCAGCAGGTGGCCGCCCTTGAGAAGAACGTTGCGTGCCCCCAGCCGGTGCAGGCGGCGGGCCGCCTCCCGCATCGATTCTTCGTCGGAGATGTTTGCACCGGTGAGCCGCTCGGCCTCGGGTATATTGGGGGTAACGAGGTAGGCGAGGGGAAAGAGCCGCTCCTTGAGCACGCTTACCGCTCCGCGGTCGATCAGGTTCGCCCCCCCCTTGGCCACCATAACGGGATCGACCACTACCATTCGCCGCCGGTACTCGGTAAGCTTCGCGGCGATTGCGACGATGGTTTCCGCCGAGAAGAGCATGCCGGTCTTGACCACATCCACGGGAATGTCGGAGAAGACCGCGTCGAGCTGGTCGGCAACGAACGCCGGCGGTACGCCGTGGATGCCGCTGACCCCCCGGGTGTTCTGGGCTGTCAGGGCCGTGAGGACCGACGAGCCATAGCTCCCGAGCAGGGTGACGGTTTTCAGGTCTGCCTGGATGCCCGCGCCTCCCCCCGAATCGCTGCCGGCCACGGTGAGGACGGAGCCGCGCGGAAACGGTGCGCGCCGGTTGAAGAGCAGTGCTATCTCGGTGGCCGCCAGGGCCGGATCGGGATGGGACAGAACCGCCGATATGACTGCCACGGCATCGGCACCGGCATCAATGACGCTGGCGCCGTTATCGCGGGTAATGCCGCCGATGGCGACAATGGGGATGCTGATGGAACTCCGGATGGCCGCGAGCAGCTCCGATCCGGCCACATGCTCGACCTCCTTACTCCGGGAGGGGAACATGGCGCCGAGGCCGATGTAGTCCACCCCGGCCGCCTGGGCCTCCAAGGCTTCGCTCAGGGTGTGGGTGGACACGCCGATGATCTTGCCGGGGCCGAGAACGCGTCGCGCTTCGCGGGGATCGCCGTCACCCTGGCCCAGGTGAAGCCCGTCGGCCTTGAGGCTCACGGCCATCTCCAGGTCGTCGTTCACGATGAAGGGGATGCTCCGCCTGCGGCACAGCTCCCGCAGCTCCAGGCCGAGGGCGAGCCGGCTCTCCCGGTCCTGATTCTTGTTGCGGTACTGGACCACTCGGGCGCCGCCGTCGATGGCCGCCTCAACCCGCGGGATGAGGTTGTCGTCGTGATCGGTCACCAGGTAGAGCCCCCGGATGACCGAGTCGTGCTTGTCCCGGTTTATGACGAGCCGAAGCGTGTGACCGTTAGAGGCCATGAAAGGAAATCTCCTCAAAAAAAAACCGCGACGGCAAAGTCGCGGTTCCAGAAAAGACGTACGGATGATTGTTTCTGGCCGCTTCCCTACGCCGGTATAAACCGGATCAGGTTCAAAGGGTTCGGGCGTTGCCCGTCTCAGTTCCCAAGAACTCCCCCAGCAGACTATGGTGTAAACAAAGCTAAACGATAATCCCCCACAAGTCAACGGAATTAACATGGATTTGCCGGGCGGGAAGGCGCAGGTTTTCATCCTTTACAGGCGGGGTGAGAAGTGGTACCTAAAGGGGCATGGACAGCCGGCCCACCATTGCTGAAGTCGATCTCGCCGCCCTCCGCCACAACTACGACCTTGTCGTCCGTACGATTCCCCGGGGGTGCGGAATCCTGGCGGTAGTCAAGGCCGACGCCTACGGCCACGGTTTCATGGATATCGCCCGCGAGTTGGAGACACTGGGAGTGACTGCCTTCGGCGTTGCCTTTCTGGCCGAGGGAATTCAACTGCGCAAGAGCGGAATCGATCGTCCCGTCCTGATCCTGGGAGGGGTTTATCCCGGCCAGGAACGCAAGTGTGTCGGGTTCAATCTGTCCACGGCCCTGTTCAGCCTGGAGCAGGCGCGGGTTCTGGACGATGCGGCCGGTCGCCTGTATCGCCGGGCCAGGGTCCATGCGAAGATCGATACCGGCATGGGGCGCCTCGGCATCCCCCACGAGGAGGCGTCGGCCTTTTTTAGCGCCCTGCGGGAGTTGAAGCACCTGGACCTGGAGGGGATCATCTCCCACTTCGCCTCCGCCGACGAACTCGACGAGGATGGCCGGCGCTACTCCGATCTCCAGGCGAGCCGGTTTGCCGCGGCGGTCGCGGCGGCCCGCCACGAGGGGTTCGAGCCTCGCTATGTCCATATCGCCAACAGCGCGGCCGCCTTCGGGATGGACCTGCCGTTCTGCAACCTCGTCCGGCCCGGCATCGTCCTCTACGGCGCGCTCCCTTCCGGCGACTTCGAGGGGAAGATGGCGCTCAAGCCCATCATGCGCCTGCGCAGTTCCATCGCCATGCTCAAATGGGTGGAACCGGGCACAAGCATCAGCTACGCCCGCCGCTTCACCGCTCCCGACCGGCGACTCGTGGCCAGTATTCCGGTTGGCTACGCAGACGGCTACAGCCGTTCTCTCACCAACCGTGGGGAGGTTGTCGTGCGCGGCCGGCGCGCTCCGGTCGTGGGCACCGTCTGCATGGACTGGATCATGGCCGACGTGACCCACGTCTCCGGCGTGACCGTTGGCGACGAGGTGACGCTTCTGGGGTGCGACCAGGAGGGAAACTGCGTCCGTGCCGAAGAACTTGCCGAGTGGGCCGGTACCATCCCCTACGAAATTTTCTGCGGCATCAGCAAGCGGGTGCCGCGCGTCTACCTCAACCCGTCGATCAGGCACAGGTGAGAGAAGGGAAACTCCGATGACCGAAGGCATCAAGCTGACATCGCTCGTCAAAGCAGCCGGCTGAGCGGCCAAGCTGGGCCCGGCGGGCCTGGAACAAGCGCTGAGCGACATGGTTCGGGAAGACGATCCGAATCTGCTGGTGGGGCCGGAAACCGCCGACGACGCGGGGGTGTACCGGATAGGGGAGGGGCTCGCCCTGGTGGAGACGGTGGACATCATCACCCCACTGGTGGATGATCCCTACACCTTCGGCCGGATCGCGGCGGCCAATGCCCTGTCGGATGTCTTCGCCATGGGCGGCCGGCCGGTCACGGCCATGAACCTCGTCTTCTTCCCGGCGTGCGCGCTACCGGGGTCGGTCCTTTCCGCCATTCTGGCCGGCGGGCACGACGCCCTGCGCGAGGCGGGGGCCTGTCTCGTGGGCGGCCATACGGTGGAGGACGACGAGCTCAAGTACGGCCTGGCCGTGACCGGACTCATCAGTCCGTCGCGCGTGGTGCGCAATGCCACTGCACGTGCCGGGGACCGGCTGGTGCTCACCAAGCCGCTCGGCACCGGCATCGTCTCGACGGCAATCAAGGCCGACATGGCACCGGCTGCGCTCACGGCCGAAGCCGTCCGCTGGATGACCATGCTGAACGCCGAAGCCGCGGGGCTCATGCTCGAGTGCGGGGCCTCCGCCTGTACCGACGTGACCGGTTTCGGCCTGGTCGGACACGCCTGCGAGGTGGCTCGGGGGGCAGGAGTGACCCTGCGTCTTCACCTGGAACAGGTGCCGGTGCTGGACGGCGTCATGGGCCTGGTGGCCGACGGGCTCGTGCCGGCCGGCTGCTATCGCAACAGGGATCACTATGCACCCTTTGTCGGCGCGCCCCGCAGCGACGACGACCGGCTTCTTCCCCTCTTCGATCCCCAGACATCGGGGGGGCTCCTCCTGTCCTTGTCTCCGTCCTCCGCCGGCCGGTTCCTCGCTGCGGCCGGCGACCGGGGGCTGTTTGCCCTGGAGGTGGGGGAGGTCCTCCCCGCCGGGGAGTGCGCCGTTGACATCGTCTGACTCCAACGTTGATCCAGGCCTCGGCATTGCCGTTGACCTGGGCACCACTACCCTTGCCGCTTCGCTGGTCGATCTTTCATCCGGGGAAAGACTGGCTTCCGCCGGGTCTCTGAACCCCCAGCGGGAATTCGGCGCCGACGTGGTCTCGCGGCTCGATGCCGCCTGTCGTTCCGGTGAGGCACTGCAACGCATGGCCGCGCTGGTCAGGGAGGAGTTGTACCGCCTCGCGGCCCGTCTGCTCGACAGCGCCGGCGAGGCACGGGACCGCCTGCGCATGGTGGCTGTGGCCGGCAATCCCGCCATGGAACACCTCCTGCTCGGACTACCCGTTGTCCGGCTGGCATACCCCCCCTACCGCCCGCTGTTCTCGACCTCCACGCATATTTCCGCGGCAGACCTGGGGTGGGACCTGTCCGGCCGGGTCGCGCTCTTCCCGCTGCCGGGCGGCTTTGTGGGCGGCGATACGGTAGCCTTCTTGTTCGGTGTTCCCGATGTGTGTGCCCCGTGCCCTGGTCCCCGTCTGTTTCTGGACATGGGAACCAATGGCGAGATGGTTCTCCAGTGCGGTGATGTGCTGCTGGGCACATCGGCCGCCGCCGGTCCCGCCTTCGAGGGGGGAGGGCTCGCCTGCGGCATGGCTGCCCTGCCGGGGGCCGTGAACGGCATCATCCGGGATGGAGACCGCGTGCGCGTCACGACGATCGGAGGCGGCCAGCCCCTCGGTATCTGCGGTTCTGCGGTGCTGGACACGGTTGCGCTTCTTCTGGAAGAGGGGCTTCTGGACTCCACCGGCCGCCTTCTGCCGCCGGAAGAGATCGCGTCACCTGTCGGCGCCCGCATGGGAACGGTGGGCGGGGAGCCCGCGTTCATTCTTCATCGGGATGCGGCGCGGACCATCTATCTCTCCCAGGGGGATATCCGCCAGGTGCAGCTCGCCAAGGGGGCAATCCGCGCCGGCATGGAGGTCCTGTGCGAACGGGCCCGCATCCGGTGTGAGGATATTGAAGAGGTTGTCCTGACCGGCTCTTTCGGCGCGGTTCTCTCACCCCGGAGCCTAAAATTCATTGGAATTTTCACGGAAAAGATGGTACAAACGACCCGTTTCGTCCGGGAGGGTGCCTTGGCCGGTGCCGAAAGGGCACTGACCGCCCCGGAGGGGTTCGAGGCCGTTGACCGACTGGCCCGGGCGCTCCGGGTCATCCCCCTCTCGGGTACGCCTGCCTTCGAGAAACACTTTCTGAAGCACATCGACTTCCCGTCTCGCTAACATCCGCCACGGAGCTCCGTGGTGATCTCAGCTCATGTCAAAGGGGTAAACCATGGCAAAGATAACACGTGCGCTCATCAGCGTCTCGGACAAGACCGGCATCCTTGATTTCGCCCGGGAACTGGCCGGCTACGGCGTGGAGATCCTCTCCACCGGCGGTACCGCAAAGCTTCTCCGCGACGCGGGACTCGCGGTCAAGGACGTCTCCGATTTTACCGGCTTTCCGGAGATGCTCGACGGCCGGGTCAAGACGCTTCACCCCAAGGTCCACGGGGGCCTTCTGGGAATGCGCTCCAACCCAGACCATGTGGCAACCATGAAGGCGCACGGCATCGAGCCCATCGACTTGGTGGTGGTGAACCTCTACCCCTTCGAGGCCACCGTGGCCAAGCCCGAATGCACCCTGGAAGATGCCATCGAGAACATCGATATCGGCGGTCCCACCATGCTCCGCTCCGCGGCCAAGAACAACGCCGACGTGACCGTGCTCGTGGATCCGGCGGACTATCGGCCGGTTCTCGATGAAATGAAGGCATCCGGCGGCGCCGTGTCCCGGGAGACCAACTTTTGCCTGGCGGTGAAAGTCTACCAGCACACTGCAGCCTATGACGGCGCCATTTCCAACTGGCTCGGCGCCCGGACCGGCGAAGGGATCGCCGCCTATCCCGACACCGTCACGCTTCAGTTCAGAAAGGCCCAGGAGATGCGCTACGGCGAGAACCCCCACCAGGGTGCCGCCTTCTATGTGGAGCGCCAGGTGAAGGAAGCGTCCGTCGCCACGGCCCGCCAGCTCCAGGGCAAGGAGCTTTCCTACAACAACATCGCCGACACCGACGCGGCCCTGGAGTGCGTGAAGCAGTTTGCCGAAGGCCCCGCCTGCGTCATCGTAAAGCATGCCAACCCCTGCGGCGTGGCCGTGGGCGGGACGTTGCTGGAGGCCTACGACCGGGCCTATGCCACCGATCCCGAGTCGGCCTTCGGGGGCATCATCGCCTTCAACCGGGAACTGGACGCCGACACGGCGCGGGCAATCTGCGACCGCCAGTTCGTGGAGGTCATCATCGCTCCCGCCGTATCGCCGGAGGCCACGGAAGTTGTTGCCGCCAAGAAGAACGTGCGTCTCCTGGAGTGCGGCACCTGGCCGGAGAAGCAACAGCCGCGCCTCGACCTGAAGCGGGTGAACGGCGGCATCCTGGTGCAGGACACCGATCTCGACCTGTACGCCGAACTGAAGGTCGTGACCAAGCGGCAGCCCACGGAGCAGGAGATGAAGGACCTGCTCTTTGCCTGGCGCGTGGCCAAGTTCGTCAAGTCCAACGCCATTGTCTACGGCAAGGGCAATATGACCATCGGCGTGGGGGCCGGCCAGATGAGCCGGGTCAACTCGGCCCGCATCGCCGCCATCAAGGCCGAGCACGCGGGGCTTGAGGTGAAGGGGGCCGTTATGGCGTCCGATGCCTTCTTCCCCTTCCGCGACGGCATCGACAACGCGGCTGCCGTGGGCATCACCGCGGTTATCCAGCCGGGCGGCAGCATGCGCGACGCTGAGGTGATCGCCGCCGCCGACGAGCACGGCATGGCGATGGTATTCACCGGCATGAGGCATTTCAGACACTGAGACAGGGAACGATCACGGGGAGGAACCCATGAAGGTACTGGTAATCGGAGGGGGGGGCAGGGAGCACGCCCTGGTCTGGAAAATCGCCCAGTCACCCCTGGTAAGCAAGGTGTACTGCGCGCCGGGCAACCCCGGCATCGGCCTTATCGCCGAGAACGTGTCCCTGGCGGTGGATGACCTGGACGGGCTCGCCGCCTTTGCGACGGAACAGTCTATCGACCTCACCGTGGTGGGGCCGGAACTACCTCTTTCCCTCGGCATCGTTGACCGGTTCGAGGAAAAGGGGCTACTGATCTTCGGCGCCCGCCGGAATGCCGCCATCATCGAAGCGAGCAAGGCGTTTTCGAAAGACCTGATGAAAAAGTATCAGGTACCCACCGCCGCCTATGACGTCTTTACCGAGGTGGAGCCGGCCGTGGCTTTCATCGACCGGGTAGGGGTGCCCATCGTCGTCAAGGCGGACGGGCTGGCCGCCGGCAAAGGGGTTATCATCGCCCATACCCGTGAGGAAGCCGTTGGCGCCGTGATGGACATGCTGTCGGGCAACGCCTTCGGCGATGCCGGTTCGCGGGTGGTCATCGAAGAGTTTCTCACCGGGGAGGAGGCATCGTTTCTCGCCTTCACCGACGGCAAGAACATCATTCCCCTGGCCAGCGCCCAGGACCACAAGGCGGTCTTTGACGGCGACACGGGACCCAATACCGGCGGCATGGGCGCCTATTCACCCGCGCCGGTAGTCACCCCTGCCATTCATGATAAGGTCATGGCCGAGGTGATGCGCCGGACCGTGGACGGCATGGCTGCCGAGGGGCGTCCTTATCGCGGGGTGCTGTATGCCGGTCTCATGATCAACGGTGACCAGGTGAAAACCCTCGAGTTCAACGCGCGCTTCGGCGACCCAGAGTGCCAGCCGCTGCTCATGCGGATGAAGTCGGACATCGTGCCCGTGCTCCTTGCGGTTGCCCGTGGCGACCTGTCGGGCATTGAGCTCGAATGGCATGACATGGCTGCCGTCTGTGTCGTCATGGCTTCCGGGGGGTATCCCGCCGATTACCGCAAGGGAGACGAGATCCGGGGGCTGGAGGATGCGGCTCGCATGGAGGATCTGTTCGTGTTCCACGCCGGCACATCCCGGAAAAACGGCCGTATCGTCACCAGCGGGGGGCGGGTGCTTGGGGTTACTGCCCTTGGCGCTACGGTGGGTGAGGCCATTGATCGCGCCTACCGGGGCGTTGCGGCAATCTCATGGGACGGCGTCCACTACCGCAAAGACATCGGCGCCAAGGCGCTCACACGTTGACAGGGGAGGTCGCGATGGAAAACCCGCAGGTACTCATCATTATGGGAAGTGATTCGGACGTTCCCGTCATGGAAGAAGCGGCAAAGGCCCTTGATGCTTTCGGCGTGACCTGGGAAATGCGAGTGGCGTCGGCCCACCGTTCGCCGAAAAAAGCGGCAGATCTCGCCTCGAACGCGGCCGCGCGCGGCGTGAAGGCGATCATCGCCGGTGCCGGCGTGGCTGCCCACCTTGCGGGGGTCCTCGCCGCCGAGACTATTCTGCCGGTTATCGCGGTACCAATGCCGGGAGGGGCGCTCAACGGCGTTGATGCCCTGTACTCCATGGTGCAGATGCCTGGCGGGATTCCGGTGGCTACTATGGCCATCGGCAAGGCAGGAGCCAAAAATGCCGGGCTGTTCGCGGTGCAGATCCTGGCCCTCGGGGATGCCGCCATGGCCGGCAGGCTCGTGGAATACAAGGCGAGTATGGCGGAAGAGGTGGAGGCCAAGGATCGGGCCCTTCAGGTCAAGTTGGGCCGCGCGTAGCCCGGCTAGATTAACTTGCTGTAATCGTGCGGGTTTGACGCGGCTTCCGGCAGCTTTCCACTTGACAAAATCTGCATGTGCTGTATAAAAGGTTGCGTTTTCATCAACCTGTTAGAAAGGGGTAAGAATCACATGAAAAAGGTTATTGCTTCTCTCGCGCTGTCCGTATTCTGCGCCGGCCTCGCCTTTGCCGCCGACGACATCGTCCTCAAGGCCAAGAACGGTGATGTGAAGTTCCCGCACAAGGCCCACCAGAAGGCTGTTCCCGACTGTAAGAAGTGCCACGAGAAAGGCCCGGGCAAGATCGAGGGCTTCGGCAAAGAGATGGCTCATGGCAAGGGCTGCAAGGGGTGCCACGAAGAAATGAAGAAGGGGCCGACGAAGTGCGGCGAGTGCCACAAGAAGTAATGATGATTTGACGTTACTTCACTGAGGTGCACCGAAGGGATAACAGAACTTACTGTTATCCCTTTTTCTTGACCGCTAAAATAATTAAATTAAATTAACTGTTTGTTTTTTCCGGATATTTTTGTTTATAATCGTCTCTGCCCTGGTCGGGGATCTGGCATTGACGACCATAATCCTAAACATTGCGGGAGCGTTACCTTGACAACCAGCGATCGCGGCTTCTTGCAGGCACTGTGGGATTTCTTCTGTTCCCTCAAGTTGGCAATCTTCCTTCTCATTCTTCTAGCGGCAACGTCCATCATCGGTACGATCATTCCGCAGCAGAATCCGCTTCCCCCCGAGTACATCGCGGCCATAGGCGGCACGGGAAGCATGAAGTTCAAGGTCTACTCGACCCTTGGCTTCTTTGATATGTACCACTCCTGGTGGTTCATTCTCCTGCTCTATCTGTTCACGGTCAACATCGTAGCCTGTTCCATCAAGCGGCTGCCCCGGGTATGGAAAACCATTTCCGAGCCGACGCTCGTCATGGACGAGGGCTTTGAGCGGACCCTGACGCTCACCCATGACTTCAAGAAAGAGGGTGATGCGGCTGACCTGAACGAGAAGATGAAGGCTTTCCTCAAGAGCGAGTTCGCCGAGCCGGTGGTGACCGAGCGGGACGGAGAGTTCCACCTCTTCGCCCAGAAGTCGCCGTACAGCAGGCTGGGTGTTTATGTCGTGCACCTGAGCATCGTCATCATATTCATCGGTGCCCTGCTCGGATCGTTCTTCGGGTACAAGGCCTATGTGAATATCGTGGAAGGCTCGGGAGCCTCTACGGTCATGTCTCGCAAGGGCGTGCCGATTGATCTCGGCTTTACGGTTAAGTGTGAGGATTTTTCGGTTTCGTTTTACGACACCGGGGCCCCAAAAGAATTCAAGAGTCTCCTCACCGTCATCGACGGCGGCAAGGTGGTCATCGACAAACGCCCTGTCATCGTGAACGAGCCGCTGACCTACAAGGGGATAACGTTTTACCAGTCGAGCTACGGCCCTGCGGATGAAGGCGGCCTCTATCACCTCACCGTGCGCGAGCGCAAGGGAGGAGCTCCCGTACGGCTATCTCTGTCCATGGGAGAGCGGAAGGTCCTGCCCGACGGCTCCGCAGTCCAGCTCCTGGAGGCTACTGACGAAATCGGGCGCTTCATTCCCCAGTTCCGGGGCCCGGCGGTGCGGGTCGCTGTGGAGCCCAAGAGCGGCGAGCCCCAGGCGTTCATCGTGTTCCAGAACTATCCGGAATTCGACGTCCAGCGTGGAGCGGACCATATCTTCACGTATGAAGGGGCCGATCTCAAGATGTTCACCGGACTTCAGGTCGCCAAAGACCCGGGTGTCTGGGTAGTGTGGCTGGGATGCACCCTGATGGTGGTTGGCTGTTGCATGGCCTTCTTCATGTCCCACAAGCGGATCTGGATACGGGTTCGCAAGGGGCATGTGACCCTCGGCGGCACCGCCAACAAGAACCAGCCGGGATTCCAACTCGCCTTCGACACCCTTGTCGATAAACTGAAAACTCTGTAAGTACGGGCGGAGGATTGACTAATGACCAGTTCCATGCTGTTCAACATCACGACGTTCACCTACCTGGTCTCCATGCTCGCTTTTTTTGCCTTCCTGGCGAGCAGGAACCGTCACCTGGGGATGGCGGGGAGTCTCATTTCCTATTTTGGCTTCTTCGTCCACACGGCTGCCATTCTGCTCCGCTGGAAGGAGTCCTATGACATCGGGCACGGCCACGCTCCCCTGTCGAATCTCTACGAGTCGGTGGTTTTCTTTGCCTGGACCATCGTTCTCATCTTCGGCATCATTGACCTGAAGTACAAGTACCGGGTCGTGGGCGCGTTCGTCATGCCCTTTGCGCTCCTCGGCATGGCCTGGGCCCAGCTGACGCTCAACAGCGGCATCGAGCCTCTTGTCCCGGCGCTCCAGAGCAACTGGCTGCTCTATCACGTCGTCACCTGCTTCCTGGGGTATGCCGCCTTTGCCGTTGCCTGCGGCATCTCCATCATGTATCTGATCAAGGCGGGGAAAGAGGACTCATCCCAATCGGCACAGGCCGGCGGAATCATCTCGATGTTTCCCCCTACGAAGATCCTTGATGATCTCAACTACAAGGCGATCATGATCGGGTTCCCGCTGCTCACGCTCGGTATAATCACCGGCGCAGCATGGGCCAACTACGCCTGGGGTACCTACTGGAGCTGGGACCCGAAAGAGACCTGGTCGCTGATCGTCTGGTTCGTTTATGCCGCATTCCTGCATGCCCGCTTTACCCGCGGGTGGGTCGGGAAGCGCGCCGCCATCCTTTCCATTGTCGGATTCGCGGCCACTATCTTCTGCTACCTCGGTGTGAACCTTCTTCTCTCCGGTCTCCACAGTTACGGAGGAGGGTAGGCCTTCTGTTGGCAATGCTCTTGCATCATGTGCAGGGCATGCCTGACAATTTCTCCCGACATCCCCTCATCGCTTCGGCGCCCGCATGGGCGCCGAAGTTCGTGCGTTCCGCCATGAAAGCGTTGCTGGCCGGCAGTGTTTGTCGCCTTCTGGCCGTTTCCCTCGTTATGTCAGCCACTTCCCTTTGGTCGGCGCCTATACCCGGCATCCCTGACGGATGCGCCACGCGTTGTCACAGGAGCAAGGCCCGCGATGGCGTAGTGCATGGGCCGGTGGCCTCCGATGATTGCATCGCCTGTCACAATCCCGTCGGCGCGGCGGTCCACCCCAAGCAGCAGGGGGCGTTCCGGCCCGTGGCGAAAGGTGCTGCCCTCTGCCAGACCTGCCATGAAAGCATGGCATCGAAGAGGGTGGTTCATCCCCCGGTTGGCGGAGGAGAGTGCCTCTCCTGCCATGACCCTCACCAGTCGGCCAATCCGTCACTTCTCAAGGCGCGCGGTGCTGCGCTCTGCTTCGGTTGCCACGATGCCGCTGCCTTTTCCGTCCGCCATGGCCATCTGCCCGTCACCACCGGCGAATGCCTGAAGTGCCACGACCCCCATCAGTCAGACTCCCCGAGGCTTCTCCGCGGGAGCGGGGCGGCTCTTTGTTTCCGGTGCCATGACGAAAAAATGGCAGCGGGCCGGTCAATTCACCAACCCGTGGCGCGGGGAGAGTGCTGCGACTGTCATAACCCGCACGGGTCCTCCTTCCCGAAGCTTCTGCGGAATGCCTATCCCGAGGCGCTGTACCTGAGCTACGAGCAGAATGACTTTGCCCTCTGTTTCACGTGCCACTCCCGCCAGATGGCCGACGACCGCCGCACGGATACCCTCACCGGCTTCCGCAACGGTGACAATAATCTGCACTATCTGCACATCAACAAACCCGACAAGGGGCGTTCGTGCAAGACCTGCCACGACGCCCATGCGGCGCCGCAGCAGCGGCTTGTCAAAGAGCGGATTCCCGGCTTCGGCAGTTGGGACATACCCATCCGATACACAAAGACGGATACCGGCGGCACCTGCGTTGTGGGGTGCCACAAGCCGAAATCCTACGACAGGCTCCGCGCGGTGAGCAACCCGTAGCGGCTGGAGGATACATGCTGGGGAAAGGACTATGGCTGGCCGTCTGTGCCGTGATACTGCTGGGCACGCCGGCGACGGCGGGCACAATCGCCTTTGTGGCGCCGACGCCGAATACCTGGGTCGGCCGATCGGACCATCTGGTTCTCAAGCTGAACAATCCCGAAATCACCGCTGTCCGCATTAATGTCAATGGTGTTGTCGGCGATATGCTGGCTATCTCGTCGCCCGAGTACCGCAAGGCCTTCCAGGATTTTCTCATCGTGCAGCCCCTCTGGGATCAGGGCCGCAATGAAGTCTCCGTGGAGGCGTATGCCGGCAAGGAGCGGGTCGAGACCGCCGTAGCGTCCGTCTATTACGCTCCTGGCAGGGATGGTGCGACGGTGCCGCCTGAGTTCAAGCCGTTTGTCTTCCATGTGGCCGATACGGAGAGCAGGTGTGCCGGTTGCCACAACATGGAACCGAGCCCGGCCCAGCTTCTGAGCACCCAGGAGCGGGAAAACCCCTGTTTCGGCTGCCATCGCGGCATGCTCAAGGTGGCGTTTGTCCATGGCCCGGCCGGGACTTACTCCTGCGTCTATTGTCACAAGGAAAAGGCATCCCCGAAATATTCGGTGCCCAAGCGCGACAGTGCGCTCTGTGTCGAGTGCCACGAGGACAAGTCAACGGATTTCGCCAAGCGGAAATACGTTCACGGCCCCATTGCCGGCGGCATGTGCGAGGTCTGTCATGATCCCCACGGCAGCGCCAACCGGGCCCAGTTGCGGATGCCGATCAACACGCTCTGTCTTTCCTGCCATGAGACCGTTGCCAGGAGGCCCCATATCCTGAGGACCCCGTCGGGAGAGGGACACCCGGTAAGCGGCAGGAAAGACCCCTCTGCGTCAGCCTCGGGGCGCGATATGTCGTGCATATCATGCCACAATCCCCATGCGGCGGATGTGCGTTATTTCTTTGTGAATAACGCGGAAGAACGCATGGCATTGTGCCAGATGTGCCATAACAAGTAGACTGGGGCTGGCGGCGTACGATTGCCGGACTATTCTCATGGAACGAGGTGACCATATGAACGTTCTGAAGCTCATCCGCAGGTTCGTCGGTGCGGCCGCCCTGTGCGCCCTGTGCGCCGGTTGCGCAGGACAACAGGTCCGGGAGGAGCGGCGCTACTTCTGGCCGCCGCTGCCCGAGCGTCCCAGGATCGAATGGCTCGGTGCCTACAGCAGCCAGAACGACTTCCCGAAGCAGGGATTCGCGTCGTTCATGGCAGCCATTGCCGGAGAAGAACAGGCCATGAGCCTGACCAAGCCGCTGGATGTCTATGCGGATGGCCAGGACCGGATTTATGTGGCAGATCCGGGACTTCGCGGCGTGGTTGTGTTCAATATGAAAGAGCGGAGCGTGTCGATGCTCGGCGGACCCCAGGCGGCTAACCAGTTTAATACCCCGGTTTCGGTCACCGGTGATTCCCAGGGGAATATTTATGTTTCCGATGCGGAAAAGGGTGGGATACTGATTTTTGACAGATTTGAGGTGCCGCGTCGTTTTATCGACACCAAAGCTGCTGTCAAGAGAAACACTGACATCGCCGTGGATGAAAAGGGTCAGAGAATTCTCGTGGTGGATGCGCGCGAGCACCGGATTGCCATCCTCGACATGCAGGGGGGGCTGCTTTCCGCCTTTGGGAAGCGTGGCATCGAAGACGGCGAATTCAACTTCCCCGTGGCGGTGGCCATCAATCACAAGGGGGAGATTATCGTGGGCGATGCCATGAACGCCCGGGTTCAGATCTTCGATCAGGACGGGAAGTTTCTCCGCAAGTTCGGGCGCCGTGGCGACGGGCCGGCTGATTTCCAGATCATGAAAGGCGTGGCCGTCGACTCGGAGGATCATATCTATGTGACCGAGGGAAAAGGTCACAAGCTCATTATCTTCGGCACCAACGGCGAGTATCTTCTCACCGTGGGCGGACTCTACTCCGCCATCACCACCGGCAAGCAGGCCCCCGGCGGATTCGTCATCCCGCAAGGAGTCTTTATTGACGATAAGGACGTCATTTACGTGGTTGACCAACTCAATCGGCGGTTCCAGGTGTTCCAGTACATCTCCGACGATTTCCTCAAGCGCAACCCCATCCCGGGATGGCAGGAGTAATATCAGTTTCATCACCTGCCAGGAGCCTGTCGGACTTGGAAATCGAAGCAAAAACTCGGCTGGGCCAGGGCTGCTTGTGTCGACTTGTGCAGGTTAATGGTCATTTTATTGGCCGGAAACCCGGCGAAATATGAACCGGCCAGACGGATTTGCAGCAGTTTTATGGTAAGTCCGGCAGACGCCTGGAACCCGCGGTTTCCGAAGAGCCCTCGCCAGCATGGTTGCTGTCGGGGGCCTTCTTATTTTTGTCATCAATAAGCTATTTCGCGGATGCATTGAGTGCCGGTGCCATCTTCCGTCCGGTGTTGTAGCGAATTGCGGTTGGTGCCAAAAAAATGTAGCGTTATATGACGTATGATCTTCTCGGAAATACGTCCTGGGACAACGTTGCCGAGAGAAATGGGCTTGGTTGGTGTGATTCGTGTGCGTGTATCTATCCGTAATTATTCATTTCAGCTCTTTTATGAGAATGCGTTGAATATTGGCGTGCTGGTTGCATTGTGTTTCTTCATCCATTGGTGTCAACGCGAACGGCTGAGAAAGCACATAGTACTCACGTGAAAGGAGAACGCAGAATGAGAAGCGAAGTAAAAATCGGATTGGCCCTGACCGCACTTCTGGTGGCCGTTACCGCGGCGGGAGCCGCCAGCATCAAGAATACCAAGCACGACCTGAGCTCCGGAAGCACCGGCGCCACATTCAAGGCGACGAACACCGACCAGATCTGCGTGTTCTGTCACACCCCGCACAACGCGCAACAGGACATTCCCCTGTGGAACCGCGGCAACCCCACGGCCAGCACCTTCACCCTCTACTCGTCCAGCAGCATGAATAACGTGCCGGTCAAGCAGGGCTTTACGGCCGACTCCATCTCGCTCTTCTGCATGAGCTGTCATGACGGGGCCACCGGCCTGGGGGGCGCGGTGCACAACGACCCCAATGGTGCGGCAATCGCCATGGTGGGGGGGAACGATTTGATCACCGGTGAAGCCAACCTGGGCACCGATCTGAGCAATGATCACCCCGTTAACTTCGAGGTAACCCCAGCCGGAATTGCCGCCGACGGCAACCTGGGCGCCCTCGATACCGGCACCAACCCGCCGACCATGAAGACCGGGGACGTGACCAACGGCCTCCCCCTCTTCAAGTCAGCCCGCGGAGCCACGACCCTCGAGTGCGGCAGCTGCCACAAGGTCCACGACAACACCGACGCTCCGTTCCTCCGTACCACCATGGCGGGCAGCAAGCTCTGTCTGGGTTGCCACAAGAAGTAGGGGGTTCCTCTCCGGGAAAAGGGTGGACTCCGGTCCACCCTTTTTTTACGCAGCAGTCCGGCTTGTGGTGCCTGCAGCCGGTCGCCCGGAGGGTGGTTTCTCGTGGAGCGGGTGTGAATGTGTTGCCGTCTCCGGCGGTATACCGGAGTGATTCGTGGGTTCCATGACGCTAGGACGCATGCACATAGGGCTGGCGTCAGTGTCGGTCTTGGCCGGCCTGGTTCTTTGCTCGCCCGCATCGGTGCGGGCCGGTATTTCCGGCGAGGCGGAGCTGGGATACGTGCGCTATGAGGCCGATGCCAACGGCGCGCGGGTCAGCGATGCCCATTCGTTCTATCAGCGCTACTCCTTGCTGTATGAGACATCCGGCGAGCTTTACAAGGGCAGGGTAGGGCGCTACGACCTTGCCCTGGGCTACGAGTGGGGCTCCTTTGATACTAAGATAAAGAATCCCTCCAATCCCACCGACCCCCAGACCAACTACAACCCCTCCGTCAGTGCCGGACATCTGCTGTATCGCGGCGAAGTGGTGCTCGATCCGCTGGAGCTCCCCCTGCGGCTCAGAGCCTACAGCTATGACACGAACCGGATCAACATGCACGAGGACCTGTCCGGCATTGACGGTTCGTCGATCTTTGCGCCGAGGCTGATCACCAACCTTTACGACGGCATGCATATCAACAGTGGCGCAACTCTCGTCTTCGGGGTCAAGAACGGCCTGACCAACGGTTATAACGCCATTTTCCGGCATATCCCGCTGGTCATGCTCGACTACCGCGACGATGTCAACCGGGACCTGAAGAGTCTGGCTCCCGTGGATACGCGCATGCGCCGTCTGGCCTTCGTGAGTCTGAACAAGAGGGACAACTGGTTCCACTACCGGACCACCGATTTCAGGGATTACCTCAACACCGACCAGTCCTTCAAGGAAACCCAGATGCAGATCGGCACGGTCGATCACCTGCTGGCGCGGCGGTGGATCGATTTGACCAACTGGGTGAAGATCTCGGCCGACGGCCAGTTCACCAAACACGCGAGTTCAATGCCGGCCAACTCCTTCGAAGCTTACGAGCTTAACCTGTTCGCCGTGGCTTCCCGCAAGACCTGGGATGCTCGGACCTTTTCCAGTTTTTCCCGGCTGCTCGACGATGAAGGGATTACCCTGGAGCGGACGGTGCCCTTCTATGCAAGCGGTGTCCTCGGGGCCGATGTAGACTGGAAGGCCAGCCTCTATTCCAATGAAAAGAAGATTCAGTCCCCCAGCGGCAGCGTGGTCAACAACTCCAACTACAGCGCTTCGGTCCGCGCCGACATGTTCCGGCGCTCTCCCTTCACTCTGGGGGTGGTGGTGCGTGGGGAGAGCACCGAGAGTTACGGCTCGAAACTGCTTTCCTTCGAAGGAGGCGTCGAAACGGCAAGCACTGCGCGCCTTTCGCGCGACTACAGCCTGTCGGGGAGCTATACGGTCAAGTACTTCGATGCGACCGGCGGTACCGGTTCGGGCGACGGCTACCTCAACCAGAACGTCCTTGGTCGCGTGGCGTATGCGGCATCGCCCACCTGGCGTTTCGAGGTGGAGGAGGACCTGTCAGCGGCCAGCGGCACCAATCCGCGCAACTTCAACAATTCGGCTATCACCGTGAACAGCGGATTCAGCAGCGGCACGAGCACGGTATCGGGCTCTGCCATCTCGTTCCAGCGACGCAACAGCGAAATCGACGAATATGTCCGCTCCGTTACCACGGTCAGCGCGGCTTGGCGTCCCTTCTCCCGCACCTCGCTCAGCTTTTCGGTCAGCGAAGACGTCCTCATGCAGTCGGGAGCGCCGACCGACTTCCTGACCACCTTCCGCAGTACCATCGACTACAGTACGCCGACCTTTTTGGCCCGGATGCGCAACAGCTACAACGTGCGGATGGTCGGTGGCGAGAGCATCGACTATCTGGAAAGCGTGGGCATCCTGGAATACCGTCCCGTCCGGCAGTTGGAGGGACTTCTCACCTATACCTACAACGTGGGCGACGTGGACGTGAACACCAGGAGCGAGTTCCTGGACCTGCGGCAGCGGCTGGGTTACAGCTTCTACACCCTGAGCGGGGCGAACAGGAAACTGCTGGAACTCTACGAGGAGTTCACCTATAATCGCACCCTGAACACGGGGACGGTGGCCAACGAGCTCAACACTACCAGGCGGTTTACCCTGGGGGTTCGGTATTTCCCGCTCCGCAGCCTGTTTGTTGGGGCGGATGCGCGCTACTCGCTCATCGAGCCGGGAAGCATCACGGAGCAACTCTATACCGGCGTGGTGGGGCTCAATTTCCGGAAACTCCAGGCTAACCTGGAGTATACCTACGGCAAGCGGGACGGCAGCGACAACCGGATCGAGAAGCGGATCGCCGCAAACGTGAAGAAGTTCTTCTGACAACGGGTTCCGTCGCCCCTCCTGGATACCAACTGTAAAAAAACCGGGCCGGACCCGGTTTTTCTTTTGTCGCCATGGCCGATTCGATTACCTTTTCCATCATCATTCCCGTGAAGCCGGGCGGAACCGTCCGTGCCCTCGATCGCCTCGGATCGGCCGAGTATCCCTCCTCGCACATGGAGGTCCTGGTGGCCGAGGGGACGCGGCCGAGCCGTCAGCGTAACCAGGCTGCAGCCGCTGCAGCGGGCGAGATACTCTATTTTCTGGATGACGACTCTCTGACGTCACCGGATTTTCTGGCGCGGGCTGCGGCACACCTGGCCGATCCATCCATAGCCGCCGTGGGCGGCCCGTCGCTCACCCCTGCATCCGACAGCCGATTCCAGCGCGCCATCGGCGTCGTTCTGGCATCGCGGCTGGGTGGGGGCGGGGCGCGCAACCGCTACCGCGCCACCGGCAGCCCCCGCCGCACGAGCGAGCGGGAACTGATCCTGTGCAACCTGGCCATGCGCCGGGATGTCTTCCTGGCGGAGGGGGGGCTTGACGAGCGGCTCTACCCCAACGAGGAGAACGAACTCATGGACCGGATCTCGAAGCGGGGAATGAGCCTCGTACACGATCCGGACCTGGCTGTCCGGCGGAGCCAGCGACCCACGTTCCGGGCGTTTGTCCGTCAGTTTTTCGGCTATGGAAGGGGCCGCGGCGAGCAGACCCGCATAGCCGGTGTGCGCTCAGTGGTGGATTTCCTGCCAACGGTGTTTCTGATCTACCTGCTTCTCCTGCCGGTCGCGCCCTGGGCTCCCTGTTTCCTGCCTGCTGCCCTCTACGGTGCGGCGGTTATGGTGTCGGCCCTGTCGGGTGCCGTGCATTCGCGCCTCTATGCCGCATTACCGTGGCTCGTTGTGCTCTATCCGACACTCCACCTCTGTTATGGGGCCGGCCTCTTGAAAGGCCTGCTGGCACCCCGCTTCAGGTCCGGTGGCGGGGAAACCGCGCCGGTCACGATCCGTTGCGTCAAGGAGTTCGGCACTCCTTGGCATCTGCCTGCCCACGGTCCCAGGGAGGTCCCGCGATGACGGCATCGCCGCTGCCGCACAAGCGCATCCTGCTCGTCTTTTTTCTTCTGGTGACCGTGACGGTCTACGGGAACACCTTTTTCAACCAGTGGACCTATGACGATATCCCCGTTGTCCTGAAGAATCCCGATGCCCACTCGCTTGCCGGTTTTGCCCGGAACACGATGCCCGGCCGCCCCATACGCGAGCTCACCTACATCCCCGACCATCTCCTGTTCGGCGACCAGCCCGCCGGCTATCGCATCCAGCAGCTGGCCTGGCACGGAGTGAACGGACTGTTGCTGGTCGCCCTTTTCCACGCCCTGGGGGTAGAGCTTCCCTTTGCCCTCATGGGGGCGCTCCTCTTCCTGGTGCATCCCCTCCAGTCCGAGTCGGTGGCCGGCATCGCGCACCGCAAGGAGTTGCTGGCCCTGTTCTTTGCCCTCGGTGCCGTGCTCTGTTTCGTGGGGAGTTTCGCCGCCGCCGGGGGGCGGCGCCTTGCCTTGTGGCTCGCTGCTCTTGCCGCGTACGGTGGCGCACTCCTTGCCAATGAGGCCACGGTGACGCTGCCGCTCGTGGCTCTCCTCTACGAATGGCTGATGGTTGAACCAAGAAAAAGGGTGCTGCTCAGGCGTCCCCTCGTGACACTTCTCTTCCTCGTGGCGGCCGGTGCGGCGCTCATGTACCGGTTCCGGGGGCTCCTGGCACCTGAACATCTGCTCACGGTCTATTCCAAGAACAGCTTTGGTGCTTCGGAGAACTATCTTCCCCTCTTCATGGGTGCCATGAAGGCCTTCGGATTCTATCTCTCCAAGATCGTTCTCCCGGTCCGCCTAGCCCCCGAGTATGTATTCCGACTCTCCGAAAGCCTCTGGCAACCGTGGGCGTTGCTGTCGCTCGGGCTCCTTGCGTCAGTGGCAAGCGCGACGGTCTTTCTCCGTCGCCGGCTTCCCCTGGTATCGTTCGGTATCGGCTGGTTCCTCATTTTCTGGCTGCCGGTTTCCAACCTGGTTCCCGTGGCCTACCTGGCGGCGGACCGGTACATGTACCTCTGCCTTCCCGGCGTTGGGCTCGTCCTGGCGGGGTGCCTCCAACGCTGGCCCCACCGGAGATTTGTCGGCGCCTCCTGCCTCGTGATTGTTGTGTTCGCCGGGCTCACCGTGATACAAAACGGGTACTGGCGCAGCGAACATACCCTCTGGCGGCATGCAGTCACGGTCAATCCCGACTCTACCTGGGTGCGCGAGACGGTGGGGCTGAGTTACCTGCTGACGGGGGATTACAACCAGGCGGCGGCGCATGCGCGGGAGGCGCTACGGATCGACCGGTTCAATATCCGGGCGTACCTGACCCTGGCCAAGGCCGAGGAACGGCGCGGCAATCTGGCCGAGGCGGTGCTCAATTACGAGATGTTCGCCATGTTCGGCGCCATGGAGTACCCGGACGAAGCCGCCGAGGTCAGGCTCTATCTGCCTGTCCTGCGGCAGCGTCAGGCAGTGCAGAAGCAACATCAGTGAGGTGCCCGGTGGAACTGAGTATCGTTGTTCCGATCTACAATGAGGAAGAGACTATTCCGCATCTTCATGCGCGGGTGAGCGACGCCCTGGTCGGGTCAGGCATCGACTACGAGCTGATTCTCGTGGATGACGGCTCCTCTGACGGCTCGTTCGCCCTGCTGCGGGAGATTGCCCAACAAGACCGGCGGGTGAAGGTGATCCGCTTCCGCCGCAACTTCGGCCAGACCGCCGCCATGGCGGCCGGCTTCGATGCCGCCCGGGGAAGGGTCATCGTGCCCATGGACGGCGACCTCCAGAACGACCCGGCTGACATTCCGATGCTCCTGGCCACGATCGACGAGGGGTACGACGTGGTCTCGGGCTGGCGCAAGGACCGGCAGGACACCTTCGTCAACCGGCGCCTTCCCTCCATTATCGCAAATGCGCTCATCTCCCGGATGACAGGGGTTCACCTCCACGATTACGGCTGCACCCTGAAGGCCTACCGGCGCGAAGTGCTGGACGGGGTCAATCTGTACGGAGAGATGCACCGGTTCGTCCCCGCCCTGGCCTCCCAGGTGGGGGCGCGGGTGACGGAGATACCGGTCCGCCACCATGCCCGCCTCTATGGCACGAGCAAATACGGCATTTCCCGTACCATGCGCGTCGTTCTGGACCTGATGACGGTGAAGTTCCTGCTCACCTATTCCACCAAGCCGATCCAGCTCTTCGGCAAGTGGGGCATCTATACCATCCTGGCCGGGTTCCTGACCGGCGGGCTTACCCTCTCTATGAAACTCTTCGAGGGGATGAGCATGAACCGCAATCCCCTGCTGATCCTGACCGCCTTTCTCCTCTTCGGAGGGGTGCAGTTCATCGCCCTCGGGCTGCTGGGAGAGGTGAACGCCCGAACCTACCACGAGTCCCAGGGGAAACCGATTTACGTCGTCCGGGAGAAAATCAACCTGGATGAAAGGTAGGGGGGCGGCGCCGTGAGGATTCTCATGCTGGCCCCCACGCCGTTTTTCGCCGACCGCGGGTGCCACGTCAGGATTTACGAAGAGGCCCGGACGCTCATTGCCCGCGGGCACCAGGTGCGGATAGTCACCTACCATCTGGGGCGGGACATGGCGGGCATCCCCACGGACCGCACCCTGCGCGTCCCCTGGTACACGAAGCTTTCCGCCGGACCCTCCTGGCACAAGCCCTACCTGGATGTTCTCCTCTGCGGCACCGCCCTGCGCACCGCCCGGCGCCTGCGCCCCGACCTGATTCATGCCCATCTGCATGAAGGGGCGTTCTTCGGCGTGTTCCTGAAAAAACTGATGGGTATCCCCCTTCTGTTCGACTGTCAGGGGAGCCTCACCATGGAGCTGGCCGACCACGGGTTTGTCCGCGAAGGGTCGCTGCTCTACCGTTTTTTCGCCCTAATGGAGGGGGGAATCAACCGCAGCGCCGATGCCATCGTGACCAGTTCGGGGCCGGGCAGGGACGATCTCGTCACGAAATGGGGGGTGCCGGCTGTAAAGGTGACGGCCCTCATGGACGGGGTCGATACCGCGGTGTTCCGTCCCCATGACCGCACGGAGGTTCGCCGCCGGCTCGGCATCGCGCCGGACGTGCCGCTGGCGGTCTATCTAGGAGTGCTGAACCGCTACCAGGGGATCGATCTTCTCCTGTCGGCCATGGTGATCCTCAAATCCCGGGGGAACCCGCTCCGGCTCCTGGTCATGGGATTTCCGGAAGAGGGGTACCGGCAGAAGGCGCGCGACCTGGGTATTGCCGACATGGTGACCTTCACCGGGCGGATCGACTACGGCAAGGCGCCCCTCTACCTCTCGGCGGGGGATATGGCCGTGTCGCCCAAGGTGTCCCTCACCGAGGCCAACGGCAAGCTCTTCAACTACATGGCGTGCGGGCTCCCTACGATTGCGTTCGATACGCCGGTGAACCGGGAAATCCTGGGTGAGACGGGCATCTACGCCCGTTATGGCGACGCGGCGGATCTGGCCGCGCACCTGGCCGGCCTGGCCGGCGATGCGGCGGCTCGGGCCGAGCGTGCTCGCCTGGCGCGGGAGCGGGCCGAGCGCGAACATTCCTGGCAGGCGCGGGCCGATGTCCTCGAAGCGGTCTACCGCCGGATGAAACGCGCATAACCGGTTGCATTCCCGTGGGAAGTAGAGTATCGTTCATTTCATGAACGAGCTTCGCGAAAAGGATGAATCCTATCGTTCCTTTCTGCTCCTGTCGGCCATCTCGTCGGAGGAGCCCCTGTCCCAGCGCGAGATCGCCCGCCAGGTCGGCATCGCCCTCGGGCTCGTCAACTCCTACCTGAAACACCTCGTGGACAAGGGGTTCGTGCGGATCAAGTCCTTTCCCCGAAACCGCTACGCCTATCTCCTCACCCCCCGGGGGCTTGCCGAAAAGAGTCGCCTTGCCTATGAGCACCTGAGCTCATTCACGACCCTTTTCCGGGTCGCTCGCCAGGATTATCTCGCCCTGTTCCGGGCGCTCAAGACCCAGGGGGTCGGGCGGGTGGCCTTCTGCGGGGTGGACGAGGTGGCGGAGATCGCCTATCTGTCGCTGCGGGAGGTGGGACTGGAGCTGGCGCTGGTCATGGACCAGGCGACCGACGGACGCGAGTTCTTCGGCAAGCCCGTGGTGTCCATTCCCCATGGGCTCCTGGCGGGCAACCACCATATCGTCATCACCACGTTCAAGCGCCGCGAGGCATTGCGGGAAGAACTCCTGCAGCGGGGCGTGGCTTCGGAACTTCTGCACCAAGCCGGCGAGCCGGCCGGGGAAACTCAGTCAATCAGGGAGGAACATCCGTGAAACGCGCACTCATAACCGGCATTTCTGGCCAGGACGGCTCGTACCTGGCGGAACTGCTCCTTGGCAAGGGATACGAGGTTCACGGCGTCATCCGGCGTTCGTCATCATTCAATACCGGGCGGATCGACCACCTCTATCGGGACCCCCACGAGCCCGACGTGCGGCTTTTCCTCCACTACGGCGACTTGAACGACGCCAGCTCCATCAACCGGGTCCTGCGCGAGGTGCGGCCCGACGAGATCTACAACCTGGGCGCCCAGAGCCATGTCCGGGTTTCATTCGATGTCCCCGAGTACACCGGGGAAATCGATGCCCTCGGCACGGTGCGGCTACTGGAAGGCATCCGCGAGACCGGCCTGAACACGAGATTCTACCAGGCCTCGTCCTCCGAGCTGTACGGCAAGGTGGTGGAGACGCCCCAGAAGGAAACCACCCCCTTCTACCCCCGCTCACCCTATGCCTGCGCCAAGGCCTACGCCTACTACATCACCGTCAACTATCGCGAGAGTTATGGCATGTATGCCTGTAACGGCATTCTGTTCAACCATGAGTCGCCGCGTCGCGGCGAGACGTTCGTCACCCGGAAGATCACCCGGGCTGCCGGCCGGATCAAGACGGGTCTTCAGGATCGGCTCTATCTCGGGAATCTGGATGCCAAGCGCGACTGGGGCTTTGCCGGGGACTACGTGGAAGCCATGTGGCTCATGCTCCAGCAGCAGGAGGCCGACGACTTCGTGGTGGCCACGGGCGAGACCTGGTCGGTGCGGGAGTTCGCCGAACGGGTCTTCGCGCGGCTCGGCATGCCCCTTGAGTGGCAGGGGAAAGGGGGGCACGAGAAGGGGATCGACACGAACAGCGGGAAGATCGTGATCGAGATCGACCCCCGCTATTTCCGGCCGGCGGAGGTGGACCTGCTGCTGGGCGATCCTGCCAAGGCCCGGCGCCAGCTCGGCTGGCAGCCCCGGGTGGACTTCCAGGGGCTCGTGGATATGATGACCGATGCGGACCTGGCATTGGCCGAGCGGGAGAAGCGGGCCGATGGATAGGAACGCCAGGATCTACGTTGCCGGCCACCGGGGATTGGTGGGGTCGGCCATTGTGCGGAAACTGACCGCAGAGGGATACGGGAACCTGCTCCTGCGCACGAGCGGTGAGCTGGACCTGCGGGACCAGGCCGCTGTGGCGGCGTTCTTCGCTGCGGAACAGCCCGATTACGTCTTTCTCGCCGCGGCCAAGGTGGGGGGCATCGTCGCCAACAACACCTATCCGGCCGAGTTCATCTACGACAACCTGATGATTGAGGCCAACGTCATCCACAGCTCCTATCGCACCGGCGTGTCGAAGCTCCTCTTCCTGGGGAGCACCTGCATCTACCCCAAGATGGCGTCCCAGCCAATCCGCGAGGAGTATCTCCTGACCGGTCCACTGGAGCCCACCAACGAAGCCTACGCCATCGCCAAGATCGCCGGCATATCCCTGTGCCGCTCCTACAACCGGCAGTACGGCACCCGCTTCATTGCGGCCATGCCGACCAACCTTTACGGTCCCAACGACAACTTCGATCTTGAGAAGTCCCATGTCCTCCCCGCTCTGATCCGCAAGTTCCACGAGGCAAAGATCGCCGGAGCTCCGACGGTCACGGTCTGGGGAACAGGGGCGCCGCTGCGGGAGTTCATCCACGTGGATGACGTGGCCGACGCCGCGCTCTATCTCATGCGCCACCACGAAGGCAATGACATCGTCAATATCGGCAGCGGCGAAGAGATCTCCATTCGGGACCTGGCGCTGCTGGTTAAAATAGTCGTGGGCTTCGAAGGTGAGCTCGTCTTTGACGCGTCAAAGCCCGACGGCACCCCCCGCAAGCTCTCGGACGTGTCCCGGCTGCATTCGCTGGGCTGGCGGCACCGGATCGGGCTGGAGGACGGGGTGCGGGAAACGTACGAGTGGTTTGTCGGCCAGGGGTTCCCCGCGGAGACGATGTGATCCCTGTTCCGGTGAAAAACATCGCCCGGTTCCTGATGCACCGGAGAGCGTGGCGGTTCGTTTCGTTCGACTACTGCCCCGTCTGCGACACCCGGAGCATGATTGTCTATTCGCGCGAACTCGAACGGTGGCTGGCCGACCTTACCGCGTCGTGGGAGGCCGGGGAAGACTTCAAGCGTATGCTCGCCATGAGGGAGAATTTCCTCTGCGTCACCTGCATGGCCAATTCCAGGATGAGGATGCTGGCCCGGACCGTGCTCGATCTGTGCGGCCACGCCACGAGCGGGGACCTGGCGCGCAGGCTCTGCTCCGACCCACTGTTTTCGGTCTACGAAACAGCGGCATACAACATCTTCCGCATCGACGCCCTGAAGGCATGCCCGCGCTACGTGGTTTCGGAATATCTCGCTCCCGACCGGTTCGGCGAAACCATCGGCGGCGTGCGGAACGAATCCCTCGAATGCCTGACCTTTCCCGACGACAGTTTCGATGTGGTTATCAACAGTGATGTGCTTGAGCATGTGGCGGATCTCGATAAGTCGCTCGAAGAAGTCCGAAGGGTGCTGAAACCCGGTGGTTATCACGTTCTGACGGTACCGGTCGACTATTCCCTGGAGCACACTGTCGAGAGAGCCCGCATGGGGCAGGGAGGCATCGAGTATCTCAAGTCGCCGGTCATGCACGGCGATACGGTGCGGAACACCGGCGTGCTCGTATTCAGGGATTTCGGCAGGGATGCCGCCTCCTGTCTGAGCCGCGAAGGGTTCCCGTGCCTGGAGATGCAGCTCCCCGGCCGGCACGGAGAGATCATCTCCGTGTTTATCGGTAAAAAGGCAGCATGATGGACGGCAAGCTTACGTTTCGGGCGGTCGCCGAAGCAGTCGCCCTTCTGCTGGGCGCGGCGAGCATGATCTACATGAGCCGGGTTGTCGGTCCGGAGTACGTCGGTTTCAGCGCCGCGACAAGTGCGGTCCTGCTCCTGCTGACCCGCTTCGCCGACGGAGGACTTACCGCGCTTTCTTCGCAGCGGCTTGCCCGCGACGACGACACCCTGGGCGCTCTCCTCGCGTTGACTGTTCCGCCGAAGATCGTTCTCTCGTGCGCGGTGATCGCCGCAACGCTGCTGGTGGTCAGGTTCGCCGGGATCGATCCGCGGCTGGCGTACTTCCTATCAACGGCCGTCTTTCTCATCTTTTTCGAGGTGTTCTCTCCTGCGTGGGTTTTCGTGGCACTGGGAGAGATCAACACGGCGTCCTTTATCCGGGTCGCCCAAAGCTCCATCTATGCCCTGGTCGTGTTTGCGTTCATACGGGCGCCCCTCGACTGGCAGAAGCTGCCGTACATCATGGTGCTGAACTCGGCATTGGGCTGCGTGCTCGCACTGCTGTTCCTCGGCCGGCACAGGGTGCGTGCACTGGACCGGCGACAGTTCGGTTCAACCTATGGCCGGAAAATCCGCCAGGCGTTCGCGGAGAGCCGTCACTTTCTCAAAGCGGATCTCTCTCTGTACGTGTTCACTACGTCAGACCGGCTGATCCTGTATTACTTCGCCACTCCCCATGCGGTCGGCATCTATGAGGCGGCATACAAGATCATCAATCCGTTCTATGCCATCAGTTCCATCGTCACGCCGACGATGTTCCGGCCGCTTGCCCAATCGTTCAAACAGGGGACACCGGCCGCGGTACTTTCGCGCTTCACCTTTTTGATGCTTGTTGGTACGGTTCCCCTGGGATTTTTCCTGCTGCTGTTTTCGGAGAGCATCATCATAACCCTGTACGGTCCTTCGTTCAGCGAAAGCATCGCCTGTTTGCAGGTGCTTGGCTTCGCTATTACGCTCGGCTATGCGGCAGGGGCGATCGTGCTGCCGTTTTCGGCCTGGAATATGGCTCGGGAGTATGGGGCAACCATGACATACGGCAACATCTTCAATGTGCTGCTCAATATCGCGCTCATCCCTTCCCTGGGGGGCGTGGGTGCGGCCCTGTCGACCGTGGCGGCCAAGCTGGCGGTTGCCCTGGCCGCGTACCGTCATTTCAGGAACGTGACCGATTATCCGATACTCTCCGACCTGCTGCTGTTTGCGGTCATGGCGTGCGTTCCTCTGCTTCTCGTGCTGGCACTCGGTCTGGCCGTTGAAAACGCCGTAATCCTGATGACGGTCTATGCCGCTTCATATGCGGTTCTCGTTTTGGTGCTGGTACGAACCCGTTACTCTCGTCTCTGGAAGGATGCAGTTTGATGACAATTACCGATGACTTCATCGCCAAATCAAAGTACTCCGATCTGGGCCGCTACTGCGTTACGGCATTCGTCAAATCGGTCGCTGACGGGCTTGCGCCGGGAAGCAGCCTGCTGGATGCCGGCGCGGGGGAATGCGCCTACAAGGGGCTCTTCCGCCACTGCGACTACAAGGCGGCTGATATGGCGATAGGCGACAGCACGTGGAATTACGACCACCTGGACTATAAGGCCCCCCTCGACAATCTGCCGATTCCGGACGCCAGCTTCGACGCCGTGCTGTGCACCCAGGTCCTTGAGCACCTGCAGAAGCCCCTTGAATGCGTCAAGGAGATGTACCGCGTCCTGAAGCCGGGCGGCCGCCTTTTCCTGACGGTGCCCATGGCGCAGGACGAACATCAGACCCCGTACGATTATTTCAGGTATACCTCGTACGGGCTCAAGTACCTCTGCACGGCGGCGGGATTCAGCGAGGTGAGCGTTGTCCCCATGGGCGGGATGTTCCTGCGGTGGGCCTACGAACTGCCCAGGGCGCTGCGCATGTTCCCCAAGGCGCGGAACAGCGGGGTATCCGGAATCCGTCTCGCCGGCGTGTTTCTCTATCCTCTCCGCGTCGCGCTGGGACTGGTGATTCCCGTCTGCCAGGCCATGCTTCTTTTCCTCGACCGTTTCGACACGGTCCGGAACGACCCGTGGGGCTGGGAGCTGACGGCCCGCAAATGAGAGGGGCGTGCATGCGCGAGATTCCGCTTGTGTCAGTCGCCCTGGCGACCTATAACGGCGAACGCTATCTCAGGCGCCAGCTTGACTCGGTTCTGGCGCAGACCTATCGCAACATCGAAATCGTCGTCTCCGACGACTGTTCGCGCGATGGAACGGTTGCCATTCTGGAGGAGTACCGCCGGGCGCACGGCATAACCTTCCGGGTGAATGAACGCAATCTCGGCTTTGTGAGGAATTTCGAACGCGCCCTTGCCGGTTGCCGCGGAGAGTTCATAGCGCTTTCCGATCAGGATGACATCTGGCTCCCCGAAAAGATCGAGACCCTGGTGCGAGAGATCGGCCCGCACTCTCTGATATATACCGACGCGCTCCTGATCGACGGGGACGACCAGCCGTTGCCCGGCTCACTGGTGGAGGTTTCCGGGGTAAGGCCGGTCAGCGGCACCTGCTTTGAATACTTTGTCTGCAACAATTGTGTCACCGGGTGCACGGCCATGCTCAGGCGTGATCTCCTGGCAACCGCGCTGCCGATCCCCGAAGCGGAAACCTACCACGACTGGTGGCTCGCGGTCGCGGCCTCGCGCCGCAACGGGGTCGTTTATCATGCCGCGAAGCTGACGGAGTATCGGCAGCATGCACACAATTATACCGGCGCAAATGTGAGGGCGGGGCTGCCGGCGCGGATCGCCGCCCACCTCATGGGCAAAACCGCGGCGGAAAAACGCGGATACTATGAGCTGCTTGCCAACAGGGCGCGTCGCTATCGTGCCATGGCCGACAGGTTGAACCTGACCCCGGCGGAACGGTCGTTTCTGGAAGAGATCGGCGAGTATGCGGAATCTCTTCTTTCCGGCGGCAACAGGATGAAAACATTCGCTCTGGCACTGAAATACAGGGAGACGCTTTTCCCCGCCGCCGGCAGGTGGGAGAAACTCCTGTTCGTCTTCAGCAAGCTCATTGCCGCCCGGGCAATCTGATTCGTTACGGAGAGAGGGGAGCAGAGTGGCTACACGGTTTTTGTCATCCCTGAAGGCAGCGGTCAAGGAATCGGGAATATTCCCGTCGTATCTGGCCAGAAAAAGGGCAGCCGCGCGATTCCTGAGGGGAAGCGGGCTCGAAATAGGAGCGCTCCACTTTCCGCTGCAGGTCCCGCCCGGCGTAACCGTCAAGTATGTGGATTACGTGTCGCGGGAGGAAAACATCCGCAAATTCCCCGAGCTCGATGCGGCCAGCATCGTGCCGACCGACTACCTGGAAGATGGATTTACCCTTGCCAGTATTCCGGACTGCTCCCAGGATTTCGTGATCGCCAACCACGTGCTCGAGCACGCATCGAATCCACTCCAGGTCCTGTCCAACTGGGCAAGGGTCCTCCGGCCGGGGGGAACGCTGTTCATTACCGTGCCGATCGGCAGCAGGTGTTTCGACAAGGGGCGTCCGCTGACGCCTCTGCAGCACTTCATCGATGACTATGAACTGGTGCGGGATGGCACGTCCCAGTCGCTGGACGAAAGAAACCGGCTGCATTATCGGGAGTGGCTGACCATCTCCACGCCCAATTCCGATGCACGAAACCGGCACTACCGGAACCTGTCCGGCGAAGAGCTCGAGTCCCTGGTGGAAACCATGTCGGCCGGCAAGGCGGAAATCCATTTCCATGTCTTTTCGAGGGAATCGTTCGTGACCCTGCTCGACTACTTCACCACCAGCATCAGGAGCGATTTCAGCGTCAAGGCAGTGATCAGATCCCGGGGCGGGGCCGAATCCCTGGCAATTCTGGAACGATCGCCCCGGGCCGGCAGATGAAGGGTGATCGGCTGGCTGACATCAGAACGATCGGGGTGGTCGTTCTCTACCGGCCCGACAGCTCTGTCCTGGACGCTATCGCGAGTTACCGGCATCAGGTGCATGAACTGATCGTGGTCGACAACTCCGAAGAGCAGGACCATAAACTCCATTCCCGACTGCGGGACAGGTTCGGCGCGACCATTGTCGGCGAAGGCCGGAACCTCGGCATTGCCGCCGCGCTGAACCGGGCGGCCAGGGAGGCTCTGGCTGAAGGCTTCGACCTCCTCCTGACCATGGATCAGGACAGCCGCGCCGAACCCGGAATGGTTGAGCAGATGCTGGCGTGCCTCGGCAGCGACTGGCGCGAGCGGGTGGGGCTCATCGCCCCCTTCCACCTGACCGGTGCCCGGCCGGCGCCCGGCGGAACAACCCCGTGCAGCGACGTCATGACCCCCATGACATCGGGATGTCTGGTGAATCTCGCCGCATTCCGGGAGGTCGGACCGTTCCGCGACGACTTTTTCATCGACTTCGTGGACAACGAATACTGTCTCCGCCTGCGGAAAAAGGGCTTTCAGGTCGTTCGCGCCAACCGGGCGCTGCTCCATCACCGGGTCGGTGACCTGCGGCGCTACGGGCCGTTCGTGGCCACGCACCACTCGCCGCTGCGCCGCTATTACAAGACCCGCAACCGCTGCGCCGTCTTTGCCGAATACCTGCGGGACTTCCCGGTCCATTGCCTCTTCGACCTGGTACGGCTCGGCAAGGAGGTGGCGAGTATCCTCATCTTCGAGCGGGAAAAGACGGCCAAGCTGCGCATGATGTGGCGGGGATTCCTCGATTTCCGACGCGGCAGGTTCGGGCCCTATGGGGGATAGCGGCATGAAGATTGTCTTCCTGGCACCCTTCGGCATCCGTCCCAAGGGAACGGTTGTGGCCCGCATGGTCCCCCTGGCGGCGGAGCTCCAGGCGCTCGGCCACCGGGTCACGATTGTCGCCCCGCCGTACACCAATCCCGAAGATTCGGGGCACACGGAGGAGATCCGGGGGGTGCGGCTGCGGAATATCCGGCTGGCTCCCGGCGGCGCAGCCCTGTCGGCGCCGGTCATGGCCTGGCGCATGTACCGGGCCGCGCGGGAGGAGGAGCCGGATCTGATCCACCTGTTCAAGCCAAAGGGGTATGGGGGACTTGCCGCCATGCTCCACCTGCTGACCGCGTCCAGGAGCTCGCCGCTGTTCCTCGATACGGACGATTGGGAAGGCCGGGGCGGCATGAACGCCCTCCATGACTACTCCCCGGCCCAGCGTCTCCTGTTTGCGTTCCAGGAAGAGTGGCTGCCGCCCCGCGTCAGGGGGGTGACTGTGGCGAGCCGCGAGCTGGAGGCGCGGATTGCCGCCATGGGGGTAGCGCCGGAACGGCTGCTTTACCTGCCCAACTGCGTTGATGACCAGCCGCTGGGTAACGGCGCGCGGGTGAGGGCACGCCTCGGCATCGACGGCAACGCACCCGTGGTCCTGCTCTATACCCGTTTTTTCGAGTTCAGCCAGGAAGATCTGCACCGGGTTTTTGCCGGGCTTTCCCGTAAGGTGCCCGGCATCCGGTTCCTGGTGGTGGGAACGGGGCGGAACCGGGAGGAGGAACTGCTGGCGGCCGCGGCGCGGGCAGAGGGCTTTGCCGATTCCCTCCACATCGCCGGTTGGGTGGAGCCCGATGAACTGCCCCATTGGCTTGCCGCCGGCGACGTGGCCCTCTATCCCTTTGCGGACACCCTGGTGAATCGCGCCAAATGTCCCGCCAAGTTGACGGAGCTGATGCGCGCCGGCGTGCCGGTGGTGGCCGACCGGGTGGGACAGATCGCCGAATACGTTGAGGATGGCATCTCCGGCATCCTCTGTCGCCCCAGTGCCCCCGACGAGATGATCGCGCGGATTGCCGAGCTCCTGGCCGACCCGGTCCGGCGCCGGGCCGTGGGCACGGCCGGACGCGAGAGAATCCTGTCCCGCTTCAATTGGCGCGATGCCGCGGCGCGGCTCGACGCTTTCTACGACAACCTGACGAGGAGACGGAACCTAGCGTGACTACCGAACGAAAAAAAGACCTCCTGCTGATGGGGGCACTCCTGGCGATCCTCGTGCTCTTTTTCGCCAAGATCCTCTTTACCGGCAAGATCATCAGGGCTCCGGACATTACCAACGAGTTCTACTGGACCATCAAGCACTACAAGGAAATGGGGTTCCTGGACCTGTTCCGAGTGCATCTCCGGGCCGGCTGGGACTGGCTTACCAACGGCGGGACGACCGAAGGGGGCGGGACCCTGTCGCTCCAGTTCCTTTTCTACCGCAGCCTCATTTTCTGGCTCTTCCCGGCGCCGGCCAACGTGGCCTGGTTCATCGTGTTCCACCTCTTCGTGGGTGGGGCTGGCACCTATTTTCTCTGCCGCGCCATCGGCACGGGGCGCGCCGCAGCGCTTCTGGGCGGGCTGATTTTCGCCATCGCGCCGGAAAACGCCTCGCTTATCAATGCGGGACACGCCCAGAAGATCGCCACCATCAGCTTTGCCCCGTGGGCATTCTATTTCCTTGAGCGGGGATACCAGTCCCGGCGGACGATATTCTTCCTCGCCAGTGCCGTGGTGCTGGCCATCCAGTTCTTCAACATGCACTGGCAGATCGCCTTCTATACCTGCCTTGCCATCGGGGCGTACGGCCTGTGCCGGACCGCCGGCATCATCGCGGGTGATCCCGACAGCCGGACGGGTAAGGGGATTGCCCGGCTCGTCGGTCTCAATGCAGTCATCCTCTGCTTTTTCCTTTCCACTGTCGCCATCTCCCTCATCCCCTTGGCCGATTGGTCCAGGGAGACCACCCGCGGCCTCCAGAGCGGGTCGAACCAGGGGCAGGGGGGGCTCCAGGTGGAAGAGGCCATGTCCTGGTCCATGCCGCCGGAGGAGGCTGTCACCTTCGTGATCCCCGGATTTTTCGGTCTGTCCCGCCAGGAAGGGGGCTACGATGATCCCTCTCACGGCACCTACTACTGGGGGCGGATGGTCTTCACCCAGACCACGGACTACATGGGGCTGCTCCCCTGGCTCCTGGCCCCGCTGCCGTTCATCTTCCGCCGCGACCGGTATGCCTGGCTCGCCTTTGGCGCCGTTGTCGGGGGGCTCTTCTTCTCCTTCGGCAAGTACACCCCTTTTTACTGGCTGCTCTACGAGCACTTCCCCGGTATCGATCATTTCCGGGTCCCCAAAATGATGCTGTTCGTCACGACCCTGGGGCTCGCGGTCCTCGCGGCCCGGGGAGCCGACCTCCTGCTGGATGACGAGGTCCGTGCCACATCGGCTTTCAGTCGCTATCTCGCAGGAGCCATCGCCCTTGTTCCGGCGCTCCTGGCCTTGCTCGGCATCACCATGGCCGCGCGTCCCTATGTTATGGATCTCCTGTCACCCATGATCACCCAGCCGACCCGCTTCGAGCAGGGACCGGCCCTGGTGGCCCAGCGGTTGCAGACCATTCAGCGGGAAATCGGCATTGCCGCCGCATTTGCCGCGGTCTACGGCGCCGTGTTGTGGAGCTGGGCACGGGGGTGGTTCTCGCGTCGGGCCCTGCCCTACCTGCTCGTGGGGGTATTCCTGGTCGATGTGGGGCGGGTGAATGCCAAGTTCATGCTGCTGCAGGATGTGCCGCAGAAGGTCAAGGGCGAGAAATCGCCGGTGGTGGAGTTCCTTGCCCCCATGCCGAAGACCGGCCGGGTGCTCCCCATCGACGGCAGCGACCCCATGGAATATGTGAGCCACGGCATTCCGGTCATGTTTACCTCGAATCCCGTGCAGATCGCCCGCTGGCAGGATTTTCTCGAATCCTTCAGCTTTGATTCGGCCATGCCGGATATGATGAATGTCCGCTATCTGGTGCACGATGCCCAACAGTACGAGGACGATCGCCAAGCGCTCGGCCCGCGCTATGTGCCGGTCTTTGCCTCGCCGGACGGTAGCCGGCTGGTGCTGGAAAACCGGGGAGTCCTGCCCAAGGCGTGGCTCGCACCCAGCGCCTTGCTTCTCAGCGATCCACGCCAGATCCTCGGCATCATGCAGCAGCCGTCGTACAATCCCCGCTCCTTTGCCGTCGTTGAGGAGCAGCCTCCCATCCCCATGCCTCCGCCGATGGCTCAGCCCAAGGGCGATGCGGGCGAGGTGACGGTAACCCGCTACGAGGCCAACGATATCGCCTGTGACGTCAGGGCGGGACGCAACGCCCTGCTGGTGTTGGGCGAGAAGTTCCACGCCGGATGGCGGGCCCGGGTTGATGGAACGCCCACGGAGATTCACCGCGTCAACTACATCCTGCGAGGCGTCTACCTTTCCCCCGGCCGGCACCGGGTCGAGTTCACCTTCGACCCGCTTCCCTTCAAGGTCGGCAAGTACCTGACGCTCACTTCGTTTGCTATTTTCCTCCTGATGGTCGGACGGGAGTGGCTGTTGAGCCGCACGCGGAGAGGGGGCGGGGAGTGACGATGAGTGGCGCCCCGGAGGAAGGGACGGAAACCCTGGATGAGCTCCGGGCTTACGATCTCAAGATTCTCCAGCAACGGGACGGCTACCGCTTTTCCCTCGATCCCCTGCTCCTGTGTGCGTTTTCCTGTCTGACAGAGGGGGGACGGGGAATCGACCTGGGGACTGGCAGCGGCATAATCCCCCTTGTGCTTGCCCGCCGCTGTCCGGGGAGCACCTTCGTTGGGGTCGAGTTCCAGGAAAGAATGGCGCACCTCGCCGAGCGAAACGTTCACCTCAACGGCCTCGCCGAAAGGATCGCCATCCTGCGGGAAGACGTACTCGGTCTCCGTCGACGCTTTCCCGTGTCATCCTTTGATCTGGTACTGTCCAACCCTCCCTACCGCAGGAGGGGGACCGGAAAGATAAGTCCACGGGCCGGTCGGGACGATGCCCGCCACGAATCGACCGCAACCCTGGCCGATTTTCTTGAAAGCGCCAAATATCTCGTAAAAACCACGGGCCGGATCTGTTTCATCTATCACCCGGCCCGCCTCCCCGAGCTCATGGCCCACGCTGCAAGCCTCAAACTCGCCTGTCTGCGCCTTCGGCTCGTACACGGCACCCGCACCGCGCCGGCGCGCATGGCCATGGTGGAGTTCGCCAAGGGGCGCCGGGGCGACCTTGAGGTCCTGCCGCCTCTTGTTGTGCGAAACGATGACTATACCTACTCGGCAGAAGTTGCGGAGCTGCTGGGGGAATACGGCCCGGAAGGGGGTTACTCCACGTCGGAGCAATAGTGGCGTTGCATCAGCGAGGCTAGGGCCTCACGGAGCTCCTCATCGTCCATCTGGTCCGTGGTGTCCTCGATAAACCGCTCTTCGGCGGAACTCAGTTCTCTGGAAGGCCTGGACGGGGTGTCCCCGTCTTGCGCCGGTGGGGCGATGTGTCCGGCCTTGAGGTAGATGTCGCGCACGACCGGCTCGCCCAGCAGGCTATTCAATCTGTCGGTAATCTCACCCTTCAGGAAACTCAACTGCTGCATCCAGGGCGCGCTCACCACGGCCAGGGTGAGGGTGCCGTCGCGAAAGGCCACCGGCCGGGCACGGGCCGCAATGCGTTCTCCCACAGCCTCGTCCCAGAACAGCCAGATGCGTCCCTCTTTCAGGCGACGTTCCGCGGGCTTGCCTCGCAGGACATCGGCCAGGAGGTCGCCTACCACCCGGGGCTTGCCCATCCGTCCGCGAACGTCACCCATTGTTTTGGCGGCGGCGATGGATGAATCCGCCAATAAGCTGCCCCGCGACGGCGCCACCGAGGGTGAGGGGGATGAATTTCCAGCTGAAGCCGGCCTTTACACGCAGGTAGATGATAAGGGGAATGGAGATGTGGATGTAGAAATACCAGCCGAAAGTGAACTTCTCGCACCCTTGACGAAGATAGCCGAGGGGAATATTGATGAGGAGAGCCGTCAGCGTCAGGCCCGAAATCATAAAAAATGCGTGCATTGTTCACCTCTTTCGGCATAGTATGGAAGTCTGTGCCGTTTGTCAATTGGCCAGCGAACTCTCGACCTGAAAGGAGCGCCATGGTTCGCGAGGGAGAGCGCGTTGCGATTTTCAACTCGATCCACCGCGTCATGAAAGCCGAAAAACTCCTCAAAGGCCAGGGGATGGTGATACTTCTCATTCCCGCGCCCCGCGACCTCCACGCTGATTGCGGTCTTGCCATCCGCTATGCATCGGCCGATGCCGTAGCGGTTGAGTCGAGCCTGCGGGAGGCCGATCTCGAGCCCGAGGAGATCCACGAAAAGACAGCTGTCGGCTACAGCCGGTTGCCGTAATCCTAGGTACGCAGCGTCCGTTGCCGCGTGTCGCCATGTTCGGTTCCTTCCGGGGCGTTATCTTCGCCTGCGGCAAAGTCTTTTTTTGTCTTGACAGGCCGAAGACAGGGGGGCTATAGTTAACCTCTTTCTCCATGGTAACGTGCGCGCAGTAGCCGTAGTTTTTGGTGTGGCCGCATAATATATTGAATTAATTGAGATAATGCTCGAAAATCTTTCCGACAAGCTTGACGTCCTCTTTAAAAAACTCCGCGGTCAGGGAGTGATGAGCGAGGAGAATATCAAGGAGGCGCTGCGCGAGGTGCGGCTCGTTCTTCTTGAAGCCGACGTTAACTTCAAGGTCGTCAAGGACTTTGTCGAAAGAGTTCGTGTCCGTGCCGTCGGCACCCAGGTGCTCCAGAGTCTCACGCCGGGGCAGCAGGTCATCAAGATTGTTCAGGAAGAGCTTGTGGCCCTCATGGGCGGGGGCGAGGACAATAGTCTCGATCTGGCTGCAAAGCCGCCGGTCCCCATCATGATGGTAGGCCTTCAGGGGGCCGGCAAGACCACCTCCTGCGGCAAGCTGGCCCGGCTGCTCAAGGGGCAGCGGCGTCGACCGCTCCTGGTGCCTGCCGACGTCTACCGGCCTGCTGCGATTGAGCAGCTGAAGACCCTCGGGCGGCAGCTGTCCGTGGAAGTGTTCGATTCCCGGGCAGATCAGGATCCGGTCGACATCTGCCGCGAAGCGCTCCGTTACGCAACTCTCAACGGCTTCGACGTGGTCATTCTTGACACCGCCGGCCGCCACCAGATCGACGAGTATCTCATGAATGAGCTCGTCAGGATCAAGGAGGCGGCGGAGCCGCGGGAAATCCTCTTCGTCGCCGACGCCATGACCGGCCAGGAAGCGGTCAATGTGGCCAGCGGCTTCAATGACCGGCTCGATATTACCGGCGTGGTCCTTACCAAGCTCGACGGTGATGCGAAGGGGGGGGCAGCGCTCTCAATCCGGGCGGTGACCGGCAAGCCGGTGAAACTTGTGGGGGTCGGCGAAAAGCTCGACGCCCTGGAAGTTTTTCATGCGGATCGTCTGGTGTCGCGCATCCTCGGAATGGGTGATATTCTTACCCTTGTGGAGAAGGCCCAGGCGACCTTCGATTCTCAGGAGGCCGAACGGCTTCAGCAGAAGCTCAAGAAAAGCCAGTTCGATCTGGAGGATTTCCGCAACCAGCTGCAACAGATCAAGAAGATGGGCTCCATTGAGTCGATTCTCGGCATGATTCCGGGGGTCGGTAAGGCCATGAAGCAACTGCAGGGCGCTCAACCTTCCGAGCGAGAGCTCAAGCGGATCGAGGCGATCATTGGCTCCATGACCCCTGCCGAGCGTGCGAACCACGCGATCATCAATGGCAGCAGGCGGCTGCGCATCGCCAAGGGGAGCGGCACCACCGTTCAGGAGGTGAACCAGCTTCTCAAGCGTTTCACCGAGGCGCAGAAAATGATGAAGCAGCTTCAGAAGCTCGGACCAAAGGGCCTGATGCGCGGTATGAAAGGGATGGGCAAGGGGATGTTTCCCTTTTGATGCATTCATACGAAGTCCGAAGCAGGATATAACGACATTCACCTATGCGGCCTCCGGGCCGTGACACCACCAGGAGGAAGAGATGGCCACAAGATTCGTCTGGCTCGTGCCGGGGCCAAGAAGAAGCCCTTTTACCAGATTATCGTCGCCGACGTGCGTAGTCGGAGAGACGGTCGATTCATCGAGAACGTGGGGACCTATGACCCCAATCAGAACCCCGCCGCCGTCAAGTTCGAGGAAGCCAAAACCCTCGAGTGGCTTGGCAAGGGAGCTCAGCCGACCGATACGGTCAAGCAGATTCTCAAAAAAGCAGGTATCTGGGAGAAATTCGTCGCAAAGTCTGTGTAACTGAAATCTGATTCCCGGTCCGCCGGTCATTTCCATCACAGAGGTTACCGACATGAGAGAACTCGTAGAGACCATTGCCAGGGCGCTTGTGGACGATCCCACCCAGGTACGGACCACCGAGGAGATGGAGGACGATGCGACGGTGATTAAGTTGACCGTTGCCAAGGAGGACATGGGAAGAATCATCGGTAAGGAGGGTCGTACGGCCAAGGCCATCAGGACCCTGCTAAATGCGGTTTCGACCAAGGACAACAAGAAAGCTGTGCTGAAGATTGTGGAATAATGACGCGAAGCAGTGAGCCGGTGCGGCAGGATGATCTCAAGCTGCTCGGCAAGATAGTAACAACTCACGGGATTCGGGGGCAACTCAAGGTCGCTTCCTTTTCCGGTGAATTTGATACGATCCTTTCCCTTGAGACGGTCGTGCTCAAGGGAAAGGACGGCAGGATGGAGACATTCCCCGTGGCACGGGCGACCGTGCATCATGACCGGGTGCTCCTTTCGCTTACGCCGTTTACGAATATAAACGAAGTACTTCATCTGATTTCGGCTGTGAGCTACGCCCATCGCGATCAGTTTCCCCCCTTGGAAGAGGGGGAGTATTACTGGTGCGACCTCATAGGTCTCCAGGTTGTGACAGCGGCGGGAACCGTCATCGGCCGGCTCGACTCGATACTCCCCACGGAAAGTCATGATGTCTACGTGGTACGCGGTGCCGACAGGGAATATCTCATCCCGGCCGTAGAGGATGTGGTGGTGCAGGTCGACCTTGAGGCAGGCACCATGACGGTCAGTCCCCCCGAGGGGCTGCTCGATCTATGAAATTTGACATATTGACGCTGTTTCCAGCCATGTTCGACGGGCCTCTTACCGAAAGCATCATCCGGCGGGCCGTGGAACGGGGGTTCGTGGATATCAGTCTGCACAATATTCGCGACTACGCAACCGATCGGCACCGGGTCGTTGATGATGCCCCGTACGGCGGCGGTGATGGCATGGTCATGAAAGTCGAGCCTCTTGCCGCCTGCATTGAGGCGGTGAAGGCAGAGCGGCCGGCAGCGCGGGTCATCCTGACCACCCCCCGGGGGCGGCGATTCGACCATGACGCCGCCCGCGAGCTGGCCGGCTACGAAGAGCTCATCATCGTTTGCGGCCGTTATGAAGGAATAGACGAACGGGTGCGCGATCTCTTTGTGGATGACGAATTTTCCATCGGCGATTTCGTCCTCACGGGAGGCGAACTTGCCGCAATGGTCATGATCGACGCGGTGATCCGTTTTATCCCCGGCGTCCTCGGTTCTCCCGGCTCGGCGGAATATGATTCATTCGCTGACGGCCTGCTCGAATATCCTCAGTACACCCGTCCGGTGGAGTTCCGGGGGGTTCAAGTGCCAGGGGTCCTCCTGTCGGGAAACCACGCCGAGATCAGCCGATGGCGGCGCCAGAAAGCTCTTGAGTTGACGAGGCGGGTGCGTCCCGATCTGCTCCACAAAGCGGAACTAAGCAGCAGTGACCGGGACTGTCTGGCGATGCTCGAAAGGGAAGGCGAGCCATGACCTGCGGTGAGTGCAGCAGGCCTGCGGTGAGTGTGGCTCTTGTCCACTATCCGGTGTATGACAAGAATCGGCAGGTAGTCGCAACGGCCGTCACCAATCTTGACATCCATGATATTTCCCGCTCTGCCAGGACGTTCGGCCTCAATCATTACTACCTGGTTACCCCCGTCGAGGGCCAGAAGGAGTTGGCCGGGCGGATTATCAGGCATTGGCGGGAAGGATGGGGGGCATCCTATAACCCCAAACGCAAGGCAGCTTTGGACCTCGTGCGGATTTCGAATTCCATTGAAGAGGTCCTGGAAGAACTCGGCAACGAATACGGCGCACCTGCCCGGCTCGTTACCACCGGCGCCCGCCAGCATCCGCGCAGTATCGGGTATGAGCAGATGGCGTCGATAATGGCACATGATCGTGAGCATCCCTATCTCATTGTGTTCGGTACGGGATGGGGGCTTACGGAGGATTTTTTCGACCGGGCGGACTTTGTGCTCGCCCCGATTCAGGGGCCGGGCGAGTATAACCACTTGTCGGTTCGGTCGGCAGCGGCAATCATCATGGACAGGCTGTTCGGGGTGCGATGAAAGCGGTGCCCCGCGCCAGATAGACCTGACAACAAACAGACGTTTTCTGTCAGATAAACGGGAGGAAGAGAAGCATGAACAAGATTGATGCAATCGAACTGGAGCAAATGAAAAAGAACATCCCCCCCTTCAAGCCGGGCGATACTCTCAAGGTTCACGTGAAAATCGTGGAAGGCGACAAGAGCCGTATCCAGGCGTTCCAAGGGGTGTGCATCAGCCGACAAAACGGCGGCATCCGTGAGTCGTTCACCGTCCGCAAGATTTCCAACAACATCGGGGTCGAGCGTGTGTTCCCGCTTCACTCGCCCACCGTTGACGCTATTGAAGTGATTACCCGCGGTCATGTCCGCCGGGCAAAGCTCTACTATCTCCGCAAGCTGCGCGGCAAGGCCGCCCGCATCCGCGAAAAGAAGTACGTGGCGGCTCAGTAACCACGAAGCCCCGCCCAGTGCGGGGCTTTCGTTTTTTCGGCTGGAGGGGAGGCAGTGTCGTTAACCCTGTTCGATCATGAGCCGCAGCCGGCGGTCTGGGATTTCGAGAGCCGGGCTGCTCGCCGCGGCTATCGCACCATTGCGGGCATTGATGAGGCAGGGCGCGGTCCCCTTGCCGGACCCGTAGTGGCGGCGGCCGTCATCCTTCCCTTCGGCACCGACCTGCCGGGCGTCGACGATTCCAAAAAGCTCACCCCAGCACGACGAGATGACCTGTTTACCCTCATCCAAGGCACCGCCCTTGCTATCGGTGTCGGTGTGGCGGACCACAAGGTCATTGACCGGATCAATATCCTTCAGGCCACTCTCGCAGCCATGCGCGAAGCCGTGGAATGTCTGACCGATCCGCCCGACTACCTTCTGGTGGACGGGATTTCCCCCGTCCCTCTTCCCGTGGCTCAGCAAACCATCAAAAAAGGCGACAGTGCGAGCATTTCCATTGCCGCAGCTTCTATCATTGCCAAGGTCACCCGCGACCGGCTGATGGCGGAGTACGATCAACTCTACCCCGGGTATGGCTTTGCCGAGCACAAGGGGTACGGGAGCGCCTCCCATATGGCAGCTATTGCCGCACTGGGGCCTTCGCCCATTCACCGCACAACCTTCCGCGGGGTCAGGGAGCACCTGGGAGAAAGTCGGTGCCGGTAGGAGAAGGCAGCCATCATAACAAGATCCTCGGTGTTCGCGGCGAGGACCTGGCCGCAGCCTACCTTGAACGGCTCCGTTACCGTATCATCGACCGGAACTTCCGCTGCAGGGGGGGGGAGGTCGACATCGTAGCCCGTGACGGAAAGACACTTGTGTTCGTCGAGGTCAAAACCAGGAGGACGGCCGGTTACGGCGTCCCCCAGTTGGCGGTCACTCCCTTCAAGCAGCGGCAGATTTCCAAGGCGGCTCTTGCCTGGCTCACCCGCAAGGGCATGTTAGACGTAAACGCCAGGTTCGATGTTATCGCAATAACCATTCTTTCCCCCGACGCCCCCCGCATCGAACATATCACCAACGCTTTCGAGCTTGCCTACTGACCCGGAATTACCGTTGAAACCTCCCCACCCCTGTGGTACCGTAGGCCGAAACTTACGGGGGAGATGTCGTGGATTTCACTGTTGCACTGGCCCAGATCAAACCGAAACTTGGCTGTGTCGCCGATAACTGCCTCATGGTTCGTCAGGCCGTGGAGCGGGGAATCGACGAGAAGGCCGATCTTGTCGTTTTTCCTGAACTGGCGCTTACGGGCTACTTTCTCAAAGACTTGGTTCCCGATGTAGCACTGCGGCTGGACGCGCCTGAAATCAATGCCCTCCGGGAGCTTTCCCGCCATATTTCCATTGCGGTGGGCCTTGTAGAGGTGTCGGCCGACTATCGTTTTTTCAATACCTCTCTCTATCTTGAAGGGGGAGAGGTGCGCCACGTTCACAGAAAAGTGTACCTGCCCACCTACGGGCTCTTCGATGAGCAGCGTTATCTCGCGCGAGGCGAGCACTTCCGGGCCTTCGACTCCCGCTTCGGCCGGATGGGGCTCCTCATATGCGAGGATATGTGGCATCTTTCCGCTCCCTACATTCTTGCCATGGACGGTGCGACCACGGTGATCTGTCTCTCGAGCAGCCCTGGCCGGGGATTGACCGAGGATGACAGCCTCGGTTCGACCATTGCGTGGCAGAAGCTGACGTCGACGACGGCCATGTTTTTCAATTGCCGTGTTCTCTACTGCAACCGCGTAGGTTATGAAGAC